>NZ_JBQFXD010000004.1:0-378140 GCF_056540665.1 Ruegeria sp. AM4 | reverse complement strand
GATCGTCACGGTTTGCTCCTGTCATGTTCCAGCCCGCGTTAACAGAACTGCGTTCGATCTCACAGGTGGGGACGGAGTTTGCGACAGAACCCTGCTGTAGGCCTTAGTTGATACTTTCTCCATAGGGATAACTATAGGAAAAGAAGGTTGCACATCCAATGTGCGACCCAGTCTTTTCTGTTCGATTAAAAAGACTGCAGATCCAGTGTAATACAATGATTTATAACAAAAAAGAAAAATGGTTAGGCTAATCCTAATGTTTAGTGAGGAAGTCAATTCTTAGGCGGGCAGCGCGGTCCGTATATACCTGAGTGCAAATTCGCGATGCTCAGGGGAGGCGCAATTGTCTGACACAGAAAATATCGCGATTGACGTGCGGGACGCGGTGAAACGTTATGGCGATTTTACCGCGCTCAAGAAGATCTCGCTGTCGATCATGGACAACGAGTTCTTTACGTTGTTAGGCCCGTCCGGCTGCGGCAAGACCACTCTGCTGCGGATGATCGCCGGGTTCGAGGCCGTGACCGAAGGGGCCATCTACCTTTACGGTGATGAGATCGAGAACCTGCCCCCCAACAAGCGCCCGGTGAACACGGTTTTCCAGAACTATGCGCTGTTCCCGCATATGACCATTTTGGACAATGTTGCGTTCGGGCTGGAAATGCGCGGCAGCTCGAAATCCGAGGCGCGTGCGAAAGCCGGTGAGATGCTGGAGCTGGTCCAACTTGGCCAGTTCTCGGCCCGCAAACCCAGCCAGTTGTCGGGCGGTCAGCAACAGCGTGTGGCGCTGGCCCGTGCCCTGGCCCCGCAGCCCAAGGTTCTGTTGCTGGATGAACCCCTGTCGGCGCTGGACCTGAAACTGCGCAAGGCGATGCAGCTTGAACTGAAACACCTGCAGCGCGAAACCGGGATTACCTTCATCTTCGTAACGCATGATCAGGAAGAAGCCCTGACCATGTCTGACCGTATCGCCGTCATGTCAGCCGGCGAGATGCAGCAACTGGGCGCGCCCACGGACATTTACGAACGCCCCCACAACATGTTTGTCGCGGATTTCATCGGTGAGACCAACCTGCTGGAAGTGTCCGTCGATGGCATCGAAAACGGGCGCGCGACCTGCCATCTGGGCGGCGGGCACGAGCTGACCTGTAACGCGGTCGAGGGAGTTGGCATAGGCTCGAAGGTGCATATGTCGATCCGGCCCGAGCGTCTGTACATGTCTGACACACCTGCGGAATCCGAAAGCCTGAAAGGCCGGATCAAGGAAAACATCTTTGTCGGCACCGACATCACCACCATCGTCGATTTGCAGGATGGCCCCGATTTCATCGTGCGTACGTCCAACTCGGATCGCGGCAACAAGCGGATATTCGAGCCGGGCAGCGAAATGTATGTCAACATGGAGCTGGGGGCTGGTCGCCTCCTGGTGGACTGATGGCGGCGGGTGCAGCAAGCGGCGGCAGCGCAACCACAGACACGTATAAAGAGGCCCGCACCTGGCTGTTGCTGCCCGCATGGGTGACTCTGGCCATTCTGGTTCTGGCACCGGTCATCATGATGCTGATCTACTCTTTCCTGACGAAAGAGTTCCGCGGCGGCGTAATCTGGGAGTTCAGCCTCGCGGCCTATGATCAGTTCTTCTTTGATCGCGGCTTGTTCGGGGATGAGCCACCCAAGATCGAATGGACCTATATCATAATCTTCTGGCGCTCGATCTGGCAGGCTGGCGCGGCAACGTTGCTCAGCCTCGTGATTGGCTTTCCAACGGCCTATTTCATCGCGACCCGGTCCGAGAATATGCGCCCAGTCTGGGTGTTCCTGATCACCATCCCATATTGGGTGAACCTGCTGATCCGCACCGTTTCGATGAAGTTCCTGTTGCGCGACCAGGGACCGCTCAACGATTTCCTGATGAGCATTGGCCTGATCGACAGCCCCCTGCATATCGTCAACACCAACTTTGCAGTGCAGTTGGGCCTGTTCTATTCTTACCTGCCCTTCATGGTGCTGCCCATCTATGCGGCGGTCGAACGCTATAATTTCGCACTCTCAGAGGCGGCGGCAGATCTCTATGCCTCGAAATGGACAACACTGCGACGGGTTCTGCTTCCGGCGATCAAGCCGGGCGTGTTTGCGGGCTGTATTCTGGTCTTTGTCCCCTCGATGGGTTCGTTCCTCGCGCCTGACCTGCTGGGCGGAGCCAAGAACTTCATGATCGGCTCGTTGATCGAAGAACAGTTCAAGGGCAATGCGGGCAACTGGCCGTTCGGTGCAGCCGCTTCGATGATCCTGCTGACAATGGTCTTGATTATCCTGATGTTCTCGGCCCGGCAACAGGCCAAAGCGGATAAGGCGGGGGGCTGACTGATGGCAAGCAAGCAATTCGACATCAAGACCTATACCGGCTTCAAGGGGATTACACTGCTGTGTCTGGTCATCCTTTATGCGCCGCTGGTTGTGGTCACGATCTACAGCTTCAATGCTTCGCAATCACTGACCAACTGGGAGGGCGTGTCGCTGCGCTGGTACGCGGATGTGTTTACCGGCCCGGAAAGTGCCAAGTTCAAGACGGCGGCCAAGAACAGCTTTATCATCGCGATCATCGCGGCCACCACGGCGACTACCATCGCAACACTGGCGGCAACGGGTATGGTGCGCGGCGGCAAATTCCGTTTTCGGACCGTGTCTTTCGGCCTCATCAGCTTACCATTGATGGTGCCAGAGATCGTTCTGGCGGTTGCAACCCTGATCTTCTTCAACTCGATCGGGTTTGAGCGCGGGCTTCTCACCATCCTGCTGGCCCATATCGCGTTCTGTATTCCCTTTGCCTACCTGCCAATCTCGGCCCGGATGCAGGGGATCGAAGACAGCTATGAGCAGGCTGCACTGGACCTCTATGCCACCAAGCGACAAGCGTTTACCAAGATCCTGCTGCCACTAATGATGCCCGGTATCATCTCGGGATTTCTGCTGGCCTTCATCGTCAGCCTGGATGACTTCATCATCACCAACTTTGTCAAAGGTGCAGGGGTTGAAACCCTACCAACAGCGATCTTCGGCTCGGTCAAGCAGGGGATCAAACCCAATATCATGGCGATTTCGACCATGTTGCTGAGCGTATCCATCATCATGGTCACGATCAGCTATTTCGTAAGCAAGTCCGACAACACCAAATAACCAACAGATGGAGTGACACATGAAACATATGATGAAAAGCGGCGTCGCCGCGCTGGCCCTGGCCATCGGCGCAAATGCTGCCGCCGCCGAGGGTGAGTTGGTCCTGTACCACTGGTTCGAATACATCCCGCAGGAACTGCTGGATAAGTTCACCGAAGAAACCGGCATCAACGTCACCATGGACACCTACGACAGCAACGAATCGATGCTGGCCTCGCTCAAGGCTGGTGGTATCGGCACCTATGACGTGTCCGTGCCGGGTGACTACATGGTATCGATCATGGCAGGTGAGGGGATGCTCGACACCATCGCTGACGGTGAGCTGAAGAACAAAGGCAACATCGCGCCGGAATGGGCTGACCCCAGCTTTGATCCCGGTCGCCAATCCTCAATCCCGTATCAGTGGGGTTCGACCAGCTTTGCGGTCAGCCGCGATGCCTATGACGGTGACATTCAAACCACCGACATCCTGTTCAACCCGCCGGCAGAACTGCAGGGCCGCATCAACATGCTGGACAGTCAGGGCGAAGTGATGGCGATGGCTGCGCTGCATATGGGCATCCCGCAGTGTTCGACTGACCGCGACCAGCTCAAGGCGCTGAATGCTATGCTGCAAGAGGCCAAGGCGCATTGGGCCTCGTTCAACTCGGACACCGCGAAAGAGGTTCTGGTCTCGGGTGATGCCGCCGTTGGTCAGATCTATGACGGCTTTGCCGCCAAGGCGCGCGAAGAAGGGGCGAATGTGGAATACGCCTATCCGACACAAGGCTACATCGCGTGGATGGACAACGTGGTTCTGCTGAAAGACGCGCCCAACCGCGACAACGCTCTGAAATTCATGGACTTCCTGCTGGAGCCTGAAAACATCGCGGCGGTGACCAACTTTGCCCAATACAACGCTGGTGTGAATGGCGTGGGCGAATTCCTTGATCCGGCCCTTGCGGAACAACCCGAAAAGAACCCTCATGCCAATGCAGGCCCAGGCGTCTTTATCGAGGTCTGTGACGAGGAAACTCAGGCTGTCTATGATCAGATCTGGACCAACCTGAAGAAGTAACGCGGATCAAATATTCAACACGAAAGCCCCCGGTTCTGCTCGGGGGCTTTTTGCGTTTGATAGCGGCAAGATCTATTACCGGCTGATATCTTCCAGAATGCGATCCATCATCGCGTCGCAGGCGCTGAGCTGATCGATCTCAAGATATTCATCCGGTTTGTGGCCCTGCCGTTCCATCGATCCGGGGCCACAGACGACGGAGGGAATGCCCAGTTCGCTGAAAAACCCGGCCTCGGTGCCAAAGGCGACCTTGGTGGTGGCGTTGCTTTGCGCCAGTTTCTGGGCATAGGCGATAATGCCTTCGGTCTTGGCGACGTCCAGTCCGGGATAGGCGTTATATTGTTCAACCTCGATACGCGCCTCGGGGCTCAGGTCCCGATAGGCCGCGCCGACCCTGTGGGCCGCGTCCTGTATCTGGCGCAGGATATCCTTACCCCGGTCTGCCGCCAGATGGCGATATTCAAAGGTCAGCTCTGCACGATCCGGCACAATGTTCAGCGCCCTGCCGCCCGACATCATGCCCACATGAAAGGTGGTATAGGGCACCGAATAGGCCGGGTCGCTGTGACCACTGTTGGCGTATGTGACCTGCAGGGCGCGCAGTTCCCCGACGAAATCCGTGGCCAGATGCAGCGCGTTGACGAATTTCGGGGCTAGGGCCGAATGACCGCTCTGGCCGTGACACACCGCCCGCAGCGCGGCCTTGCCCTTGTGCCCTACGGCGACCTGCATCTCGGTTGGCTCGCCCACGAAACAGGCGCGGGGCTGTCCCAGCATCGGGGCCAGACGGTCCAGCATGTGCTGAATACCGACACAGCCGACCTCTTCGTCATAAGACAACGCGATCTTGAGCGGCTCGCGCAGATCCGCCCCGGTGGTGCGATCCGCCAGCGCCATGACCGAGGCCACATAGCCCTTCATATCCGTGGTGCCGCGCCCATAGATGCGATTGCCTTCGCGGGTCAGGCGAAATGGGTCTTTGGTCCAGCTTTGGCCCTCGACCGGCACAACATCGGTATGGGCCGACAATAACACGCCATCGCCTTCGGGGCCTTTCTGGGCATAAAGCCCGGTCTTGTCGCCGCCGGGATCGGTGATGCGATGCACGGCAAACCCGCGCGCCTCAAGGAATTCTTCGACATAAGCGGCCAGATCAAGGTTCGAGTTCTTGCTGACCGTATCAAAGCCAACAAGCCGGTCGAGAATATCCAGTGTCGAGGTCATCGGGTTGGGCCTCCTTTCGCTGTGGGGGCGCGTTCCTTTCAACCCTATACCAACGGCCAAAAACATAAATCCGGGAATGGCGAAGCAGCGGTTAGGCGTTCTCTAAGATAGTCGGGTCAATCTTGTTCGCGTGCGCACAGCCCCGGCAGTGTCCCGGACCGAACTGCCCTGGCGCAGTGTTCGATGAAAGCTTTTGACGTGTTGGTCTCATTCTCGGAACGCGCGCGCAGCAGGCCCAACCGCATCGGACGCAGCTCTCCGGCGAGGGGGACAAAGATTAGTTTCTTGCCGTCGGGCGACAGCACATTCAGCGGTCGGATATTGGCGATCGAGAACCCGAACCCGTTGGCGACAAGGGACCGCATGACCGACATATCCGCCGTGCGCTCTTCAATATTGGGTTTGATATTGGCGTCACGGAAGAAGGACAGGAAATATTCGCCGCTAAAGGGCAGGTCCAGCAGAACCATGGGGCTGTCCTGCAGGTCCGCGATTGACAGTTCGGCGCGGTCGGCCAAAGGGTGCCCTTCGCCCAGAACGGCATAGGGTGGCAGATCGTGCAGGGGCTGGAATTCCAGATCGGCGGGAATGTCCAGATCATAAGTCAGGGCGATGTCCAGTTCGGCCCGGCGCAATTGGCTGAAGATATCGGCCTGATTCAGCTCGCGCTGTTCGATGCGCACGTCGGGGTAGCAGGTTTCGAATTCCCGCCGCAGACCCGGCAGGATGATCTGCGCGAAGGTGACCAGACACCCAACCGACAATATGCCCTGAACCTTGCCGGTGATCTCTCCGGCCAATGTGGCCAGCAACTCGGCCTCGCGCAGGACAAATTCGGTGCGCTCCATGACTTTCTGCCCGGCCTTGGTCAGCGACAGACCGCGCGCGTGTTCGCGCACAAACAGGGTAACGCCGAACTCGACCTCAAGCTGGGCGATCGCCGCCGAAATTGACGGCGACGATACGTTTAGCTTGTCACTGGCGGCGGCGATGCTGCCTGCCTTTCCGACGGCTACAAAATATTCAAGCTGTCGCAGCGTGTATCTGAAAGGCAAAGGCGCATCCCCACGATTTCGCGCATCAAGCCTTGTACTTGATCCACGTTGTTTTCAGGGCAGTATATTTTTCAAACGAGTGCAAAGACAAATCGCGTCCAAAGCCCGACTGTTTCATGCCGCCAAAGGGCGTCATCGCCGATAGCGCGTCCACCGTGTTCACCGAAACGGTTCCGGCCATCAGCCTGTCCGACACCCGGCAAGCACGGGACAGGTTGTCGGTCCAGACCGACGCCGCCAAGCCATAGACCGAGTCATTGGCCATGGTCACAGCCTGTTCTTCGGTATCAAACGGAATGACCGAAAGGACGGGGCCAAAGATTTCATCCCGCGCCAGAGGATTGTCGTGGGCGACGTCGTCAAAGATGGTCGGCTGGATGAAGCAACCTTTGCCTTCGACAGTAACTCGGTCGCCGCCGGTCACCAGATTTGCGGTCTTTTTGCCGTCCTCGACAAAGCGCATGATGCCCTGCGTCTGCCTTTCGTCCACGATGGCACCCATCTTGGACGCCGGGTCCAGCGGGTCGCCGGGTTGCATGGCCTGCGCGCGGGCAATCAGCTTTTCTACAAACGCATCCTTGATCGCGCGTTCCACGTAAAGCCGCGAATTGGCCGAGCAGACCTCGCCCTGATTAAAGAAGATGCCGAACGCGGCCATGTCGGCGGCGGTGTCCAGATCCTCGCAATCGGCAAAGACCAGGTTGGGGCTTTTGCCGCCGGTTTCCGGCCAGACCTGTTTCAGGTTCGACTGGCCCGAATATTGCATGAACAGCTTGCCCGTGGCGGTCGAGCCGGTGAAGGCCAGACAATCCACATCCATATGCAGCCCCAGCGCATGACCCGCGGTCGCACCAAAGCCCGGCACCACGTTGAAGACTCCATCGGGGATACCGGCTTCGGCCGCCAGTTCCGCCAGACGCAGCGCCGACAGGGGTGATTGTTCGGCCGGTTTCAGCACCACCGAGTTGCCCGCTGCCAGCGCAGCGGCGGCTTTCCAAGTGGCCATATCCAGCGGGAAATTCCATGGCGTCACAGCGCCAACAACGCCCAGAGGCACGCGGCTGACCAACGCCAGTTCGCCAGGGCCAGTCGGGGCGACCTCATCATAAACCTTATCGATGGCCTCGGCGTACCACTGGAAGCAATGCGCCGATCCCGGCGCGTCGATGGTAGCCGCATCCGTGACCAGCTTGCCCATGTCCAGACTGTCCAGCAGCGCCATCTCTTCGAGATTGTCGCGGATCAGGTCGGCCAGTTTCAGCATCACCGCCTTGCGGTCGCCCGGAGCCATGCGTGACCAGCGGCCATCCTCGAACGCGGTGCGGGCGGCGGTGACGGCGCGGTTTACATCCTCGGCATCGCATTCGGCGACGGGGGTCAGCACCGATCCGGTGGCGGGGTTGATGCTGTCGAAGGTTTTGCCCGATGCGGCGTCAACGAACTTGCCGTCAATGAACGCCTGACCGCGAAAGGACAGACCGGCGGCCCGGCTTATCCAGTCGTCGTGTGAATAGTCCAACATCTTGTATCTCCCTGATTATTCGTCACCGGGCACGCCGTAGGACGGTGCCTCGCGCGGGTCCAGCGCGCGCTGGATATAGGCGTCAAGCTGCGGCTTGTAGACGTCCCATGCGGTTGCGATGGCCTCGATCGGGCAATCCTCGGTCCAGTCGCAGCGCAGGTCAGCGACGGGCCAGCTGACCTTGTCGACAACCTTCATGCCTGCGGAATGCACCGGGCCTGCTTCGCCACCGGCGGCC
The DNA here is from genome assembly GCF_056540665.1 of Ruegeria sp. AM4. Lineage (NCBI taxonomy): Bacteria > Pseudomonadati > Pseudomonadota > Alphaproteobacteria > Rhodobacterales > Roseobacteraceae > Ruegeria > Ruegeria sp. AM4. Next base: position 369,867 of record NZ_JBQFXD010000004.1, on the reverse strand, counting down.
AGACCGGCGCGCATGGCGGCGATCAACCGGTCGCCGATATGGCCCGAGGCCGACAGAAACCCAGCCACGATGGCCTGCGGGATGCCTTCATTGGCCAGCAGATTGCCGCCCGAGGCGACGTTTTCGGCCTGCGCCTGTGTCCAGATACCCAGACTGTTGGGGCCGGAATGGATTGCTGTGCGCCCGGCAGAATCCACCGCCAGAACCTGCCTGTATTCGATGAATTTTGCCTGCGCGGTCATCGCCTCGATAGCTTCGGGTGCAGTTTTACCCTGTTCCATCAGATCCAGCGTCAGTGGCCCAAGGCCGGGGTCGGTCACGTTTTGCGAGGCCACGGCCCCGACGCCCGCGCGCGCAAAGGAACAGCGCGCAGCAACAGCGGGCGAGGACGACGAAATCGCCAGACCGAACATGCCGGTATCAGCACAGCGGGCGACCAGAGAAAAAGTCATTTGGACCTCCTGAACGATAAAGACCGGGCCGCGCGGGGTGAGAGCATATGAGCGCAGCCCGGTTTCCTCAATTGATCGGCAAGATCAGTCGGGAATGACAGCGGTGCCGTCGATTTCAACCAACCAGTCAGGACGCGCCAGCGCCTGAACCACCAACCCGGTCGAGCAGGGGTGAACCCCTTTGATATACTCGCCCATTGTTCGGTAGACGGCTTCGCGGTGGCGGACATCAGTGATGTAGACCACAACCTTGACCAGATGCTCCATCGAGCCGCCTGCCTCTTCGATCAGCTGCTTGATGTTCTGCATCACCTTGTGGGTCTGCTCAACCGGATCGTGGCTGTCAATGTTGACCGCATCGTCCAGATTCTGAGGGCATTGGCCGCGCAGATAGACGGTCTTGCCACCCTGCGTGACCACGGCCTGACACAGATCGTTGTCCAGGTTCTGCTCGGGGTAAGTTTCTTTGGTGTTGAACTTGCGAATGCGTGTGTGCGCCATTTTGGATTCCTGTCGTCTTATTCTGCGGCGGCGGGGGCGATGATGGCCGCCTCGCCTTCGTAATCGGCATAGGCGCGTTGGATCGAGATCTGGTCGGCGATGTATTTCGCATCGTGCCAGACGCCCCAGATAAAGGTCGAGCCGCGGCGCGATTGCCAGGGCAGGCCAAGGAAATAGATGTCGGGTTCAACAGACACGCCGCGCTGATGGATCGGTGCGCCCTTGGCGTCAAAGGCATCGGCTTTGATCCAGCTGAAATCCTGACGGAAACCCGTGGCCCAGATGATCGTGGTGATACCTTCTTTAGCAAAATCAACCGAGGTCAGCGGGTTGGTCAGGCTGTCGGGGTCTGCAAAGGGTTCACGCGCCTTGGGGTCTTCCGGCAGATCGATGCCGGTGCGTTCGATATAGGCGTCGGCCATATCCAGCATCTCGAGGTAATTGGCGTCGCCTGCGGCCAAGTTGGCCTGCAGGTCGTCGGCGAAACTCAGCACGCCGTTCTCAAAGCTCTTGGTCAAGCCAGTCAGTGTCACGCCCTCATTGCCCAGACGGCGGAAATCCATCGTATGGCCGCCATGGGCCCCGCTGACCGAGATGGTAACGTGTTCGGTGCCCGGCTTTTGCGCGGCCATGTCCCACAGGCCCAGAACGCCCAGCCACCAGACATTGTCACGGGTACGATAGCGGCGCGGTGGGCGGTCATGGGGACCGACCGACAAGAACACCTTGCGGCCCGCGCGGTTCAGCTCATCCGCGATCTGCGCGCCGGACGAGCCCGCGCCCACAACCATCACGGCCCCTTCAGGCAGTTGTTCGGGGTTCTTGTAATAGAAGGAATGCAGCTGTTTCACATCAGCCGTTTCCGGCACGATCGGCGGGATCACCGGATGCTGGAACGCGCCTGTGGCGGCCACGATACGCTTGGCGTGAATCTCTCCGGCCGAGGTTTCGACCCTGAAGCCACCTTCACCCGGCAGACGTTCCGCCCTGAGCACCTCAACACCTTCGCGGATCGGCGCTTTGACCATTTCGGCGTATTCAACCAGATATTCGGCGACACGGTCCTTGGGCACAAACGCATCCGGGTCATCCCCGCTGAAATGGAGGCTGGGAAACCGGTCATGCCAGCACGGGCCGTTGGCAACCAGCGCGTCCCAGCGACCGGTGCGCCACGCCTCGGCGGTGCGGTTCTTTTCCAGGATGATGTGGGGGACATTGTTGTTGCCCAGATGCTCGCTGAGTGCGATGCCTGCCTGTCCTGCGCCAACAACCAGCGTATCCGTTTTATCGATGGACATGTGTCGGTTCCCTATATTTCGCATTCAGAACTGACCCCGAAAGGTCGTTGCAATCGTGCGTTGTCTGCTGGTGTCGGGACAGGCAGACGACAGGTCGCCATGTCTGTCCGAGCGGCCCGGTTGAATTGACCAAAGCCTCGCGTTTTATGCCGCGCCAGCAAGTATCGCACGTTTCCCCAATAAGGTTTCACAAGTTCGGCAGGGGCGAAATTATTGTCTGGCTATCTCTTAATTAGGCTTTGGCTAACCCGCCGGGTACTACGTTGTTTTCCGCGCCACTTGCCCACGTTCCGAGAGGTAAGGGGCAATCAGGTAATACAGTTCGCCTTGTGATGAGATGCGGCATTTCCGGTATAACTGCTTGCGCAGGACCTTGACGGTCTGTGGGCTGATGCCAAGCGTCAGACCAATGGAAATCGACGAATGGCCCTGCAGGATCAACAGCGCCACTTCGGCCTGTCTGGGGCTGAGGTTGATGCCCTGTTCGGCGGACAAGCGGTGCCGTAGCTGATCGACGATATCGCCCGGTTCGTCCCCGTGCGGGGGTCTGAGGCCGGACCAGTTCTTTCTGACCAGCGCATTGACCACCGGGGCGGCCTGCTTGGCTGCCGTGTGATCCCGGTTCGAGAATCGTGACGCCGTGGTGGCATCCCTGCCGATACAGACCGTGATCGATGAGCCCGGCGAAAGGCCGGCAAAGAAAGCAAGCTCATCCGTCAGCGTCGTGTTGGCGTAATAGGATTTGAAATACTCGTTGCGCTGAAACTGGTCGGGGGCCACGTCCGTCAGACGGTACAGCCCGTCCGCCGCGCCTTTCTGGTGCAGGCGAAAGAAAGGGTCCAGCAGATAGGCCCCTTTGACATAGTGGCTGTCGATACGTTCAAACACGCGTTTATCACGGGCATGGGTCGCCAGAACCTGCGGGTTGCTGGTTTGAAAAAAGGCGATGATCGCGAAATTGTCGAACGAACATGTCGCATTCAGCCATTGGCGCAGCGCATTGCTGAAACGCTCGGACCCGGTGGCCAGAATGGCATCCGACAAAGCATCTGCGGCTGGAAGTGGCGACATGTGCGAGTACCCCTCTGGGGGTATATACCCCTTAAATTGACCAAAGTAACCTTTTTTGTGAAAATGGGTGGTATATGCCGCGATCAAATCGCGACGGGCTTCACCACCACCACGCATTAGCATCGGGGACCAAGGGGGTTGATCATGGCCAAAGATACGCTTGAAATTCTTGCGCAGGACGATCACCTGATTCAGTCCTTCGCCGACCTGAACGCACTGAAGCAGCAAGGCGCGCGCACCGTGATCTCTCGGGCCAAAGGGGCTTATGTCTATGACAGCGACGGCACCGAACTGATCGATGGAATCGGGGGTCTGTGGTGCGTCAATATCGGCCACGGCAACACCGAGATGATCGACGCGATCACCGATCAGCTGAAAACGCTGGACTATTATTCGACCTTCTACAACTTTACCCACCCCGCCGCTGCGGAGCTGGCCGAGAAGGTCGCGCAGCTTGCACCCGGGCATCTGAATTCGGTCTATTTCGGCAATTCCGGTTCGGTCGCCAATGACAGCGCCATTCGGATGCTGCACCATTATAATATCCGCAGGGGCAAGCCGGAAAAGAAGATGGTGCTGTCGCGCCACGGGGCCTATCACGGTTCGACCCATCTGGCGATGGCGATGACCACGCCCGGTTATTCAGAGGGCTGGCACACGGCCAATGATCTGGTGCATCACCTGCGCTCGCCCCATTACTGGCGCGAAGGCGGTGATATGACCGAGGCCGAGTTCCTCGACACCCTGATTGACGATCTGAAACAAAGCATCGAGCGCATTGGCGCTGAGAACATCTGCGCCTTCATCGCCGAACCGGTCCAAGGCGCGGGCGGTGTTGTGACCGCACCCGCAGACTATCACCGCCGTGCGTGGGAGGTCTGCAAGTCCAACGATATTAAGTACGTTGCGGATGAGGTCGTCACTGCCTTTGGCCGTCTCGGGCATTTCTTTGCGTCCGAGGATGTGTTCGGCATGGTGCCCGACATTATAACGACTGCCAAGGGTCTGACCTCGGGCTATCAGCCGCTGTCTGCCACGATTGTCTCGGACGATATTCACGATGTGATCTCGGGGCCGGACGGTATGTTTCTGCATGGCATGACCTATTCGGGCCACCCGGCTGCGGCGACCGCGGGTCTGGCCAACATCGCCATCATGGAGCGTGAGGGCATCCCCCAGCGTGTCCGCACAACTGGCAAGCGGTTTGAAAACAACCTGCGCGGCCTGACCGACATTGAATTGGTGGGCGAAGTGCGCGGCAGCCATTTCATGATGGGGATCGAGTTTGTCAAAGACCGCGACACCAAGGAAAGCTATCCCGATGACGCGCAGGTTGGGCTGAAAGTGGCCCGTGCCTGTCAGAAGCGCGGCCTGATCGCACGGCCCTTGGGCAATGTGCTGATCCTGTCCCCGACCCTGATCATGGACGAACCCATGATCGACCGCATCGAAGACATCCTACGCGATGCCATCACCGAGGTCGCCGCAGGCCTTTGAACACAGCCGTTCAGGGGCCAAAGGCCCCGCTAATCCTATCAGCCAGCCAGAAGGAGCCAGCCATGCGCGACCCACGATACGACATTTTGTTCGAACCGATGCAGATCGGCCCTCTGACTGCCAAGAACCGGTTTTATCAGGTGCCCCATTGCAATGGCGGCGGATACCGCGACCCCTCGGCGGCTGCGGCGATGCGCGGGATCAAGGCCGAAGGCGGCTGGGGCGTGATCTTTACCGAACAATGCGAAATGCACCACACCTCGGAAATCACACCTTTTATCGAGCTGCGCCTGTGGGAAGACAAGGATATTCCGCAACTACGCAAGATGTCCGAACGGATGAAAACCCACGGTGCGCTGGCGGGGATTCAGCTGGCCTATTCCGGCATTAACGGGCCGAACCTTTATACCAAAGAGGTGCCGCTGGCACCCTCGGCCCTGCCGATCCGCACCTTCACCAATGACCCGGTGCAGGCGCGCGCACTGGACAAGCAGGACATCAAAGACCTGCGCCGCTGGTTCGTGAATGCCGCGAAACGCTCGAAAGACGCGGGCTTTGACCTGATCTGCCTGTATGGCGCGCACGGGTTCGGCATTTTCCAGCATTTCCTCAGCCGTGCCACCAACCAGCGCAGCGACGAATATGGCGGATCGCTGGAAAACCGCGCCCGATTTAGTCAGGAAGTCATAGCCGACATGCGCGATGCCGTAGGCGACACGATGGCGATTACGTTGCGGGTATCGCTCGACGAGACCATAGGCGAACTGGGGTTCTCTAACGCCGAGGTGCGTGACTACATTGAGATGAACAAAGACCTGCCAGATCTGTGGGATTTGGCGCAGGGCACATGGGAAGATTGTTCAGGCCCCTCACGTTTCAAGGAAGAGGCTGCGCAGGAAGAACTGGTGCGTGGCATTCATGAGCTGACCGACAAACCCATCGTTGGGGTTGGACGGTTCACCTCGCCCGATGTGATGGCCAAGATGGTCAAATCCGGCACTTTGGACTTCATCGGCTGCGCGCGCCCGTCCATCGCCGATCCATTCCTGCCCAAGAAGATTGAAGAGGGCCGGATCGAAGACATCCGCGAATGTATCGGCTGCAACATCTGCATTACCGGCGATATGACCATGTCGATCAGCCGCTGCACCCAGAACCCAACCTTCATGGAGGAATGGCGCAAGGGCTGGCATCCCGAGAAGATGAACGAAAAGGGCAACAGCAACAACGTGCTGATCGTGGGCTCGGGGCCAGCGGGGCTTGAGGCCGCATGGGCCCTGTGCCGCCGGGGCTATGACGTCGCCGTGGCCGAGGCTCGTGACGTAATCGGCGGCCGTGTGGCCCGCGAACGCCTGTTGCCCGGCCTGTCAGCCTGGGGGCGCGTGGTGGACTATCGCGACTATCAACTGAGCCAGCGCCAAAACGTGGAAATGTACCGCGAAAGCGAACTGGACGCCGAAAGCATCCTTGAGTTTGGCTTTGAAAATGTCTGTCTCGCCACCGGCGCAACCTGGCGTCGCGACGGCGTTTCTCGCCAACACGTGGTACCTATGCCCATTGCCGATGGGGCCAAGGTTTATACCCCTGACGACCTGATGGACGGCACGATCCCGTCCGGCCGTGTGGTGGTCTATGACGACGACCACTATTACATGGGGGGCGTGGTGGCCGAACTGCTGGCCAAGAACGGCGCGCAGGTGACGCTGGTCACCCCGTCGGCCTATGTCAGCGACTGGACGAACAACACGCTGGAACAGATCGCCATCCATCCGCGGCTGGTGGATGCGGGCGTCGAGATCGTGCTGAACCAGGGCGTCACCGAAATCCACCCCGATCATGTGATCTCGAACTGCGTCTACACAGACCGCACCTGGAAGATCGAAGCGGATGCGGTTGTCATGGTCGCCTCGCGGCTGGAAAACAACAGCGTCTTCAACGATCTCAAGGCACGTGAGGCCGAATGGGTAGATGCCGGTATCAAGTCGGTCAAACTGATTGGTGACGCCAACGCTCCAGGTCCGATTGCCTGGGCCACCTATGCAGGTCACCGCTATGCACGAGAGTTGGACGGCCAAGACATCGGCGACGCGCTACCCTTCCGCCGTGAAATAACAGAACTCGCGGTGGACTGAGATCATTGACGAGCGCAACGCGGCAGAATTCTGCCGCATTGCATATTTGACCAACAATTGGCGTCTGCGATACTTCGATTTATCCAGCGATCTTCAGCGCTCAAAAGCTTGCTCTCTTCAGTCATTGGAAATCTACTGTTTGGTTTCAATAACTTGGTCGCGCAATGATTGCCAGCGGCATCTTTAGCTCCGACATTGGTCAGTAACAGCCGCGAACTTCGGATCTCCGCCCGAGGTTTTTTGCTCCACAGTTGCAAATCACACAATGCGGCCGTTCACACGCAAAGTACCAATAGCAATTTCGTCCGCATTTCGCGAGTTCAGGCAGCCTTTGATTTTGCGCTTGCAGCGAACGACAGATTCGACGGGCCGCGCCGCAGCATGGGGACTTCGGGGTAAAGGTCCGGAAAGGTCCGTCCTCATCGAAGCGATTCGGACCAAGTTTCAAATGCTGCGGATGCTCCGACGACAGTAGCAAGCCCAATACCACCGATGCTGCACGATGCCTCAGTGTCGGCTTTCGTTGTATTGTATTGGGGCCTAGGATAAGTTCCGGGTGTGAAGTTTATTCGAACCATAACTGCGATGCTGCTTGTTGTTCTGTTGGTCCTGATGACAGGGCTTGGCGACCGTGCGCAGGCGATGCTGGAGAACTGCAATGGTGGGCATTGTGTGCACCACCTGCATACGCCTGTAGACGATCGCCAAATTGACCAAGTCTCAGTTGCGCAAAATGGAAGCGCACCACATGAGTCAGACAGCACGACGCACGAAAGATGCAATCCATTCCTGTGTAGTGCCCTTGCTCTCACGATGCAGAACTCAGTAACGAACCCTGACCAATCTGACGCGGTATTGGCATGGCAGGCCTCAAACCTCTCGACGCTCAATGAGCCGGACAACCCGGACAGACCACCTAACGCTTGAAACAGATTTCCGACGCGGTTCACGTCAGTGAACACGTTCCGGTGTGCTGTGAATTATTTGCGGCTCCACTCTGTTACATAAGGTTAGGACCAGTACATGAACCGAAAATATCTCCTGATCGGCGCGTGCGCCGTGGTAACCGTCGCTGCCTATATCACTCTACGTCCCGCCCGAGTTAAGGAAGCCGCGCAGTTGGCACCTACCGAGGGCAATTCACTGGTGGCAATTCAGATGCCGCCTCTTGAAGGGAATGCGGCCATCGGGCAGCGTATATTTGAAAACGCGTGCGCCGCATGCCACGGTAGCAACGCGGTAGGCATTGAGGGCGCAGGGCCGCCGCTGATTCATGTTATCTATGAACCCAGCCATCATGCAGACGAGTCCTTTCAACGCGCGGTCGCAATGGGCGTCAGCAGCCACCACTGGCAGTTCGGCGACATGCCGCCGGTTGAAGGCTTGACCCGCGGTGACGTGGCTATGGTCATCGACTACATCCGCAAAATCCAGCGCGCTAATGGAGTAAATTGAGGAACCCGCCAATGAAGAAGCTCACCACATTTGCATTGATTACCTTGCTTGCCACAAGCGCCCTTGCCCATTCGAACGTGGAGACGACCACACCCCAAAACGGTGCGAGAGTTGCCGAAGTGCCCACTGAGATCAGTTTCAATTTCGCGGATGATATTCGCCTAACAAAAGTCAACATGATCCATCAGGAGGCTCATACCGTCACACTCGACCTGGGAGACCAGACAAGTTTTGGCCGCGCGTTCGCGCTCCCGCTTCAAAGCATGGGTGAAGGCACCTATCGCATTGAATGGCGGGGCTTGGGGGCAGACGGGCACGCCATGCAGGGCGAGTTCACTTTCACAGTGGACTGACCATGCCCGATATCTGGGGAATAAGTGCAATACTGTGCAAGATGATGCTCTATGTCAGTATTGGCGGTGCGACTGGCCTGTTGATCATTCGGGCTGCTTTTGCCGACTTGCTGTCGCCTTTAGGCGATAGGATGCGTAGGCAGATTGCTCTGTTGGCGGGGCCAGCGCTTGTGGGCTCTGTCCTTGGGTTCATGCTGCGCGCTGCAGCCCTGACGGGCGGGGCCGAAGGAATGACCGATCCAGAAATGCTCGGTCTGTTGTGGCAGACACCGGTTGGCGACGTTCTGGTCTATCGGGTTGTCGGGACGGTTTTGATGATCGTCGGGGTATTCATACCCTTAATCGGCCAATGGATCGCGCTTGCCGGTGGAATGATCGCCCTATGGTCATTCGCCCAGATCGGGCATGTCCCCGAGTTGGAGATAACCGGCGTCCGTGTGCTATTGCTCCTGCACCTTCTTGGGGTCGCGTTTGGGGTCGGCATACTCGGACCGTTGCGCGCCCTATCTCAACGGCCAGAATGTCTGAGCAACGCGGCCATGTTGGGGCATCGGTTTGGGCAGGCGGCTTCGGTTATTGTCCCCGCATTGATTTTGGCGGGACTGCTAATGGCTTGGATGTTGCTTGGTGAATTGTGGGCGTTAGCGACGACTGGCTACGGGCAAACCTTGCTGATCAAACTTGCACTTGTAGGTGTGGTCCTGACGTTGGCCGCCGCAAACAAACTGCGCTTCGTTCCCGCTATGCAGGCCGGGGACGAAAAGGCCGCGCGGCATCTGGCGCGCTCGATTGAAATCGAAACTGCGGTCATACTGATGGTGCTTGTTGCCACCGCGACGCTCACCAGTGTTCTGACCCTACCGAATTGAGGCAATCCATGAACAGGCGAGACTTCCTGATCACAACATGTGCGGCGGCACTGGCACCGCGCATCGCTCTTGCCTCAGTTCTCTTTGAACTGGTCGCACAGCCGGTCAATGCGCAGATCCTGCCCGAAGGTGAACCGGCGACTCCCATGCTTGGCTTCAATGGCAGTACGCCAGGTCCGGCGCTTCGCGCCCGTCAGGGCGAAACATTGGATATTCGGTTCCTGAACCAGCTAGGCGAAGGCTCAGCGGTACACTGGCACGGACTGCGCATCGACAATGCGATGGACGGCGTGCCGGGGATGACCCAAGACGTTGTCGAGAAGGGTGCTGAGTTCGAATACAGCTTTCGAGCACCCGATGCAGGGACGTTCTGGTATCACTCCCACAACCGATCTTGGGAACAGGTCGCCAGAGGTCTTTACGGCCCGTTGATCGTTGAGGAGCTAACCCCACCCGATGTGGATCACGATCTGATTGTTATGATTGACGACTGGCGCATCACCGAAGACGGAGCGCTCGCTGAGGGCTTTGAGAACAGGCACGACCAGGCGCATCAAGGTCGGCTGGGTAACTATGCCCGCGCGCTTGTCGAACCGAATACGCCGGTCCGGCGCGGTGATCGCGTGCGCTTGCGGTTGATCAACGTCGCAACAGACCGGATATTCCCGATTGATATTGAAGGCATCGACGGCAAAATCGTAGCTTTCGACGGCATGCCACTGTCGAACCAGCAAGGGCTTTCGAACCTCATTCTCGCACCGGCTCAACGCGCAGATATCATTGCTGACGTAACATCAGCTGATCAGATCGCCTTTGTTTTCCCAACGCGCGACGATCCTTACCTGCTGGGCGAAATTCCGGTTGAGGGAAAAAACACCACGAGGCAACCATCTGAAGTTCCCGTGCTGCCACCAAATGAGCAGAAGAATCCAGATCTCGAAAATGCCGTGACCCTGACGCTTACGATGCAAGGTGGTGCGATGAACCGCCCTGCAAGCACGCAAACTGACATTTGGGCGTTCAACGGGCAATCCGGCCTGACGGACACGCCGCTGCATAGGTTCGAACGCGGCCAAACGGCGCGATTCCATCTGGTGAACGACACCCGTTTCCCGCATGGCATACATTTGCACGGACATCATTTCTTTGAAGTCGGGGCGGACGGTAGTTTGGGTGCTTTTCGCGATACAACGCTGGTGGGCGCAGGCGGGACCCGCGACATTATCTGCGTGTTCGACAACCCCGGCAATTGGCTGTTGCACTGCCACATGCTGGGGCATCAGGCGGCTGGCATGAAGACATGGGTGGAGGTCGCATGAAAGGTCTTCTGATCGTCGCTGCATTCAGTACCGCGACTGGCGCTGTTGCTGACCACGAATTGGACGCCCGGGACCTGAACAATGGTCAGGTCCTTTACGCTGAACACTGCGCGTCCTGCCACGGTGCAAATCTGGAAGGGCAGCCCAACTGGCGCACACCCAACGAAGACGGCATTCTGCCTGCTCCACCCCATGATGAGACCGGCCATACTTGGCATCATGACAACCAGCTCCTTTTCGACTACACTAAACTTGGTGGGGCGGCGACTATGGAAGCCCGCGGCATCAAAGATTTCAACAGCGGCATGCCGGGCTTTGAGGGCGTGCTGAACGACGAGGACATATGGGACGTTCTGGCCTATATCCGCTCGACCTGGCCTGACGACGTTCGACAAATGCAGGCCAGTCGCAACATTTCTCACGAATAGGAGCGAGGCCGACAGATTGGACCACGGTTTTGAAGAGGTGTGGCACCGCGTGACCTGCATGCCGCTATTCCATGTCGCAGGGAACGGATGGCTATTCATTGGTCTCGTCACGGGATGCACCAACACCCTTGTTGTTGACATCAATCCCGAAGCGCTCCTGACGACCATCACCGAGCAGAAGATCACCTGCACCCTCATGGTTCCGGCCGTGATCCAGATGCTAGTGCTGGCCGTCGCGGCCAATGGGCAGAAGATTAACCTCGGCGGAAGCAGACATCTGCACCGTGCCAAATCCACTTAGATGTACCAGCACCGCGTTACGGCTTGAGGCTTAGCATTCCCAAAGTACACTTTAGTTGGTCAGCTAACTGTTTTTCTTGGCCAGCCAGAACCAATTCAGAGGGCCGGGATATGGCGCGAAGCTGCAGACGTTTTCGACTGTGAGGCATGGAGCCTCTCAATGACGGTAAAGACGGTTGGACCGGATTTGGCAAAGGACGTTTTCAGTTGTACTGCGTTTCAGCCAACAGGCTCAAGATCAATAACAAAAAGTTAAAACGCACAGAACTGCTACCGGCTTGTTCTAGTTGTGAATCCTGACCCTAGGTCTTCTGCTACGCGCCCAAATGTCGTCTGTGTGACGTAGAAGGGCGGTCCTGGATATTAAGCCTAGCATCTGGGCGGGGGGACTGACTGATGAGTTTGCCATTTGCCACAACGTGCAAACGCGCTGCGCGTAGCCGCAGGGCCTCGGTTGGGGTGCCAGCATCAAGCACGACCAGGGAGGCTTTTGCCCCGACGTGAAGCCCGTAATCCTGCAAACCCATCGTCTTTGCATTGTTCACAGTCACCATGTCAAAACAGATCCGCATTTCTTCGGGGCTGGTCATCTGCGCCACATGTAGCCCCATAAAAGCCACGTCCAGCATGTCCGCTGTTCCTAGTGAGTACCACGGATCAAGCACGCAATCCTGTCCCCAACCAACGTTGATCCCAGCGCTTAGCATCTCTTTCACCCGGGTCAGACCGCGGCGTTTGGGGTATGTATCGTGCCGCCCCTGCAGAACGATGTTGATCAAAGGGTTCGGGATCGTATTGATCTGAGCCTCCGCGATCAGTGGAAGCAGTTTTGAGACATAGTAGTTGTCCATAGAGTGCATTGAGGTCAAGTGCGAGCCCGCCACACGCCCGTGTAGTCCAAGCCGCTGGGTTTCTAATGCAAGCGTTTCGATGTGGCGCGATAGTGGATCATCCGTCTCGTCACAATGCATATCCACTTGCAGGCCGCGTGCGGCGGCTATTTCGCACAGTTCAGTCACTGACGCAGCACCATCCTGCATTGTGCGTTCGAAATGCGGGATACCGCCGACAACATCCACGCCCATATCCAACGCGCGGATGGTATTTTCGCGCGCCGTGGGATCGCGGTAGAACCCATCTTGGGGGAATGCGACCAGTTGCAGATCGATATAGTCTTTGACCTTATTACGAACCTCGAGCAGTGCCTCGACCCCTAACAGCCGGTCGTCGCACGTGTCGACATGGCTGCGGATCGCAAGCAATCCCATGCTGGCCGCCCAGTCACAGTAGTGCAGAGCGCGATCAATCACCTCGTCCTGGGTCATGACCTGTTTGAGTTCACCCCAAAGCCCAATGCCCTCCAGCAGGGTTCCCGAGGCGTTGATGCGAGGCAGGCCATAAGACAGCGTCGCATCCATGTGAAAATGCGGATCAACAAAGGGCGGGCTGACCAAATCGCCGGTTGCATCAATGATCTGACCTGCTTCGGCGGTACCGAGTTGATCTATGGCGGTGATCTTACTGCCTGAGATGCCGATATCGGCGACGCTGCCGTTCGGCAGAAAGCCACCTTTTACAATCAGATCAAACATCACCGCTCCCCTTTGTTGAAAGGCACCATAAGTGCGGCAGGTACTTCAGCCCGGCGCGACATTACCACCAATGCCAGAATGGAAAGAATGTAGGGTATCATCAAGAATATCTGATAGGGGACCTGCGCCCCAAGACTTGTTTGCTGAACCCGGATTTGCAGCGCATCGAAGGCAGCAAACAGCACTGCCCCAAGCATTGCCTTGCCCGGCCGCCAGGACCCGAAGACAACCAGAGCAATGCAGATCCAGCCGCGCCCATTGACCATCTCAAAAAAGAAGCTGTCAAAGGCGGACATCGTTAGAAACGCGCCACCGACGGCCATCAGCCCGCTGCCAATGATAACGGCCCCCATGCGGATGGCGGTCACCGAAAGGCCTTGTGCGGCGACCGCAGCCGGGTTTTCACCTGCGGCACGCACGGCCAAACCCAAGGGCGTTCGGTAGAGAACCAACCCGACAACTGCAACAAGTATAAAGGCCAGATAGGACAGCGGCGTTTGCGAGAAAAGAGCGGGCCCAAGCAGTGGAATGTCCGATAGCAATGGGATTTCATAGGGCTGAAACGCAACGATCTTGGGTGGGCTGGTGACCTCTGGTAGCGCCAGCCGATACGCATAGTAGGTTGACGAGGTCGCAAGAAGCGTTACGCCCAGCCCAACTACATGCTGGGATAGGCCAAAGGGCACTGTCAGCGTGCTGTGCAACAACCCAAACAACATCCCAACAGCCATTGCAACGCCGACACCAACCCAAAGCCCGGTGCCCGAATAGACCGCCATCCAGCCCGCAAATGCACCGGAAACCATAATGCCCTCGATGCCTAGGTTCAAGACACCCGCGCGTTCACAGATCAATTCGCCCAGGGTCGCAAAAATCAGTGGGCTGGCGATACGGATCGCTGCGGCCCAGAAACTAGCGGTGAAAAGGATTTCGATGATTTCCATGGCGTTAGTCCCTCACCACGCGAAACCGCGTCAGCATGATTGCCAGAACCATCAACAAAAGGGAGATAGCCAGCATGATATCGGCTAGGTAGGTCGGCACATCTGCGGCCCGGCTCATGCTGTCGGCACCGACAAAAATGCCAGCCACAAACAGGGCTGCGATCACCACACCCAGCGGATTGAGCAGGGCGAGCATCGCCACGATGATGCCGGTGTAACCAAATCCGGGTGACAGATCGAGAGTCAGGCTCCCCTTCAGTCCGGCGACCTCGGAAAAGCCTCCCAAGGCGGCAAGCCCGCCAGACAGCAGCGCTGTTTTGACCAACACTAAATTCACCGGAATGCCCGCGAAACCTGCAGCCTGTTTGTTTAGGCCCACGGCTCGCATCTCATAGCCTAAGGTGCTGCGAGTCTGGATCACCCAGACGCAAAGCGCCGATATGATCGCCAGGGCGAAACCCCAGTGCAGGCGCAGCCCGTCGACGATCCGTGGTAGGCGGGCCTCGGGGATCAGTCGGGCCGATTTTGGCCAGCCCATCCCCATCGGATCTTTCAATGGCCCCTCCAACAGCATTGAAATAAACAGCAGGAAGATGAAGTTGAAAAGCAGGGTCGTCACCACCTCATCCACCCCAAACCGGGTTTTCAGAAGCGCCGGTACCAGCAGCAAGTTCGCACCCGCAAATACGGCAATCAACGCAATTACAGGAAGGATCAGGCTACTTGGCCACGCCAAGGCTCCGGTTCCCAATAAAACCGTGATCAGAGCTCCGGCGTATAGCTGCGCTTCGGCTCCGATGTTCCAGAATTTGGCCCGAAAAGCCACGGCAACGGCAAGCCCCGTAAAGATCAGCGGTGTCGCCCGATTGAGCGTTTCAAGAAGCGCGAATTTCGACCCAAATGCGCCCTTGATGATCAGGCCCAGAACCGAAAATGGATTTGCGCCAGCGATCATTGCCAAAAGCGATGCGATCACAATTGTCGCAGACAACGCCAATGCAGGTGGGACCAGTTTGCGCCCAAAGCTGGGGTTGTTTATCGGTTCAAGACGCATGCGCATTCTCGTTTTCAAACCCTTGTCCGGCCATCCACAGGCCCAGTTCCGTGGGTGTCATACTGCCCCGGTCAAATCCGGGTGAGAGCTGTCCGTCAGCAATCACATGGATGACATCGGACATGGCCATGACCTCATCCAGATCTTCCGAGATCAGCAGGATCGCGGCCCCTCTGGCGCGGGCTTCCAGCAACTGGCCGTGCACATAATTGACTGCGCCGATATCCAGCCCGCGCACGGGTTGATTGGCCAGAATAACCTGCGGTGCGGCCTCAAGCACGCGCCCCAGTATTAGCTTTTGCATGTTCCCACCGGACAAAAGTCGGATCGGCGTGTCTGGGCCCGGACAACGCACATCGTATTTTTTGATGATGGCCTCGGCAAAGGCCCGTGAACTGCGCCAATTCAGCCAACCAGCCTTGCTGAACCCCCTTGAGCGGTAGCGTTCAAGAATTGCATTTTCGGTCAGATCAAAATCCGCAATCGTTCCGGTTTTGTGCCGGTCTTCGGGGATGCGAGCGATGCCTCGTTTTACCGCTTCGCGCGGGGTCCAGCGGTTGATGTCAGATCCAGCGATCTCGATCCGCCCTTCGGCGGGTTTCACTAGCCCACCAACCACATCCGCGATCGCGGCTTGGCCATTGCCGGAAACGCCAGCCAGGCCGATGATTTGCCCGGCATGCAAAGATAGAGACACCGACTTGAGCCCCGGAGCGTTGCCGACATCCGGTGTTGCGACGCGATCCAGTTTCAATAAAGCAGGCCCCGGCGTCGATTGGGGTACCTTGGGTGGTGTCGCCTCTGTGCCCATCATCAGTGTCGCCAACGCGTGTTTGTCGGTATCTGCGGTGCGAACGCCACCCGTTACCTTACCGTGCCGCAACACGACAACTCGGTCCGATATCGCCATAACCTCATGTAGCTTGTGGGAAATGAAGATGGCCGACAAACCATCCGCTATGGCCAGCCGGAGGGTCGAAAACAGATCATCCGTTTCCTGCGGCGTCAGAACTGCGGTCGGCTCATCAAGAATAAGAATGCGCACATCGCGGTAAAGCGCTTTAAGTATCTCGACCCTTTGTCGTTCACCCACCGTCAGCGCCCCGACACGAGCGTCCGGCGACACGGACAGGTGATACTTTTGAGACAGCGCCTTGATCCGGTCGCGTGCTGCCGATCGCCCCGCGCTTGTGCTCAATAATGAACCGACCCCTAGAGTGATGTTTTCCAACACAGTCAGGTTGTCGGCCAGGGTGAAATGCTGGTGTACCATCCCCACACCCGCGTCCAGCGCAGCGCGAGAGTTTCCCGGTGGCAGAGTTTTTCCGAACACCCGAACGGTTCCGCTATCAGCCGTATATTGGCCAAAGAGGATGTTCATCAGCGTTGTTTTGCCTGCTCCGTTTTCACCGAGTAAGGCAACAACTTCGCCTTCGTTCAGGGAAAGGCTGACCGCATCATTTGCGGTCAGCGTGCCAAAGCGCTTGGTGATAGCATCGAGGGTCAGCGCCTCAACAACAGAGGTGTCCATGGGTAGTTATGACGATGTCGGTTCGTCGTCGTTGATGGTCACAGAGAATGCACCCGATTTGATTTCGGCCTCGCGTTTCTTGACAAGGTCAAGCGCAGCGGCAGGTATCTTGCCGTCGAATGTGCCCAAGGGTGCTAGGGAGGTTCCGCCCTGATTCATAAAGGAATAGATGCCATAGTCAGCGGCTTTAAAGCTACCGGCCTGCACTTCGGCAATGGCCTTATCCAGGGTTGGTTCAAAATGCCAGATCGCCGAGGCGACCACGGTGTCTGGATATTCCGGCTGCGTGTCGATCACGTTGCCAATTGCAAGAATGCCCTTTTCCTTAGCGGCGTCGGAAACGCCGAAACGTTCAGCATACAAGATATCTGCGCCGTTTTCGATCATTGCAAAGGCCGTTTCCTTGGCCTTTGGCGGATCAAACCAGCTGCCGATAAAGCTGACCTGGAAGGTGATGTCGGGGTTCATCTCACGTGCACCGGCCATGAAGGCATGCATCAGGCGATTCACTTCCGGGATTGGAAAGCCGCCAACCATACCGATATTGCCTGTCTCGGTCATGGAGCCGGCAATGATACCGGACAAGTAAGAGGCGTCCTGAATATAGTTGTCGAAAACCGCAAAATTGGGCAGCGCCGGGTCTTCCTTGAAGCTTGAGCCCATCAGGAAGGCAACGTCGGGATATTCTGCGGCGACCTCTCGCGCCTCTTGTTCGGCGCCAAATACCTCGCCGATAATCAGCTTGTTGCCCGCCTCGGCATATTCGCGGATCACCCGGGCGTAGTCTGTGTTGCTGACGTTCTCTGAGAAGCTATAGGAAATATCCCCGCGATCCTGCGCCGTCAGCGCGGCGTTGTGGATGCGGCTGACCCATTGCTGCTCGACGGGCACGGTATAGATCCCGGCGGTTTTGATAGGTTCTGCGGCAGCAACGCGATCAGCCGCAAGCAAAAGTGACGACGCTGCGGTCGTCATCATAAATTGGCGGCGGTTGAGAATTAGTGATGTTTTCATGATGTCCTCCCCGTGGCAATTGACGCTAAGTAACACGTAATTTTATCATTTGGTAAAGAATTTTGAGAATGAGGGGCCCAGACGATCAGAACTTGCTTAGAAAATGTGCTTAGGGTCAGGAATGGGTCGACTTCATAGACCTGCTGTCTTGGCAACGTCTGTTTTGGTATTTTGCAATGCGGCTTGACTAGAGCCGTTGAGCGGCGGCTTTGGGCCGCTCCGCGATCGGGCGTGAAACGTTCCTGAGCGGATTCTACACGGCTTCCAATGTCCACAACGAGCCTATGCCGTTGAAAAACTCTTGGGTTTGAATGCTTGGGATTGTCCTTGATATCTGTCCAGCCGAGATCTTGGTCAGATGGCGGAAATTTTTTGGGGAGCCGGTATGAGCTTTGCGAGTTTTCTGAGGTTTTGGGCGGTGGCGGCGAGGTGGAATTCGTCCCGATCGCCGCATGGTCCACGTAATCGAAGGCGCCCGAGACCGAGAATGCGCTTGAGATGGGCAAACAGCATCTCGACCTTCTTTCTGAGCTTGCACGAGATCGCGTATTGGGTGGTTTGGGCGATGGTACGAGCCACATTTCTGGATGGTTCATGGATGGAGCGCGTCACCTTGCGCTGTGGCTCTTTTGGACAGCACCGGCTCTTCAGGATGCAGGCGTCGCAGTCGGGTTTGCGGGCGCGGTGTCGAAGGATGCCATCCTTGTCCGGTCTGGGCTCTCTCGGCTTTTTGAAAGCCCGGCGATACTGTTTGAGTTCCTTGCCAGCAGGACAGATATAGGCATCGCTTTCAGCGTCAAAGGTGAAGTCGGCGCGCTCGAAGGTCCCATCGTTGCGGCCAGACTTGTCGATAACCGGGATATGTGGGGCAATGCCTTGATCGACGAGCCAGCTCAACATCGGCCCAGAGCCATAGGCGGTGTCTGCAATCAGCCTCTCAGGGTTCAGATCGTGGCGGTCGCGGACCCGGTCGACCATGGTTCGGGTCACGCCAACCTCAGCCTGGCGGATCGACCGGGTTGCCTCCACGTCCAGGATCACTCCGTTGTCCGTGTCGATCAGATAGTTGGCTGAATAGGCAAAATAAGCGGACCCACCCCGCACGCCAGTCCACTGCGAGGCTGGATCGGAATACGGGGTGAACTTCGGCTTCACGGGGCTTGCCGCGCCGAAGGCGGCGTCATCCAACGTATCCAAGTGTTCCCTAACGGCGCGGGGGGCCTCATCAGGGATGATCTTCTCAGGTGCCCAATCCCGCTGCAGTGAGGAGTTTTGCCGATTGGCATCAGTTTGGATCAGGCTGGCGTCAGCTGCGAAGCGCTGCCCACTGGCCAACCCTTCCTCGATACAACGCGCTACAACCGCCTCGAACAAATGCCGCAAAAGATCACTGTCTCGGAAACGGCCGTGCCGGTTTCTCTAGAAGGTCGAATGGTCCGGCACCGGATCGGTTAGATCTAGGCGACAAAACCAGCGGTATAGGCAGCGGCGGAGCAGTGGAGCACGAGGGTGTAGTTTCACTGGCACAAATTTCACTGGCGCAATTGCCCAAGCCAACTAAAGCCACGGACATTTTGTCTTGTGCGATTTACTCCATGCGGGGGTGCACGGAATGACGCGCTCCAAGAAACAGCAGGAATTTCTAAACAGTGAATACTTCAATGAAGCCCGAATGCGGGGATTGCGAAACGCTTGTGCGAAACAAGCGAACGGCCCCAAGTGTGGGGCTAAAACTCGTGCTGATGGCGCACCTTGTAGAAACCCCGTAGCCGAGGAAGGGCAACGCTGCCGTCTTCACGGTGGCGCAACGCCCAAGGGCAAAGACTGGCATCGCAGACAGTTCCCCAAAAAGGGCGCATCGATTTCAAGGCTCCAAAAGAAACTCCGCGAACTGAAGCTACGTGATCGAAAGACTGAAGAACGTCGGGCGGCGATGTCGCCCGAAGAATTGAAACGACATGAAGCGCGCAGCAAGGCACTGCGCCCCGGCACAACGGCGGAACGGCAACAAGCCCGAGACGGCCGAAAAGCCAAAAAACTGATCGAGGATCTCCGGCAAAGCAAAAAACCCGACAGTGACGAGATCAGCGCGTTGGACGCACAGATCCGGAATTTGGAAGACCGGGTCAACCAACTACGACTCGACCAATACGACGAAGACGAACTGCCAGAGGTGTTTAAGTGACCGACAGAGACGACATCACGCCCGAAGAAGCCCTGACCCGCACTCAGGTGCGGATCAAGACGGAGGGCCTGGAAGCGGCTACAGACGCCGCCTTACAGCTCTTGAGAGACCCGAAAGCACCCGCACAGGCCAAGAGCGCCACGATCAACGCCATATACCGCGCATCGGGCCTCTTTGGCCGCACAGACGACGAGACGCAGCCAGAGCTTCACGAGATGACACCCGAGCAGATCGATCGGCAGATCCGCGAACTGGAGAGGTCAATGCGGACTGCTGTGTCAGGAGCAGATGGTGATGGGGTGTTTTCTTGAAGCTGATTCTGGTTTTCAGTTTGCATCCCCGCAGAATTCTGGCACCGACTTTGCTAGGAAACCTGCGCAAGCTTTATTGCCCCTCCAAAAAGCTCGATCTTCTCAGCTCCGTCAGATGACATTCGGAAGCGTATTTGGCCACTCGACGGAAAAGCACTACTGCGCCTGATGCGATGTAAGCGGAGTTGACGATCCACCGTAGAAGCTCTTTTGGGTTTTTTCGTCTTGAATGACGATGTGGAATAGCTCTGGCTTGAACGATCTATAATGAGTTTTGCTTCTTCTTTCCCCGGGATTTTGTGCCGCCCATAGTCAAATGGGGCAAGGATAGAAATTGGCTTGTCTAGAGTCTTCCACAAGTCCTCACAATGTGCGCCTCTGGAACCGTGGTGCGCAACTTTATAAACTCTAAAGTTGTTCGCTGCCTGAAACTGAACAGAGTTTTGAATAACCCTAGTCCAACCCTTGCCCGGCTCTTCTTCAAGGTCGGCACCGAACAGGAAAGACGCTCCGAGGGTTTCGAGTAAAAATACGACGGAAGAGTGATTAGGCTTGAGCTTCGGCGGTTGGCGCTCTGCGCTACCCGCTTCGGGAATATGTGGTACGACAGACTCTATGAATTTTCGAAATGAAACATCATCCGGCGCCAGCGCAGTCAGTCTACTTCCATCAGTGGCAAAAACAGGACGATCCTGGCTGGCATAGTGGATGGGCTTACTACCCTTTCTTGAGCCGTGAATTCGCAACAACTGAACAATTTCTTTTGTTCCTACCGAGAGCTTGGGGCTCATGGGTTCGCAATAGCTTGCTAGATAGGCAATTGCATGTTTGTCATCGAGAGCAAACGGGACAACTAGTTGAGCGCTACTACAAGCCTCAAATAGTTGAGATATCCCGCGGACGTGGTCGCCATCAGTATGTGTGAGGGCGACGTGACTTACCTGTTTTGATAGATCGATCCCAATCCCTTGCAAATAAGAAAGTGAAGCGGGTCTACCAGTTTCGGCTTCTAAGCAACTATCAACACAAAACCACTGACCGTCACCATAATGGACTGCAATGGCCTCGCCATATGCAGGCCCAAACAGGGATATTTCTAGCTCATCAAGTGCGGGCGCGTCACGCATGTTAGCTTTCATGCAATATTTGTTGCCGCAATCAATCTACACCGTGTAGAATCTCAATTAGCTCCGCAGAAATAGCATCGCGCCGCTCTACATCTCTTTTTGTCCAATTTGGCTGTCTTCGAAAGACGATGCTTACAGAGGGCTGAGGGATTCCACCTTTGATGCTGATCTTCCCGGTGCTCAGATAAAATAGAGCGCCTTCAACCACCAAATCCCGATCGCCGGCGTTAACCTGCTGGATATCAATTTCAACCTCATCGACGTGATCATCATTGGCAACATCCCTGGAGTGCAACAATGCCCGGATTGTGCCATTATCGACCGAAGTGACAATTCCTTCCCAACTCGAATGCGGATGGAAGGGGTTTGCCTTTCCGAAGAAGCTTGCTGGAAAGTGCAGTTGCTTCTCAATCAGAAAGCTTAACGGAAGGCTGTCTTGATGGACATCTTCGTCATTTGGAACAGTATCAGTGTCGGTTATTGGTGATGCGCGATACGGGTTCTCTAAATAGATGCCGTCGTCTTGCAATGCAGCGCTTGAATTGACCACTTTATAGACCCTCAATTATTTCAATAATATCGTTGGCTACATCTTTTGATTTAGCTAAGTCATGTTGCCAGCATTCTTCAATTAGATTTGTGGCTTTTAATGCGCCTTCAACTGAACCTTCTTCGCCAGCCACAAGGTCGCTATTAAAGTCTAACCGAATGAGGTCCTGACTGGAAGATCCGGGGCGCAAGTCTGCTTGGAAGTGACCTTCTCGTCCGTCATGTCGGGGAATTTGTCTCATCGTAAGCCTTTGCATACCACCATGCTTGGTACCCTGCGAGGACGCGATTTCCTCTCCCCATTTTCCCCATGCGGATTGTGGAGCCATTCTCTTACCTAGTTCATTTCTCTTTTCTTCAGTACCACAAAGTATCTCATATGATCTGTTTATTCCAATGCGCCACACCGGACTATGCGTTAACAATTCTCCGAAAATCGACATTACCATATCAAAAACGAGGCCGTCTTTGTCCGCTTCGCACCCGATCATCACCCGGCTCTTTTGAACTTCAAATGACATAAAGTTAACGTCGAACCGCGAAAGGTCCGGATGAGAAACTTGTAGTTCAGCGGCATCCAAGGACTCGGACGAAATAAGGTCATTCAAAGCTAGCCAACTGGGGTGGAATATTGACGGGTTGAACGCCCCGATCAACACGGCCGACACGCGATCGCTTTCGACTATGACACCCATTTTAGCCCTCCTAGGAGCTTGTCGCACGGTATTTTCGATTTGTCACCGGGCAATTATGTAGCACAACGAAGCTCTACGAGAACGTGACCCGATCATCAACCTGTCCGTTCCTCCCAGATGTTAACTACAATCCAATATGATGCTTACGAATTGGATGGCTGCTTAGTGTAAACTCGAAGGGTTGATCGCCCATCTGACTAGCCCGCGGCCGACTTACCATTATCTTGTCAAAATCCGACAGTAATCGGTCCATGCTCGGTTTGATGCTTCGCCAAAATCCGATACACCGATGCTCGACCAATCCCAAGCGACTTAGCTATTTCTGTGGCGCCTAAGCCTTGTGCATGCATCTCGGCGACCTGTTCGCGGTCAATAGTCGCTCTGCGACCCTTGTAGATGCCCTTGGCTTTTGCTCTCGCAATACCTTCGGCTTGTCGCTTGCGGATCATGGACCGCTCGAACTCTGCGAACGCGCCCATCAGATGCAGTTGCAGCTTTGAGAGCGGATCGTCCGCATCGGGCGAGAAACGCAGCCGCTCTTGCAAGAATTCAACCGTAACGCTCATGTCGTTCAATTCGTCAACAATGCATTTTAGGTCTCGTAGGTCCCGGGCTAGGCGATCGAGGCTGTGAACAATCACCTCATCGCCTTCCCGTGCAAAGTCGATCATTTCTTGAAGCGCCGGCCGTTCTCTGTTCGCACCGCTCAGTTTCTCCTCAAAGACCTTCTCGCAACCGTCCAGCTCTTGCCGGTCCAAGTTCTGGTCTGTTGTGCTGACTCTGCGATATCCGATTCTCATTTCCACACCGTGTCTCGTTTGGCTCTAGACACGATGTAAGAATCACTTCGACAATTACAAGACACCTATATGATACATCTTTGGTGTCTCACCGCTTCGTTTTGGTGGGGTGTACCCTAACGAGACCGGCACTTAGAAAATTTTTTCAAAGACGTGTTCACCGATTTGTACGGCGTTGTCTGCTGGTTTGTATTCCGATGTCCGGTTTGTCGGTCGGTTCAGTCTAGGTAATTCAATCGGATATCGATTTGGCGACAGACAAACGCAGTAGATTGTCGGATCTGTATGTCAATGTAAGTCGTTGCCAGTAAACAACTATCCCAATCGACATACACAAACTACCTCGGCAAAGATGTTCCTACTCTAACAATTTGGAGACCCAAATGATGGAAAATGAAGAAGCTTACTTTCGACAGGCAGTCGCTGGAGCGCGCGCCTTCAAAGAAACAGAAGAGACAGCATCGTCGCTGGATTGGATCGATGATCTGGAAGGCATCGCGATCAACGGAAGCCACGAATATTCGATCAAATCTCTCAGAGAGTTAGACAGGCTTGCAAAATCTGAGAACGAAGAGATCAGCGCAAAGGCCAAACAGGCGCTCGAACTAGCGCTGGAGTTAACCAAAGTCTGAGTGGCTTTGGCTTCTCCGACAGAGTGCGGGGACCGGAATACTCGGACCCCGCCCCCTGGGGCATAGACCAAATTTACACCGAAAGCCTGCGCACCGGTCGCGGAGAAAAATGCGCTGATGTGGAACTTTCGGGGTCTAGCTTGCGACAAAGCCGGTCTCCGCATCGCGAATGACTGGATTTCGCGCTCATTCTATCCCTCCGTCGTGCAGGGTATCCATTTAGCGGGCAAAATGTAAATCTGCGGTTTCTGCACCAACGTCGGCTTACTAGGGGGCACAGAAACGGGGGTTTGTGATCGTGCTTGGACGCTCAACGAAGTCGTGATCGTCTATTTTCTGGGAGGGCTGTGGCCGTGAGCACCGCCATACTTCCCTGTCAGGGTTGTCTCGGTTCTCAAATCATGAATCTTGAATGTCGCTGACAGATGGTAGCCGATTTGTGATCTCGCCTCTTTTGTTCAATCTGGAGTTAAAATCAAAGCAAGAGTTGCGCACTAAGGGACTGTCAGCCATGTTTTGGCCAATCCATGTTCTGTAGGATCATCAGGAGCGTAATATGGCTGAGATAGCGGACCGCGCCAGCGTGCTGGCATGGCTTGGCGACAAGCCTCGTGAAGTCCAGGTCGCCATTGCGGCGCGGGCGAGCTTGCGCTCTCTGCCATTCATTTCTACCGCTTCAAGCGGCTTAGAGAGTTCACTATTACTAAGCTCACTTTGGATGGCACAAGTTTCTGCCGCTTTCAGCCGAGCCGATCAAGTCGATGATGGTCTTGGGGGTTATCGTGCCGCCTTTGCAATTGCAAAAGCGCATCCTACCACGCCCTTTGTTTCCGATTTTGGGGCAGCTTTTGCTGCTGCCGCCGCCGCTGCAAACGGAGCAGTGATTTCGATTGGATCGGATGATCCGACAACTGCTTCAACAGCGTCCGTTCTTGCCGCGGATCGGGCGATCAATTTTCCGACGATAGCGAAAGGGGAGGCGCTGAGTGATCTGTTTTGGGCTGCTACAATGGCAGATGCCCAAGAACTTGACACAAATTCGGTGAGCCGGGAAATTTTCGAAAGTCCATTGTGGCAATCCGAAGCGCCAGTCGCTTTCCAGAAGTATTATAAGAGACTCAAAGATTTTTGGAAGGATGAACCAGAGACGTGGGGTTATTGGCTGCGGTGGTATGAAGGAATGCTGATAGGTGCGCCGCTCGCGTGGGATTTGCAGAACGCAGTAGCTCAGATTCCAACTGAGTTCTGGGCGGCTGGGTCAGAGACGGTGGCCGGGCAGATCCGGATGGTCGAGGCTGACTGGATTACCAAGAGATCTAGTACTTTAGAAGTGTTGGTCCTCGACGATTCGACTCTTACCTATTCGGCAGAACCCGCACTGACTTCCAACCCTGGCAGATTGGCTCGTCACCTTGCACGAGTGGAAGATGCTCTTGATGATTTGATCTTGCTTGGCGGGAATAATGGCCTAAGCGAAGCAACCATAGAGTATCGGATCATTAAGCGCCTTGTTGCCAAGTATTGGGACGACCCGGAACGCGTGGCGTTTGACTTGACCGATGTAAATCACTCCGTCGAGAGGCAAATTAGAGAAGGTGAATACCCAGATAGCGAACCTTTCCGGCTTTTGCAGGCTGCAACCAGAGTTTGCATCTCAACTGTTTGTGATTTGAATCCAGAAGTCGCTGCAGAGTTGGAAAGGGAATATCCGAAAAAGTCAGAAGAATTGAGTGAAGAAAACGCTTTGGTTCTCTATGAGGCAATGCACCAAAGTCTCGATGTTCTGGATGAGCCCGCCTCGGAGACTACGCTCGAAGATATCGAAGAAGTACTGCGTGGTCGGATTATTGACGCTTCGTCAGAAAAATCAGTCGAAGAATTGGAGCGGTCGGTAAGGCAGTTTCGGACGCTGGTAATCAAGAGGCAGATATCGCGTTTATGGCGGATCGGTCGAGATATCATGAACATAGAGAAACTAGCGGTTCATTATGATGGCAAGCAGTCTAAGGCAGCGGGCGTTGTGATGCGCTATGGTGGAGTAGCCGGCCTATTCTGGGCCGCCATCAGAATTCTGGCCGACATCTTGGGGCTGTGACTTGCCAAAATTTTTGATCAGCTCGACGACAGCAAACTGAGTGACAAAAGTGCCGCTTCGGAGCCCAAGATTCTGAAATACGGGCCCGCAGCCGACGAAAGCGCTAAAATCAGAACGGCGACCTGAGCAGGTTAGTCATTCCGAGCCAACCTTGTAAAGACCACCTCGCAACCGGCTTAAGCAAGAGATGGGGATCAATCTAAGCAGATCCGCTCAATGTCTAAACTTCGAGAAACCCCCGTCCAATTCCCTATTTTTCTCCAAATTTTTATCTGCGAATGATTCGCCAAGAGCAAACAGCCTAAAGGGGCGAGCAGATGTATGTATCAACGGAGAAGTGCTTAAATCGATCGGCCAAGGAATATGCCGATGGAGCTCTGGTACTCCTTGAGACGTTCAACCGAAGTGAATCGGATGAGCGTTGCGAGGCTTCGGAATACATCTTCGATCTCTACAACTTGGGGTATGCGTTCTTTAGAATTCGCACGATGATGGCGAAAGGCCCTGACACAGTTCCGCACGATTGGCTGCTGAGACGAGAGATCTCGCGGGCTCGAAGAAACGTTTTGGCTCGGTATCCGCGCCTCTTGAACGCACGTATTGTCAACGAAGGCTTCAATGCGCTGGAAGAGCTTTTCGAGTACGCTGGAAATGTGGAGATCCAGGCAAAGAACGGGGCTAAGACAAAGGCGCTGGCAGTGTCACACTTCTTTCAGAATATTCTGCACAATATCTTCGTGGGCTCGCGGTACGGCCTCCTGGACCTCGATCGTGCAATTGTAACGTCACAAGCAACTTCCATTTCTCCGACACATGATCCTGATCAGCGATTGCTTATTTGAAGCTGTTCCTGAGCATGGTCCAAACGTGGGTTTCAAAAGAAGCGTGACACCGTGGTTTCATAACGGGCAGATGGCACTCTGGCCGTCACACACTTCTTTCAGAACGCCCTGCACAGTTTCTATTTTGGGCGAACTACGGACCTGCTAAACTTCGAGCGTCTTCTCGGACAATTGCAACCACCGCCACCGGCCTACACGCTTATCCTTCCGTCTAAGCTCTTGCACAAGGTTAGTCGGACTCGGAGATTGTTCTCCCGAACGATCAACTTCCTCATCAAGTACACTTGTTTCGCATGACCAATTAAGGAGCAGGTGCTTTGAAGAAATCGGTGGATTCGAAGTAAACTACTGTGCTAGAAGGGCTTTAATTTGAGAGGCCTCCCCTCGGCTCTCATTAATAAAACCAATTATTTCGTCCTCTGACAAACCCCCTAAATCGACGTTTTCAACTAGCTCCTGAGTAATCTCTGAAACTTCTTGAGAAATATGATCTAGCTCGCTCTGAATTTGACTGGCTTCAAGTTTGTGCGCCCTAATGGCTTGATCCAATGCAGAAATGTCGGCTTCCCCTTGGGCCATTCGACGATTAAGAATGGTCAAATCATTACGCAATTGGGTAATCAAATTCCGGTTGTCTTGTTTTTGCCTATTCCAGTTTGCTTTAATTATGTCATGAGAGCAATCTGCATAGGCGTTTCCGTTTGGGCACCTATTATAGGTTTGTGAATCAAAACTCTGTGCTCGCCTCAACCGGTTTTGGAGGTTTGTCTTCCCTGAATTGAAGTTGAAAGATTGATCCTTCAGGTTTCTTTTATCAAGTTCTGCTGCCCTTAAGTTAACCTCGGACAGCTCCTTGGCTTTTTCAAGATCTTTGCTATCAGCGACAAGCTCTTTAATTGTTTCTTTGAGCTGTTCAAATTCAACCTTTCCTGCTTCGATTTCGAGAAG
Source organism: Ruegeria sp. AM4 (assembly GCF_056540665.1). Lineage (NCBI taxonomy): Bacteria > Pseudomonadati > Pseudomonadota > Alphaproteobacteria > Rhodobacterales > Roseobacteraceae > Ruegeria > Ruegeria sp. AM4. The sequence goes on along the minus strand of NZ_JBQFXD010000004.1, from coordinate 341,873 downwards.
ATATGCGTCCAGTTCGAATTCTTCGATTTCCACGGCAAAAAGATGTTCAGTAGCCCATTCCCTGAGCGAAGACGCTCTTTCCTGTTCGAGGTTGTCGATCTCGGTTTTCGCAGCGTTAACTTTTGCGTCCAGGGCGTCCAAGGCAGGAATTATGGATGTTTCGAGTGAGAACCAGCAGACAACAGCCTGTCGAGAAATAAAGTAGACGGGAAACTCAACCATCTCAGACAGTATCTCGTTGAGCCTTTGGTAATACAACTTGTAACCTCTAACTTCTTTTCCGAGATGATCTAGCAGTTCCCTTGATGATCGATAGTCTTCGTCTCGCTCAAACTCGCTCATAACATCGATGGTTAATTGTCGGTATGTTTGACGCTTCGTCCGTGGATCAAATTCTATGAAAGCATTATAATCAGGTACATTATCAATCACATAATGGCTGTCTGCTATGCTCGCCATGTAATCAACAACGGCTTGCGACGGCACACTAAAGCCGCTGCAAAGAGAGCCGGGTGGTGGCTTAACAGCTTTGCCTCTCAAGGCTGCTTCGATGCTGTCGTCTGCCCAAGCCGTCCATTTAACAATTCTTGTAAAGTCCCCAAGAGGAGAATTAGGTGCTCCTTTTAAGAGAGTGCGAGAAATTTGCTTCACTGATTTCATTGCGGCTTTCTGAGTCAGAAAGAACGCTTTTCTTTTTTCGGCGTCTGCCAAGTCTTCGCTTGATTCGGATAGGCTCATGCTTGGTTTCAGCAGAGCGGAAAGGGTCGCCGAGATTATGAGAAATCGTCTATCAAAGATTTTTGTCTTAATAATCAAGGTAATTAACCCTATTTTCGATTTAGCCACTCATCCAATTTTACTTCATTGATTTGGCCGTTTTTCACGCGCCCATCTATCCCTTTGCGCCCGTTTACCGAGGACGTACGGCCAGGCGAACCGCTTTTCCCTGCGACCTGGCCCTTTCTTTCGTTTTCGCGACCTTGGCAGCCACAGGATCCGCGCCCGCCAAATCCAACAAGACCTGCCGCGCCCGCCGCACCACCGCTTGCTGCTAGACCTCCCGAACCACCTTGTGTGTCCGTTCTCAGTTTAAAGCCGGGAGTATTGGGCAAATCGAGACCAATTGAGCCGCCATTGCCTCCAGAGCCGCCATTGCCGCCTGGGCCGCCATTACCTCCGTTCCCTGCATTCCCGCCCCACGCTGGCCCGGCTGCGCAAGAGCATGCGCCGAGGATTTTCTTAGTTCTAGAGGGTCCGCCCTGTTCTCCATCGCCTCCCGGGCCACCATTGCCACCACGGCCGCCATTTTGACCGTCTTCACCTCGGCTAATAATAATAAGGTTTCCGGAGGCCTCATTTCTGATCTTTATAACGACAGTAGATGCGCTTCTACCTTTCGCGCCGTTAGGGCCTCGCCCCCCGTCACTGCCATTACCGGCATGGCGGCCGTTGACCCCCGTTCCTCGACCATGCGTACCTGGACCGCGAGTGTAGTGAGTACCTCGATTGCCGCTAGAACCCGTTTTAGTGTTCGGGCGAGGTTGACCGGTGATCGCCGAGTCTGAAAAACTCTGAATCTTTGCAGTACCATCAATTACGAGCCTATCTGCGAGGATGATAAGCCGATGTCCGTTAGTAATTATTTTTGTCCCATCAGCAAAGAAAAGCTCTCGCGCTTTTATCGCCGTTGGTTCGGACAGTGTTTTGGTGCCCGACACAATTTGCACAGGTTGAACATTTTGGGAAAAACTTGGGGCTGCACCTAAGAAATTGACCGCTAAAATTAAAAAACTATAAAAATGTAGAAGTCTCATAAAGGCCCCCAACAGAACGGCACAAATCATTTAATGGATTTGAAGTGATTTGTAGCCACACAAAAAATCAAACGAATGGCTCTATGCTAGCCTTCTAAAGCAAATTTTGCAAAAAACCTAAATTGGTAAATAATTACAAATACTTAAGCCGACACCTCTTGAACTGCCAAGGTCTCGCTGATAGAGTGTTGTTGTTCTTACTTTTTTGAACCTATTCTGAATTTTTGTTGTACTTCTCGAACAGCGATGAGACGTGGGTTGCTGCGCTAGATTAACCTTATGACGTGTGGACATTTTTTTCGCTTCGTAGAGAGCATTACACTGCCATTGAAGGGGAGTGCGAAAACTCGCGCAAGAAGGCTAGCGGTGAAAAATATTGAGTATTTTTGTTGCTGACTTAAACTGTTCTTGCGGTGCTGCCCCGGTGCTGCCCCGCGAAATTGTAGTGCGGTGGCAGCTAGTCGACTGATCCGTAAAATTCAGTAATTATTGTATTTTTTGGTCGGAGTGAGAGGATTCGAACCTCCGACCCCTGCCTCCCGAAGACAGTGCTCTACCAGGCTGAGCTACACTCCGACCGTGGCGGGTCATCTATACCTGAGGCGTTGGATGTGCAAGAGGGATTTTTGGTGCTTAGCTTGGTCGCAACCACACGAATAAAAGGCGTATCGCAGCGTTTCCCAAAATTGGACCTCAGGGCGTCCGGGTTGGTTCTTCAAATTGTGCCGTAGGTATCTTTGAATACTAATTCGCCCTACGATTTGCTCAAACGACCCCTGCAGCGCTACCGGAAAGCCATGCGTTTGACGGAATCAGGGCGAACTGGTACACTTCGCCCCAATATTTAACTTAAATTATTGAGTCTGTACCCAGTTCCGAAAGCTCAAGTCTGTGAATGGCAGAGTCTGTCAAATGCGCCCTCGTACAAGGGCGTAGTCAGGTTGTTTTTGTACCAGTTTTGCAAGCCTGTTCCGTTAGTCCAGGCCGTTAGATCATCTGCCGATTGGAACCGGGACCCTCACCATCCGAGGAGCGTCCGACCATGGCGAAAGAAAAGACGACGAAGGCAAAACCACGTAAACCCAGGAAAAAGGGCTCTGGCGGATCCGGCGGCGGTAGCGGCGGCGGATATGGCGGCGGTGGTGGCGAAGAACCGCTGGGTGAAGGCCCCGAAAATCTGGACGTTCATGAGGCATTCCTGAAGCACCGGCTGGAAGGCGGCGAGGACCCCTCGTCTCAAGCTTATGCGCGGGCTGTTGAACAGTTTCAGAAACTCCCCGGTGCGATCCGCGGGAAGCCGGCCTTTATACCTCCCGCACCGACCGACGATTCTGACAGCGATACGGGAGGTGAAAAATGATCCCCGGAACAGTTTGGAAACCCATCGGACCCAGCCCAATTACCGGCGGTCGCGAAGACAACGGTCTTGTCACATCCATCGCGACCCATCCCAGCGATCCGGATATTGTATATATCGGTACAGCGGATGGTGGCGTCTGGAAAACCGGCGACGGAGGCGCAAATTGGCTGGCGCTATTCGACGAAGAGCTTTGTCTTGCAATAGGTGAGCCCAATTGCATCGCGATCGATCCTGGTGACACCGATGTTTTATACGTTGGAACCAGTACACGAGGTGCGGTTTCGGTTCAGCAACGGGTCGGAATCTTCAAGTCTTCGGATGGCGGATCCAGTTGGATATTGCTGGGCTCGGGTTATCCCGAGGGCAATGACGGAAACGCGGACGACTTTGCGAACCGTAATGTCAATTCCATTATCGTGGATCCGGCGAACTCTCAGATCATCTATGCGGCGACAAGCACGGGCGTTTGGGTCTCGAACGACGCTGGCCAGAATTGGGTCCGTGGCACCGGCACTGCCGGTTTCGATGCGCGGTCACTGGAGCTTGATACAACCTCGCCAGCCGGTGCGCGTATTCTTTACGCAGGGATGAGCGGGCAGGGCGTGTCGCAGTCCACTGACGGCGGTGCGAATTGGGCCCCCGTAATGACAACGGCCACACCTGCCGTCGCTGCTGTTCTGGGCGGCGGGGTCGTAATGGGTCAGGTGCTTGCGCGTCTGGCACCTGCGACATCGCCACCGGCAGCGGGCGGCATTCAGGTGATTTATGCGGTCATCGCACATGCCAATAGGGGTTCGACCCCGGACCCGATCGGCCTGTTCATGAGTACCGATCAGGGCGCGACATGGACCCAGCAGGCCGCAGGCGGCGCAGCGGCGGCCACGACCTTTGCCGGGTATTGCATGACGCTCGCGATCGATCCGGCCTCACCCGGTGACGGGGCAAATGACATTTTGTACTGGGGTACCCAAAATCAGGTGCGCTCGGATGATTCCGGTGCAAATTTCACCAACATCTCCAACGGCCTTCATGCTGACACACATGCCTGGGGGTTCTTTCAGCCACCGGCACCGGCCACGACGACGATATATTGTGGCAATGATGGCGGTATTTTTCGGTCCACGGACGATGGCGGGACTTGGACAGCCTTAAACTCGGGCGGGTTCCAGACGACGCTGATCTACAACATGGACATCAAGCCCGGAGCTGCTGGGGATGTGACAGTCGCGGGGTTCCAGGACAATGGGCACAAACGCACGGATGGGCCTCTGGGTTGGACATCTATCGGCGGTGCGGACGGTTGGGACATCGTCTATGACGGGCTGACCGCAGACCGGTTGCTGCTGACACGTAACAGCAGCAATCCCGCAACGCGCGTTGTTCGGTCCACAGATGACGGTGGCAGCACGGGTGACGTGACACCCTGGGCCGCAGGCAGCGCCGAAGACGCGTTCTATCTGGCAAGCCTTGCCGCTGATCCAGGCAATGACGGCGTCTTTTACGTGGCGAGCAACGCCAACATCTGGCAAAGCCTTGATGGCGGGACGACGTGGCGCACAATCTTCCCGATTGCGTCTGGGTTCATTACCCCGCGCATCGCTGTTTCGCAAACAAATGGCAACAATGTAGTCATCTCGGCGGGAGGGCAGGTCTTTGTGTCGACCAATGCGCTGGCAGCAACGGTTGGATTGCCAAACGGCGTGACCTTCGCGAATATTACGCGTAACCTGCCGGGCCGGAACGTCACACGCTCGGCTTTTGACCCAAATGATGAAACGGCGATCTTTTGCGTGCTGGGTGGGTTCGCATCAGCGGCTTCACCGGGGCATGTGTTCCGAACAACGATTGGCGGCACCCAATGGGCCGATATCTCGCCCGCTGTGAACGTGCCGTTCGGCGCGATTGCATTGGATGGGGATGAGACGCCCTCGACCCTTTATGCAGGGTGCGATCTGGGGGTTTTGCGGTCTGTAGACCGGGGTAACACCTGGTATGTAATGGACGATCTGCATTTCCCGAATGCGCCGGTGACGGACATCGTGATCGGGCGCGGCTCGAACGTTTTGCGGGCGGCGACCTACGGGCGTGGTGTCTTTGAATTTGCCAAGCCGCAAGGCCCGGTGATTGCCGTGAACCTGCAAGACCGGTTTGAGTTCGGCACGGTCTGCGAAGGTCCGGTCTCGCTGACGTTACAGGTCTTCAATGTCGGCACGGCCGATTTGATCATCAAAAGCGTGCAGCGCATCCTCGGCTCTACGGCATTTAGTGTCGAAGCGTTTCCTTCAACGCCATTGTCGATTGCTCCGGGCGGTGAGGTCGATTTCACCCTGACTTATTCGCCTTCGGCACCTGGTGCAGATGATCTGGCGACCATTCGGATCGCGTCCAATGACGCCGAATCGCCAACGGTTGATCTGCTGGCAAGCGGGACAGGTGGAACCGCGAACGCCGAACTGTCGATCGCTGACGATGGCGACTTTGGCGATGTTTGCGTTGGCAAGTTCCGCGATCAGGGGCTTGTCATAAACAACTCGGGCCAATGTCCGCTGCTGGTCAGCGGCATCGGATCCTCAGCGCCAGAGTTCTTTGTTCCCAACACGGTGTCTTTCCCGCTGAAGGTAGCGCCCGGCGCAAGTGTAACCTTGCCGTTGCGCTATGAACCTTCGGGCTTTGGCAGCGACGCGGCAAGCATTCTTGTCAGCAGCAATGATCTGAACAGCCCGGCGCAAATGGACGTTCGTGGCAACGCTCCGCCGCCGAGGCTGGTGTTGTCCTTTGCCGATGACGGCGATTTTGGCAATGTCTGTGTCGATCATATAAGCGACAAGCCATTGGTCCTGTCCAACAGTGGAAAATGCCCGCTGACGATTTCCTCGATAACCTCGAGTTCGGTCGAATTCATCGTGCCGCAGGTTCTGATCTTCCCGCTGGTGATTGCTCCGGGCGCGGCGGTGCCTGTGCAGATACGGTTCCAGCCAACCTCGTTTGGTGCAAAATCGACCACGATCTCTGTCGTAAGCGACGATCCGGCAAGCCCGACATCGATCGATCTGACGGGATTTGCGCCAAGCGGCAAGCTGACGATCACTGGAACGGGATGTTTCGGAGGGGTCGAACTCGGCACCCACGCCCTGACCACCTTTGCGATCTGCAATACAGGAGATTGTGATCTTCACGTCACCAAAGTTGCGTTCAAGCCGCCAACAAAGTGCGAGGAACTGGCGCATTGCGGTGAAGGCTGCGGATGCGATTGTGGTTGCGGCGATTGTGACGACAAGTACGAACCGCGCAAAGATCGCTGCGATCAGAAATGTCTGAACTTCAAGATCGTCAGTAACCCGTTCCCGGCGACGGTGAAATCCGGGTCCTGTCTGGATCTGACCGTGAAGTACACGCCAACATGCAACAATTCTGCCTGCTGCGAGATCGAGATCGAAACCGACGACCCGGACAACAAGAAAGTGTCGATCTTTGTGACCGGCCATCTGAAGCGGACGCTGAAATCGGCGTTGAAATGCTGGGCCGGGCAAGAGCTGGGAGACATGATCAAAGCGGGGAAATCCTGTTGACCGATCGTCGTCAGATTACGCGGTTTGAACAAAGCACACCGGTGCGACCGCGCGTGCGCGTCGGTGTTCTTGGTGCCGTGTCGCCGGGCCTTGCAGCGCTGGTTGCGGTGTTTCTAGTCGGTGCTTTTGTTGGCCTGCTTTTCATGGCGTTGTTTCTGTTGGTGGCGATCCTGTTTGCGGTGGCGGGTTTTGCTTTCCTGTTTGCAAGGCGCAAGCTTTTCCGGCCCACCTCGGTCTCGCACCTGAGACGCTATGGAGATGAGTAAGGCGGACCTGGCCTCCGCAAACGCGCAGAGGGCGACCGGCACGTCCTCGCTGCTGGCCTTGTTCCTTGCTGATTTCATCGTCCGGACAAGCTATCAAATCGGCAAAGCCCCCGTGCTGCCGGTCTTTGCCCATGGGCTAGGCGCGACACCGCTGCTTTTGGGCGCAATCGTGTCGGTTTCGACGGCAACGGGTTTGTTTCTGAAGCCGCTGTTCGGGCTGCTGTCCGACTATCGTGGCAGAAGGATATGGCTAATCTTGGGGACCGCGCTGTTTACGCTGGTTCCTGCCTTCTACCTGTTTGTCGAGAACCCAACCGACCTGTTTGCACTGAGGATCGTGCACGGGCTGGCGACCGCGATCTATGGTCCTGTGACTTTGGCTTATGTTGCATCATGGCGGCGCAAGCATTCTGCCGAGGCCTTTGGCTGGTTCGGATTGGCGCGGACATTTTCCTATATCCTCGGCCCTCTGATCGGGGGGGTGGCCCTTACATTTGCCACGCCCGAAGTGATCTATGCCAGCACCTGCTTTTTGGCAGCGCTTGCATTCCTGCCGACGATCTATGTCAGGGATACTGGTCCCAAAGTGAAACCGTCGAACTGGTCGCTGACCGGGGCTGTTCGGGTCGTGCTGTCCAGCCGACCTCTGTTTGTTCTGGCGGTGATCGAAGGCACCACGTACATCGCGATCTATTCGGTCAAAGCCTTTTTGCCCGTTATGGCCCTGATCGCCGGACATCAGCCAATCGAGATCGGTACGTTTCTTGCAGTTCAAGAAGCCACAAACGCCATGTTGCGCCCGCCCATGGGGAGGCTGGCCGATCGCACCCGCCCCGGGGTTCCGCTTTTGCTGGGGCTGGCCACCCTGTCGGCGGGCCTTCTGCTTCTGTCAGGGGCGGGGCCGACACCGGCGGTCTTGTTTGCAGTTGCGTTTCTGGTCGGTGCCGGTCAGGGCGCGTTTGGGCCGGCTACGTTGTCGCTGGTGGCGACGGCAACGCCGGCGCAGCATCTGGGGTTGGCCTTCGGCAGTATCGGCGCAATTCGTAACGCAGGTAAAATCGCCGGTCCTATCATAGCTGGCGCGCTGGTCAGCACACTGTCGTATCAAGCGGCTTTTGCCAGCATCGCCTCGATCCCTCTGATATTGGCGCTCTGGATCATGGTATCACCTCGGCCAACACTTGCGATGCATGCTTACAGCACCGTCAGGGTCAAACGGTCAAATCGCCCCCAGCGCGACACATCCGGAAACGGATGAACTGACGTCGATCGTCTAAGAGAGTGGATCAGTACGATAGAGCCGTATCTTCGTTCCGCCATGGTCCACGACCGGCCCCGGTGGTAGAAGAGGCAGGCGGGTCGCCCGCGCGAGTGCCGCATTGCTGGTCACGATCCCGGCGCGCCACCCTTTGAACCGTGTCATCAACGTCTTGCCAAGACTGCCATACAATGATCGCAGCCGCTTTTCGTCACCAATGCGTGCACCATAGGGCGGATTCACGATCACCAGACCAGCAGGGCCGGGTGGCGGCTTGATGTCGCTGACGGCGCGGTGTTGGAACCGCGTGACGGGCTCGACGCCCGCACGCTTGGCATTGGTCGATGCGGCCTCGACCGCTCCGGTATTTCTGTCCGAGCCACTGAATACCAGGTCGCACTCCGCCACCTGCGCACTGCCGCACATCTCCTGCCAGGCGAGGTCGTCGAATCCCGCCAAATCCTGAAACGCGAAACGTCGCGCTCGGCCTGGAAGCAGCCCCAACGCGATTTCGGCGGCCTCTATGACGAAGGTTCCCGATCCACACATCGGGTCCAGAACCGGTTCGGATCCATCGAACCCGCAATCTCGTAGAAACATTGCCGCCATCGTTTCCCGCATCGGGGCCTTGGCAACCGCAGCCTTGTGGCCGCGTTTGTGCAGGGGCTCGCCCGAGCTGTCGACCGAGAAGGTGCAGATGTCTTTTTCGATTCGCAGCAGAACACGGAGGCTGGCGTCAGACTGAATGGGCGCACCCAACGTTTCCGCGATTGCACGCTCTACGCGCTGACGCGCGGCCCCGGCGTGATAGATTCTGGATTTGCGACTGGTCGCCTCGACCTTTACGGGAACATCCGGGCGTAGAAAATCGGACCACGGAAACTTGCGCGCACGTTTGTCCAATTGCGCCAGATGAACCGCCGGGAAACTGCCCATCCGTACCAGAACCTTGTTGGCGCCCCGCAAAACCAGATTTGCGCGCCAAACCTCAGCCCAGTTTCCGCGACATGACACACCGCCGGCGACGGCGCGGGCGGACTCAAACCCATGCTCGACAGCTTCGGCGAGCAAGGGCGCTTCGAGTCCCGGAGTGGCGATCAGAAAAAGTTCCATGTCATCGGTGCTGGTCATTTTCTGTGCTTACACCGGTTGCACATCAGGTGCGACAGGCAAAATAGTGGCTTTTTTAGATGCCCAGATGGCGCACCCGGGTCAGAATATGGTAATGACGTAGAAATTTAGGCGGTAACGGGTTTGCGTTTGTGGTCATCCCCGCGTAAAGGGGCCGTGATCGGAATAATGCCCGCGGATTCTTGCTGGCTGCTGACGGTTTCGTCGGTGCCGGGTTTGATCATTCGCACTGTTTCGAATCGTCGGGTGACGGCAGGAAACATGAGGCGCAAGAAAGAGGCTTGGAAGAACGTAGCGACATGCAAACTTTCAAACTGAAAAAAGGGCTGGACCTGCCGGTTGAGGGCGCGCCCGAACAAAAAATCCACCCCGGGCCAGAGTTTTCGACCGTTGGTGTGCTGGGCGGCGATTACATCGGTCTCAAACCCAAAATGCTGGTGCAGGAAGGCGAGGACGTGCAGCGCGGTACGCCGCTGTTCTGCCACAAGGATGCACCTGATGCGATGATGGTCGCCCCGCTGAGCGGCAAGGTCGTGGCCATAAACCGAGGCGCCCGACGGGTTTTGCAAAGCGTTGTCATCGAGGTTTCTGACGCGAATGACACCGGCGTGGACTTTTCCGCAATTGGTGACGCAACAAGCGCCGAAGGCGTGACGGCCAAACTTTGCGCGGCCGGTCTGTGGACCGCATTCCGCACGCGGCCTTATTCGAAGATGCCGCAACCCGGCAGCAAACCGGCAGCAATCTTCGTGACGGCGATAGATACAGATCCCCTGGCCGGTGATGCCGCGCTGATCATTGCCGATGCGGCCGATGCTTTTGCCGCAGGTTTGGCCGCCATTACCCATCTGACAGATGGGAAGACGTATCTGTGCCACGGCGAAGAAACCTCGGTTCCGGGCTCTGATGTGCAGGGGGTCGAGGCCGCATCCTTCTCAGGGCCGCACCCAGCGGGTTTGGCTGGGACGCATATCCATTTTCTGGAACCACTCGCCGGTGACAAGCAGGTTTGGACGATCGGCTATCAGGATGTGATCGCCATCGGTCGACTGGTGCAGACCGGTCATCTGGATCCGAATGTCGTGATTGCGTTGGCTGGTCCTGGCGCGCGTCAACCGCGCCTGATCCGCACCGTCATGGGTGCCTCGACCGATGATCTGACGCGGGATGAGGTCTCGGTTGACGGAACGGCGCGGATCATCTCGGGTTCGATCCTGTCCGGTACACAGGCCGAAGGCCCGACAGCCTATCTTGGTCGTTTCGCGCGTCAGGTTGCGATCATTCGCGAAGATCCCGACCAGCATACGCTGGGCTGGATTCTTCCCATGCCGTCCAAATACGCGGTGCAACCGGTTCTGGGCTCGGCCTTTGCCAAGAAACTGTTTGCGTTCACTTCGAACCTGAACGGCGGGCGTCGCGCGATGGTTCCAACGGGTACGTTCGAGCAGCTGATGCCGCAGGACTATCTGCCGACCCAGCTGCTGCGGGCGCTGCTGGTCATGGATACCGATACTGCACAGGCTCTGGGCGCGCTGGAACTGGACGAAGAGGACATGGGCCTTGTGGGTTTTGCCTGTCCGGCAAAATATGAATACGGGCTGGCGCTGCGCGACTGCCTGAACAAAATTGAAAAGGAGGGCTGATCCGAATGGGTTTGCGCAACTTCTTTGATCGGATTGAGCCGAACTTTACCAAAGGCGGCAAGTACGAGAAATATTTTCCCATCTACGAGATGGTGGAAAGCTTCATTTACACTCCGAAAACCGTAACCACTGCTGCACCGCACGCACGGTCTTACGTCGATATGAAGCGGATCATGACCTATGTCGTGATCGCGACGATCCCCTGCATTCTGTGGGGGATGTACAACACTGGCTATCAGGCGAACTCGGCCATAGCTGCGTTGGGGCCGGATTCAGCGACGGGCTGGCGGATTGCGATATTGCAGACATTTGGCATTTCGCTGAACCCGGACAGTATCTTTGCATGCGTCATGCACGGGCTGATGTATTTCCTACCGATCTACATCGTGACGCTGGTTGCCGGTGGTATTTTCGAGGTCATTTTCGCGACCGTGCGTGGTCACGAAGTGAACGAAGGTTTCCTTGTTACGTCAATGCTTTACACCCTGATCATGCCCGCTTCGGCACCGCTTTGGCAGGTGGCATTGGGCATCATCTTCGGTGTGGTCATCGGCAAAGAGGTTTTTGGCGGCACCGGTAAGAACTTCCTCAATCCCGCGCTTGTCGGGCGTGCCTTCCTGTACTTTGCCTATCCGGCGAACATGTCGGGCGACACTGTCTGGACCCCGGTCGACGGGTTTTCGGGCGCAACTGCGTTATCGGTTTCCGCCTCAAAGGGATATGAGGCGCTGGCCACCGATGGGATCACCTGGTGGAACGCCTTCTTCGGCACTATTCAGGGCAGTTTTGGCGAGACCTCGACGCTGGCCATCATGATCGGCCTGGCCTTTTTGCTGATGACGCGGATCGCCAACTACCGCCTGATCGTTGGATGTCTGGCCGGCACGATTGGCTTTACCCTATTGTTAAACCTGATCGGATCGGACACCAATCCGATGTTTGCGATGCCGTGGTACTGGCATGTTGTCATCGGCGGTTACGCCTTTGGTCTGGCCTTCATGGTGACCGAGCCGGTATCTGCCAGCCACACCAATCTTGGCCGCTATATCTATGGTGCGCTGATCGGTGTCATGGTTGTGATGATCCGTGTGATCAACCCGGCCTTCCCCGAAGGCATGATGCTGGCCATCCTGTTCGGCAACGTCTTTGCACCGCTGATCGACTATTTCGTCGTGCAGGCCAACATCAAACGGAGGGCGCGTCGCCATGTCTGATCCGCAACCTCAAGAACCCAAGGGCATGATTGCCAAGTTTTTGGCGGCATCGCCCGACTCGGTCGGCAAGACGATCTTCATCGCGGTGGCGGTCTGTCTGGTAGCGTCGATGGTCGTTTCCGCAGCTGCTGTCAGCCTGCGCCCCGTGCAGGAGGTCAACCGTCTGAAGGACAAGCAGGTCAACGTTTTGCAGGTTGCAGGTGTCTACGAGCCTGGCATTGATGTGACCGAAGCCTTCGCCGCGTTCGAGCCGCATGTGCTTGAGTTGTCGACAGGTGAGTTCGTTGACGATCAGTTCGACGCCGCCACGTTTGATGATATCGCCGCTGCCAGCGATCCCGAGTTGAGCGTGGCGCTGGACGATGATCCAGCGGGCATTGGCCGCAAATCCAAATACCGGGTGATCTATCTGCTCCGCGACGAATCTGGTGGTTTGGACAAGGTAGTACTGCCGCTGCACGGCTACGGCCTTTGGTCGACCCTCTTTGGCTTCATAGCGCTGGAAAACAACGGCAACGACATCTTCGGCCTGCAATTCTATCAGCACGGTGAAACGCCGGGCCTTGGGGCCGAAGTGGACAACCCGCGCTGGAGGGCGTTGTGGAACGGCAAAAAGCTGCGTGACGACAATGGTGACTTACAGATCACCGTGTCGAAATCGCAGCCTGCGGCCGGGCCTGACTTTTATGTCGACGCGCTGGCTGGTGCCACGCTGACCTCGGTCGGTGTCGACAATCTGGTGAAGTTCTGGATGGGCGACGCGGGCTATGCTCCGTTCCTGGCCAAACTGCAAGCAGGAGAGATTTGATGTCGCAGACCAAGAAAGAAATGCTGGTCGACCCGCTTGTCGACAACAACCCGATTACACTTCAGGTGCTGGGCATCTGTTCAGCGCTCGCGGTGACCTCGTCGCTGCAGGTGTCGATGGTGATGGCGCTGGCAGTGATCTTCGTGACGTCGTTCTCATCCTTCTTCATCTCATGCCTGCGCAACCAGATCCCCGGCTCGATCCGGATCATCGTGCAGATGGTGATTATCGCTTCGCTGGTGATCCTGGTGGACCAGATCCTCAAGGCCTACGCGTTCGAGATTTCGAAAACTCTGTCCGTGTTCGTGGGCCTTATCATCACCAACTGCATCGTGATGGGCCGGGCCGAGGCGTTTGCGATGAAGAACCCGCCGGTAGCGTCTTTCATCGACGGTATGGGCAACGGCATGGGCTATGGCCTGATCCTGCTGCTGGTCGGTTTCATTCGTGAGCTTTTCGGCGCAGGGTCGCTGTTCGGCGTAACCATTCTGCAAACAGTCAACAATGGTGGCTGGTACGTACCAAATGGCATGCTGCTGCTGCCGCCTTCGGCGTTCTTCATCATCGGTCTGATCATCTGGGCGTTCCGGACATGGAAGCCGAACCAGGTGGAAGAGCGTGAGTACAAAATTCAGCAGGTAGAGGCCCACTGATGGAAGGTCTGATCTCACTGGCCGTAAAGGCCATCTTTGTCGAAAACCTCGCACTCAGCTTCTTTCTGGGGATGTGTACCTTCATCGCTGTTTCCAAGAAGATTTCGACAGCGCTGGGTCTTGGGATTTCAGTGATGCTGGTTCAGGCCATCACAGTGCCCACCAACAATCTTCTGCTGAACTACCTGCTGAAGCCAGGCGCGCTGTCCTGGGCCGGGTTCCCGGATGTGGACCTGACCTTCCTTGGCCTGATCTCGTATATCGGCGTGATCGCGGCGATGGTGCAGATCCTGGAAATGATCCTCGATAAGTACTTTCCACCGCTCTACAACGCGCTGGGGATTTTCCTGCCGCTGATCACGGTGAACTGCGCCATTCTGGGCGGCTCGCTGTTCATGGTGGAACGCGACTATAACTTTGCCGAGGCGGCAACCTACGGTCTGTCCTCAGGTTTCGGCTGGGCGCTGGCGATCACCGCAATGGCGGGTGTTCGGGAAAAGCTGAAATACTCGGACATTCCCGACGGTCTGCAAGGATTGGGTATCACCTTCATCACTGCAGGATTGATGGCAATGGCCTTCATGTCCTTCTCAGGCGTGAAACTGTAAGGAGGGACGCATGGAAACTTTTAGCCTGGGCGTTGTCCTTTTTACCCTGATCGTTATTGCGCTTGTGGCCATCATCATGGCCGCGCGCTCGCGATTGGTGTCGACCGGTGACGTGAACATCACAATCAACGGTGAGAAAACCATATCGGTACCGGCGGGCGGTAAGCTGCTGCAGACGCTGGCCGCAGAGAAACTGTTCGTGCCGTCAGCTTGTGGCGGTGGCGGAACTTGTGCCCAATGCCGCGTCCGTGTGCATTCTGGCGGCGGGTCGATCCTGCCGACTGAGGAAAGCCATATTACCAAACGCGAAGCTGCTTGTGGCGACCGTCTGTCCTGTCAGGTCGCGGTCAAGCAGGACATGAATATCGAAGTTCCCGAAGAGGTCTTTGGCGTCAAGAAATGGGAATGCACGGTTCGCTCGAACGAGAACGTGGCGACCTTCATCAAGGCCCTGACGCTGGACCTGCCCGAAGGTGAGGATGTGAACTTCCGCGCCGGTGGCTATATCCAAATCGAAGCGCCTGCGCACCAGCTGGCCTATACTGATTTCGAAATTGAAGAGGAATATCGCGAGGACTGGGACCGCTTTAACTTGTGGCAGTACAAGTCCGTGGTGAGCGAACCGATCGAGCGTGCCTATTCGATGGCCAACTACCCGGACGAAAAGGGCATGATCATGCTCAACGTCCGTGTTGCCTCGCCGCCTCCGGGCTCCGAAGGTATTCCCGCTGGTCAGATGTCGTCCTACATCTTCAACCTCAAGCCAGGCGACAAGGTCACGATTTCGGGTCCGTTCGGCGAGTTCTTTGCCCGCGAGACGGAAAAAGAGATGGTGTTTATCGGCGGTGGTGCAGGCATGGCTCCGATGCGCAGCCATATCTTCGACCAGCTCAAGCGCCTTGAGAACCGTGACCGCAAGATCAGCTTCTGGTATGGTGCGCGGTCAAAGAAAGAGATGTTCTTTGTCGAGGATTTCGACACGCTTGCCAAAGAGTTCGATAATTTCGACTGGCACGTCGCCCTGTCGGATGCCCAGCCCGAGGATGACTGGAAGGGCTATACAGGCTTCATTCACAACGTGCTGTTCGACGAATACCTCAAGAACCATCCGGCCCCCGAGGATTGCGAATATTACATGTGCGGTCCGCCAATCATGAACCAGTCGGTCATTAACATGCTGCTGGATCTGGGCGTGGACCGCGAAGACATCATGCTCGACGATTTCGGCGGGTAGAGCTTGGGGAACCGGCGCTTTTGGCGCCGGTTTTCTTTTATGGGCGGGCCGACTTACTCGTCCCGCTTTTCCTTTAGAAGCGCAGACAGGATCGGCACCAAAAGTGCCGGAAGCGCGCCGAAGGGATTTGCTCCGATATTCTTGACGGCTTGCACAAGATCTCTCGCGTCCGCCGCCATGTCCTCAAGCTCGTCCTCGATATCGGTGATAGCCATATCGCGAACCTCGATCGCTGGGGCGATTTCGGCCTCGGCACTGATACTTTTGGTGAACAACACAAGCAGCCCGGACAGAAACAGATTTGCAACTGCCAAGATCGCGGCCGCATAAGCGGGCGAAACCCAGGCTTTCAGCGCGAAAAAGAATGCAACATTTAGCAGAACCAGCCCAGCCAGTGCCGCTATTCCGGCCAAGACCATCAAGATGGTCTGTTGCTGCACAACCGCCAATCGGCGCCGCGTAATCAGCCGCTCGGTTCGATAGATCGTCGTCAAATTCCTGCTGATCCGGTTCATGATTATTTTCCTATTTTTGTGTTCGACCAACCATATAGCCCAGCGCAAACGCCGCGATCAGGGTCGTGATGGGATATGATTTTTGCAGGCGACCGAATTCGGCCACGACTTTTTCGCCGACCTCTTCGGCCTTTGTCAGATCAATGCCATGTTCTGACAGCAACGCTTTGATTTCCTCGGCGGTTTTGTTCGGTGCGGATGCATCGGAATCCTTGTCGTTCGCCGGGGTGTTTTCGGCCTTTGCCGCCAACCGGGCATTACGTGTTCGAAGCTTTTCCAACTCGGTCTCGAGTTGCGCTTTGGTCACCATGGGCAAACAATCCTTCCAGTGCTGGTTCCGCACGGCCACATATACGGGCGCGCAAAGATGTCCGGGGATATGAACATGTGATCCGACGCGGGTAAATGCCGTTGTCGCCGGCAGCAGGCAGAGGTGGCAATCCGCAATTGCCGCAATAGCGTTGGCAGGGTAGGGATCATGTCCAATGGTGATGCGATTGATCAAAAACCTGTTCTTTGCGCCAAAGTGCGATTGGGCACCGTCGACGCTGGCGCCGGACGCGCGGTTTTACGTTATTGGAGACGTGCATGGACGTCTCGATCTGTTAGAGCAGTTGTTGCCGGAACTGGATACGAATTGCCCGGTTGTTTTTGTTGGCGACTATATCGATCGCGGGGAAAACAGCGCTCAGGTGCTTAGCCTGGTCCACGAACTCAGCGATGGCCATCGCGAATTCATCTGTCTGTTGGGCAATCACGAGGAGATGCTTCTACGGTTTCTCGACGACCCGCACCCATCGGCGGCTATGTGGTTGCGCAATGGAGGGGCGCAAACCTTGGCGTCGTTCGGGATAAGCGATGAAGCTGTATTGACAGACGGTGCCGAAAAGATCGCCGACAGATTGCGCAGCGAGATGGGCGAGACCCTGCTCAGCTGGCTACAGGACCGCCCTCTGGTCTGGACCAACGGCAACGTCAACGTTGTTCACGCAGCGCTTGATCCGGGCAAGCCCATTGACAATCAATCCCGACAGACTTGCCTTTGGGGCCATCGCCAGTTCCCCCAGCGACAGCGCAAGGATGGGCAGTGGGTTATCCGTGGCCACACGATTGTGACCGAACCAATGGTTGTGAACGGAGTTATTTCGGTGGATACCGGCGCGTTTGCCACCAATATCCTGACCGCAGCTGAGGTGTCACACGGTCAGGTCAGGTTTCTTTGCACCGCTCGCGACGGCGTCACCCGTCTTTAGGCTGACAAGTTGCAGCGTCGCTAGCCGACGATCATCTGCTTCATACGAAGCGCCTCGTATTCCAGTTCTTTCAAACGGAAATGAACCACATCGCCGATGGTGATGACCCCGCGCAAATTGCCGCCACTCAAAACCGGCATATGGCGGAACCGGCCTTCGGTCATGGTTTTAAGAACCGTGTTCAGATTGTCTTCGGGGGCACAGGTCTGCACGTCGCGGGTCATCAGCTCCTCGACCGATTGCGGCAGGGTTTGACCGGGGGTGTCCGCCATGCGGCGTACAATATCGCGTTCGGACAGGATGCCTTGCAAAGCGCCGTTCTGATCGGTCACCACAACCGCGCCGATATGTTTGTCGCGCAGAATGTCGACGACCGAATGAATGGTGTCGTTGGGCCGAACGGCGATCACGGCGTCCCCTTTGCCTTCCAGCAGCTTTGCCACGGTTGTATTGGAATGCGACAAATTCGACTCGATCGACTGGCTGCGGGTGGTGGCATCGGCCTTGTCGCCGCGTGTAGGCGGCTGGTAAGAGCTTGGGGCCATGGACGGTCTCCTCAGACTTGGGTATTGGCTGTCTCTTCTACCTTATCGCAGGGGAAAGTCCTGTATAGGGTGCAAATTGGAAATCTGGCGCAACTGCGCCGCATCGCAGGGAATTTCTATCGCATGAGCCACCTGTACCTGACCCCGCCCGTGGCTGTGGCGATCTTCCTGGGTGTGGTCATTTGCGGTCATAATTTCCGGAGGGTTTGGAAGCAGCAAGCACCCGGCTGGAAAACACGTGCCTGGATATTCGGCGTGCCGGCCGCGCTCGGATTGCTGGCGCTGGGGTTTTTGCCGCTGAAACTCTAGGCCCGGTTTGACTCTGACTGGGGGCGCTGGCATACGCCGGGCACAGTTCTCGCACGAGGTTTCAAGATGCGCCACCTGACAGCCCTGGCTTTGACGCTTTCCCTGACCGGTTGCCTGTTCGGCGACGAACCGGACGTGGTCCGCCTGTCGGGCGAAACCATGGGCACGACGTTCAACATCACCGCAATCGGGGACGATCTGGACGAAGAGGCGCTGGCGGCATCGGTGCAAGAGGCTTTGGCTGACGTTAACGCCAAGATGTCAAACTGGGATCCGAACTCGGAAGTGTCGACATTCTCTGCCTCAGCCAGCACGGACCCGGTGGCGGTTTCCAAGGAATTTGCGCTGGTTCTGGCCGCCGCGAACGAGGTTCACGCAAAGTCGGGCGGTACATTTGATGTGACGCTTGGCCCGCTGATCGAACTATGGGGTTTTGGCCCGCGCAAACCGGAAGATCCGGTGCCGTCGGAGGTCGAAATCCAGACCGCGTTGAATGCTGTTGGGCAGGATCGTCTGCTGACCTTGGACCAAGAGGCAGGAACCCTGGCGAAATCCGACGGCGGTGTTGGGATCAACCTGTCTGCCATCGCCAAAGGTTATGGCATTGATGCGGTTGCCGAAACCCTGAGCGCGGAGGGGATTGAAGATTACATGGTTGAGATCGGCGGCGACCTGGTTGCCAAGGGCGAGAACGACAAGGGCGAAAGCTGGCGTATCGGTATCGAAAAACCCGAGGCTGGCGCGCAGAGCATTCAGATGGTCGTTCCTGTTGCTGATCTGGGCATGGCGACTTCTGGCGACTACAAGAATTTCTTTGAACAGGACGGTGTGCGCTATTCCCATATCATCGATCCAACGACCGGGCGTCCGATCACGCACCGTACGACCTCGGTGACTGTTTTGGCAGAGAACGCAATGATGGCGGACGCATGGGCGACCGCGATGCTGGCGCTGGGTCAGGAAAAGGGCCTGGAACTGGCAGAACAGCATAAAATTGCCGTGTTCTTCATCTCGCGGGATGTGACAAGTGGCGACGATGCCTATATCACCGTACAAAGCAGCGCGTTCAAGGACGCGCTGGGGACCAACTGACAGGTAGGAACCGGGATGACCACCTTTATTCTGGCCTTTGGGCTGCTTCTGATCGTCATGGTTGGTATGTCGCTGGGAGTCATGCTTATGGGCAAGACGATCAAGGGCAGTTGCGGCGGGCTGAATGCGATCTCGGGCGCGGATAAATGCGTGGTTTGCAAAAAAGATATCGACCCCGACAGCCCTTTGCGTGATCAGTTGCAGTGCAAGCGTGCGAAAAAGATGCTGCAACGCATGGAAGGCTAAGCTGCCGCTTTTGACAACTCAAACACAGACACATCGGTGCCGACACGCGCGTGACTAACCCGCGTCAAGCCGATGCGGATTCGATTTTTCCGAATGCGGTCACGAATTGTGTCCCAAGAGGGCGCTATCATAGGGCGCGACGTCGCACCGACAACAAAGACCATGTACGTTAATTCTGATTAACGCATTGCAAAAGGCGGTTCACCCCCGCGCGGGCAGGGGATAGAAGAGACGTCAAGAGCAGCCATCGGAGAGCATCAATGACCGTCCCCAAACCCGTAGTCCTGTGCATTCTCGACGGTTGGGGGCTTTCAGATGACACGACTGCTAACGCACCTTTGCTGGCGAATACACCGACATTTGACGCGATCATGTCGAATAGCCCGCACGCCAAATTGATCACTCATGGACCCGATGTGGGCCTGCCCAGTGGCCAGATGGGAAATTCCGAAGTTGGTCATACCAATATCGGCGCGGGTAGGGTGGTCGCTATGGATCTCGGGCAGATCGATCTGGCAATCGAGGATGGTACTTTTTTCGAAAATGACGCATTGCAAGCCTTCATTGCCCAAGTGAAGGCAACAGGCGGAACCGCGCATCTGATGGGGCTGATCTCGGACGGTGGCGTACATGGGCATTTGAACCACATTGTCGCCGCTGCCAGGGCGATCACGGATGCGGGGGTGCCGGTCGCCTTGCATGCGATAACTGACGGGCGCGACGTGGCCCCGAAATCGGCATTGACCTATGTTAACGCTCTTGAGGAACGCCTTCCGGACAACGCCCACATTGTCACCGTTTGTGGCCGCTATTTCGCGATGGATCGGGACAATCGTTGGGAACGCGTGTCCGAAGCCTACGCTGCCATGATCAACGGGCAGGGGCGCGCCGCGCAAAGCGCCCGGCCTGCCGTGGATCAAGCCTATAACCTATCAGAGACGGATGAATTCATCGTCCCGACAGTTCTGAGCGGATTCGATGGCTTAAAGGACGGTGACGGCTTCTTTTGTCTGAACTTCCGCGCCGATCGGGCGCGTGAAATACTACGCGCAATTGGTGAGCCTGGGTTTTCGGACTTCGACACCGGCCCACGTCCGCAGCTTGCCGCGCTTTTGGGCATGGTCGAATACTCGGACGGCCACAACACATATATGACGACGGTATTTCCCAAACGGGAAATCGTGAACACTTTGGGTGAATGGGGCGCCAAGCAGGGGCTGCGACAGTTCCGGCTGGCCGAGACCGAAAAGTACCCGCATGTGACGTTCTTTCTCAACGGCGGCAAGGAAACGCCTGAAGAAGGCGAGGACCGCTATATGCCCAAATCGCCCAAGGTCGCGACCTATGACCTGCAACCGGAAATGTCTGCCCCGGAAGTGACCCGCAAATTTGTCGAGGCGATCGAGGCGGGTTATGACCTGATCGTAACCAACTACGCCAACCCGGACATGGTTGGCCATACCGGCGATCTTCAGGCGGCCATGAAAGCGTGCGAAGCCGTGGATCAGGGGCTGGCTCAGGTCGTTGCAGCGCTCGAAAAGGCTGGTGGCGCGATGATTGTCACGGCCGATCACGGAAATTGCGAACTTATGGTCGATCCTGAGACTGGTGGACCCCACACCGCGCATACGCTGAACCCGGTTCCGGTTGCATTGGTTGGCGGTCCAGCGGATGCCGCGTTGCGTGATGGGCGCCTGTCAGATCTTGCACCGACAGTTCTGGACCTGATGGGTTTGCCCAAGCCGTCCGAAATGACCGGAGAAAGCCTGATCAAATGAGGTTACGCGCGCTTTGTCTCGCAATGTCCCTGTGCCCCGGCATCGCGTTGGCGCAAAGCGATCCTTCGCAGGCGGCGCTGGAGGCTGCGGCGCTGCTGGAACAAGCCTCGGTCGCCCTAAGCGAAGCAGACAGCGCGCGCGACCGCGTCCGCGCCTTGACCGACACCATTCAGGCCTACGAAACCGGCCTGTCTGCGATGCGTGATGGCCTGAGGCGCGCTGCGCTGCGCGAGGCGCAGCTGACCGCTGAGTTACAGGCGCGCGAGGAAGACGTCGCGCAGCTGCTCGGAGTTCTCCAGACCATTGAAACAACAGCGCCACCGGTACTGATGCTGCATCCTTCGGGGCCGCTGGGGGCCGCGCGCACCGGCATGATGCTGTCCGAGGTGACCCCGGGCCTGAACGCGCGTGCGCAATCTCTGGCCAATGATCTGAACGAAGTGCAAACCCTGCGGATCTTGCAACAAAACGCAGCCGATACGCTGACCGAAGGGCTGACCGGAGTACAGGATGCGCGCACGCAACTGAGCAATGCCATAGCCGATCGAACCGATCTTCCGCGCCGCTTTGTTGAAGATCCGGTGCGGACGGCGATCCTGATCTCGTCAACCGAAACGCTGGATGGGTTTGCCAGCGGTCTGTCCGAAATCTCTGGTGGTGCGATTGCCGAGACCGACGCCGACATATCGGCCCGCAAAGGCCAGGTCGAATTACCGACCCAGGCCGTTATTCTGCATCGCGCGGGCGAGACGGATGCCGCCGGCGTTACCCGTCCAGGTCTTGTGTTGGGTACGCGCCCTCGCGCGCTGGTGGTGTCGCCTACCGCAGCCACAATCCGTTATCGCGGGCCGTTGCTGGATCTTGGCAATCTGGTCGTTCTGGAACCGCAACCGGGGTTGTTGTTTGTATTTGCAGGCTTGCAAGAGGTCTATGGTCAGCCCGGTCAGGTCATCCCCGCAGGCACTCCGGTCGGGCTTATGCCCGGAGAAACGCCCGGAATCGGCGCTATTATGTCAACAAGCGGTGATGGCACTGGAACTGACCGGTCAGAAACGCTCTATATAGAGGTAAGACAAGACAACAGCCCCGTTGATCCGGACAGTTGGTTCCGGACAAACAAGGATGGATAAACGAGTATGAAGAAATTTATGATGGCCGGTCTGGCCGGTACTGTGGCAGGGATTGTAGCAACCACTCAGATCGCGGGTCCGCTGCTGGCGCAAGAGGCCGAAAGGAAGGCTGACGTTTATCAGCAACTGGACCTGTTCGGCGACATCTTTGAACGTATTCGCGCGCAATATGTCGAAGAGGTCGAGACAGATGATCTGATCGAGGCCGCGATTGACGGTATGCTGACCTCGCTTGACCCGCATTCCAGCTATCTTTCGCCCGACGATGCCGAACAGATGCGCGTGCAGACGCGTGGCGAGTTCGGTGGCTTGGGCATCGAAGTCACACAGGAAGAAGGCTTTGTTAAAGTCGTTTCTCCTATCGATGGCACACCAGCGGATGAAGCCGGGATTGAGGCTGGTGATTTCATCACCCATGTGGATGGCGAAAGCATCCTTGGTCTGACGCTCGATTCCGCCGTTGACCTGATGCGCGGCCCTGTCGGTTCAGAAATTGTGATAACCGTTGTACGCGAAGGCGAGTCGGAGCCGTTCGACGTGACGATCATCCGCGACACGATCAAGCTGACCGCCGTACGCGCGCGTACCGAGGGCACCAGCGTGGTGCTGCGGGTGACGACGTTCAACGATCAGACCTATCCCAATCTAAAGGAAGGACTGGAAGAGCAGATCGATGAGGCCGGTGGCCTTGAAAACGTCAACGGCATTGTTCTGGACTTGCGCAACAATCCGGGCGGGTTGCTGACCCAGGCCATCAAGGTGTCCGACGCGTTTCTGGACGAAGGCGAAATCGTTTCGACCCGCGGCCGCAACCCAGAGGATGGCGAGCGATTCAATGCCACCGTGGGAGATCTGACCGGTGGCAAGCCGATCGTTGTTCTGATCAATGGCGGGTCGGCATCCGCATCTGAAATTGTGGCCGGCGCCTTGCAAGACCACAACCGCGCCATCGTCGTGGGCACCAAAAGCTTCGGCAAAGGATCAGTACAAACGGTCATGCCACTGCGCGGCGATGGGGCCATGCGCCTGACGACCTCGCGCTACTACACACCGTCTGGCCGGTCGATCCAGGCGTTGGGTGTCAGCCCGGATATCATCGTCGAACAACCGCGCCCGGAACCCGCGACCGAAGAGGAAGAGGAATCCAACGCCCGCACCCGGTCAGAGGCGGATCTGCGGGGCAGCCTGAACAATGACAGCCTCAGCGAAGATGAAATCCGTCAGATCGAAGAAGACCGCGCCAAGGCCGAGGCGACCGCCGAACTGCGCGAGCAGGATTATCAATTGGCCTACGCGATCGATATCCTCAAAGGGCTGTCGGCGTTCCGACCGAATGGTCCGTCGCAGTAAACGATAAAGGGCCGCGCCAGTCGCGGCCCTTTCACTTTGCGGCTACCCTTCAACTTTATGCAGTTTTTTTTCATCCAGCATCAGTGCGAGAACAATTCCGACAGCGACCGAGAATGTGGCAAACACAAACGCCATGTTCATGCCGCTGTCAAAAGCTGCCGCGAGGGCTGATCTGACCTTTTCCGCCTCTGCTGCGCTGAGGTTGTGCAATACAGCCTGCGCGGATGGCGTATCCAGAGTACCGCCATTGATCGTCCTTTGGTCTGCGTCCGACAGAGAAATCCCCTCAGCCGCAAGCGATTTGCCCAGACTGGCAAGGCTGGTGACATACATGATCGCTGTGGCACAAGCGACCGCGATGGCCCCGTACACAAGATGTGTCATGAAGCTGAGCCCGCCGACCAGACCGGCGCGTTCTGGCTTGACCGCACAGACGGCAGCGGTACCGGATGGGCCAACGGTCAGCGTCGCGCCCAAGCCGATCATTGCCATACCGGGCAGGATCTGGAAGTACCCGAACCCTGCAGGAAGAGCAACGACACTTGCGGCACCTACTGTGGCGCAAACGTATCCCCAAAACAGCAGCCGCTTGGGGCCGAAGTCGTTGTAGAGCGTCCCTGAAACTATGGATCCGACCGCCAGCAACAAGGTCAGCGGGGCGAGGCCCAGAGCCGACTGGAAGACCGACCATCCAAGAACCTTCTGCATGTATTGTGGGAAATACAGCAACCCAACAAACGCGGCGGCCACGTTGAACATGTTCAGGCCGAGGGTGATCAGAAACTCTCGGTTCTGCATCAGCTGCGGCAGTAGCAGCGGTTCCTTCACGCGCTTTTCTATCCTTGGAAACAGCACGAACAGCGCCGCGCTGACCACGAACAGCAACAGAAGCGGAGCCGATGTCCAACCCCAATCGGCCCCAACATCCAGCGCGTAGAGCAGCAGCAGAACGGCGACCGACAATATGCCGACACCGGCAAAGTCAATGTGCTCGCCTTGTTTGTGTTTGGTTTCCTTTTCCAACAAGATGATCGCGGTGACCATCGAAACGCTCGAGAATATGACGTTGGCCAGGAAGAACAGCCTCCAGTCGCCAAAACTGACCGCCGCCCCACTGATCAGGGGGCCAAAGACGTTGCCTGTGGTTACGCCTGCAAGAATCAGTCCCATGACCAGCGCGCGATGTTCCGGTTTTGAAACTTTCGTTGCCCCGAACGCCAGCGTGCAGGGCCAGACGCAGCCCGCGCCAATGCCCTGCAACGCGCGCGCACCGATCAGATAGTCCAACCCGGGTGAAACAAGGCACAGAACCGAGGCGAACAAGAATATCGCCAGCCCGATGATCATCACTTTGCGATGGCCATACATGTCACCCAGGCGCCCTCCGGCTACCATGGTCATCGCAAAAAACAGCGCATAGATGTTCAGAACCCATTGGGTGCTGGTGATGTCTGAATCAAAGCTGTTTTCGATGGCGGGAACCAGCATCAGCGCGCCGGTGAAATCGATACCTATGCCAAACCCCGTCACCATCAGGGCAATGACCTTGAGGATACTATTGCGGTTCATGGAGCCACCCGGTTTGTCTGGAATGCCCCAATGATGCACGCAACCGGTGAAATTGATAGAAAAAACTGGCTTTGCAGCCCCGCGAAGAAGTGCCGAGTCGTCAGTCTTCGGGCGTGTTCATCCGACGGAAGGCGCGTTTCAGCATGTCTAGCTCGGCGCGCAGCAATCCAATCTCGGCTCGCAGATCCGCCGCGGCGGGCTCACCGGCGATGATGGTGAAATCGCCCAGCTTTTCCTTTGTATCCTGGTTGTAGATGACGATGCAGTGAACACCATCCGACAAGGCGGCGTTGGGAACCGGCACACGGAGGGTCCACCCCTCGGCATTTTGGATCAGCGCAACATCCGGGAGCGCCGCGCCCAAATAGACCGCTTCGACCCGAGGTTCCGTATCCGCTGCAATGTGTGCTTCCCATAAGGCGTTTTCAAACCGGGTGGGGGTCAGGGTGATCTCTGTCAATTCGGAGTCCCTCAAAGATCGGCCCGGTGATGGCGGCATAGGGTCAGATCACGCAGCACCAGTTTGTTCATAGCCGGGTCTTCCAGGATCAGATCCAGCCACAGCTTTTCTATCCGCCGCTCGTTCAGTGTCAAATGTGCCAGGTCGAAATCCACCGATACTTGTGACGCGCTGGTATCAAGTTCGCGCAACACCTCTTCGGTATTGGGGCCGTGCTGAACGTTCAAGCGGGCGAAAATCCTGATCGACCGCTCGCTTTCCAACAGGCAATCCAGTCGCATCAGATGCTGGCGGGTCAGCCCTCTGGCGACTGTCGAAGGCAGTTCGACGGACAGGGACAGGAACGAACCGTCAAAGCCAAAGGTTTCGATGGCCAGCGAAAACGGCGCAAGATCCCTGTCGCGGCGATTGCGCATCTGGCGCATTGCGATCTCGGCCAGCGGGCAATCATGAAATAGGGTGACCTGACTGTCCAATTTCGCCTTGCGTGGGGCCGAGGCCAGACCTGCGCGGTGCAGCGGCTCGCGCCAGAGGTCCGGGCGCCAGGACCAGTCGGCACCCAGCGGCGTTGAGAAACGGGTCGACCCGATCAAAGGTCGCACCAGTCGCCCGTCGGCTTTCTGAATCAGACGGTCCAGGCGCGCCCTAAGCTGCCGCGCCTCATCCCGTCGCTGGCGCAGGTCAGCAAGCGGGGCATGATCGGCATCTTGCTCGGCGCGCAGCCACCGCGAAAGAACGCGGCGATGAATATGGCGGTCCAGAATTCTGCCCATAGCTTCGGTTCCCAATTCCTATCCCTCTTTAGTCAAAATCGGGGGAGAGAATAAAGATACCCATAATCCAAGGGTGATGAATTTTTTGATATCTCGAACCATAATGGCGCTTCACCTGGCTTGTATTCGCGCATTCTTGCATTAGGTGAGGGGGCCACGTACCTTCGGCGACCGCAGGGCGCGGCGTTTTCATCGTTTCCGAAAAACACTCATTAACAAGACAGGGCAGGGGCATGGAACGCACCCTATTTTCATTCATCTGGAAATACTCGAAAAAGCAGCAGCTTGTGCTGCTGGTGCTTACGGTTCTGTCGTTTCCGTTCCTATACGCTTCGCTGGAGCTGCCCAAGCAGATCATCAACGATGCCATTGGTGCGCCGACCGCGACGGTCACGTTCTTCGGCTTCACGGTTACGCAGATTCAGTACCTGCTGATCTTGTGTTTCGCGTTTCTGGCCACGGTCATCGCCAGTGGTCTGATGAAGATGCGCATTAACACGATGAAGGGAATTCTGGCGGAACGCATGTTGCGCCGCCTACGGTTCACGCTGATCAGCCGGTCGATGCGGTTTCCCAATTCCTATTTCGCCGCCACCAGTCAGGGAGAGCTGGTGTCCATGATCACATCCGAGGCTGAACCCATGGGCGGACTGATGGGCGACGCCATCGCGCAGCCGGTGTTTCAGTTCGGTCAGATGATGACGATCGTGACATTTCTGTTCATGCAAAGCGTCTGGTTCGGTCTGGCAAGCATTGCTCTTATACCCTTGCAAGCCTGGTTGATCCCCAAATTGCAGCGCCAGATCAACCTGTTGAACAAGGACCGCATTCAGGAAGTCCGTCACTTGAGCTCGGAGATCGGCGAAAGTGCGGCAGGTATCAGCGATCTGCGCACCAATGGCGGCTGGCGTTATCGGTTGGCCCAATTCAGCCACCGTTTGGGAACCTTGTTCGAGATCCGCTTCAAGATCTACAACAAGAAATTCTTCATGAAGTTCCTCAACAACCTGATCACGCAGATGACACCGTTTCTGTTCTACTCGGTCGGTGGCTACCTTGCGATCACGGGTGAGGTAACCGTGGGCGCCCTGGTGGCGGCATTGGGTGCCTACAAGGACCTGAGCGGTCCTTGGAAGGATCTGTTGACCTACTACAATCAGGTTCAGGACATGTCGCTTCGGTGGGAGATCGTGACCGAACGCTTCGCACCATCCGGCATGATCCCAGAAGAACTGTTCGAGGGTGAACCGGAAACCATCCCACATCTGACCGGGGACATCGAACTGCGCAATGTCACCGTGCGGGATGATGACGGGAAGACCATCCTCGAAGATATCGACCTGATCATCCCTCAGGGCGCACGCGTGGCGATCAAGGCGACCCATGCAGCGGAACGCACAGCGTTGGCGCAATTGTTGACGCGCGAGGTTCTGCCGGTTCAGGGCGACGTCGTCATGGCCGGGCACAGGCTGAACGAGTTGCACCAGAAGGTCATCGCGGCGCGGATCGGCTATGCTCATTCGCGGCCTTACCTGTTCGACGGCACTTTGGGTGACAACCTGCTGATGCCTTTGCGCACCCATCCGCAGCATGAGAGCGATGCATTGAAACTGCCATCCCGCCGTCAGATCGAGGCCGTGCGCGCAGGCAATCCGCCCGACTCGCTGAGCGATGAATGGATCGATCCGGCACTGGCCGGTTTGGATGACATCGAAGAGATCCGCAACTGGTGGTTCCAGCTGGTCGAAGCGATGGGCATTGACGAGTTCATGTTCCGGCGCACATTGCGGTCCCAGTTCGACCCCGAACTGCACCCTGAGCTGGCGCAGGAAATCGTCGATCTGCGTGGCAAAATCGCAGAACGGCTCAAGGAATCCGGATTGGACCAATACGTCTATCGGTTCGAGCCCGACCGGTTCAATCCGGCTGTCCCGTTGGGTGGTAACCTTCTGTTTTCCGCCCCTAAGAAGGAAATCTCGGCCGAGTCGCTTGCAGCGGACGGACGCTTTTTGTCAGTGCTGACAGCGCACGGGTTGGACGATGATGCGCTTGCGATCGCCGAGGCGGTGCTGGATACCCTGAACCAGACCTTCGGCCGCGACGGAACTGACCACCCGCTGTTTCTGAGGCTGGGCTTGTCCAAGGACATGTATCACCGTTTGCTGGATATCGAGGACCGCAGACGGGCCAAGGGCGATGATGAGATCAGCCTTCAGGAGCGGACGCTGCTGCTGACCGTGCCCTTCATGCTGACTGCCGAACAGATCGGTCCCAGTTTTCCCGAAGAGTACAAAGAAAAGATCCTGTCCATTCGTCAAAACCAGGCCGAACAGTTGCGCAATACGATGGACGGTATGTTTGTTCCGCTCGCGCCGGATGTCTATCTGCCACGCCTGACCGCGCTGGAAAACGCGCTCTATGGGCGCGTATCGCTCATGGCCGGTGCCAAGGCGGACGAGATCGAAAACCTGGTCGCCGAGGTCCTGAGCGAAGCCGATTTGCGCCGCCAGGCAGCGGCGATCATCTACGATTTGCCAGCGGGTCTGGGTGGAAACAACTTGCCAACGGTTTTTCAGGAACGGGTCTCTTTCTCGCGGGCGGGGATCAAGCGTCCCGATGTGTTGATCCTCGACAAGGCGCTGGCCAGCCACGATACCGAAAGCCGTCTGCGGACGCGGCTGAAACTGCGCGAGTTGCTGCCTCAATCCATCATGATCTTCATGGAGGATCATTTCGCCCATCCGGAAGCCTATGATCTGTTTGTCGAAATCAAGGAGGGCCGCATCGACGGCGTGTCTCGGACCAGGGTCGAGGACGAAGACGACCTGTCCGATGACCTGAGTCGTAAGCTCAAGATCATCTCCTCGACAGAACTGTTCTCGAGGCTTGATGGACGAAACCAGCGTCTGTTGGCGTTTTCCGCGCAATGGTACGAAGCTGCCAAGGGGCAGACAATCTTTGCCCGCGGTCAGGCCCCGGACGCGGCCTATCTTTGCATCTCGGGAGAAGCCAATCTGTACTGGGAGACCGAAGATGGCGAGCGCCGGCCTCTGAGCACGATCGAGCCGGGTCGCCTGATCGGGGATTTGGCGGTGATTACCGGCGAACCACGACAAATCGATCTGGTTGCAACGCAGCACTGTACCTTCCTGCGGATCGGGGCTGAGGAGCTCAGAGCGGTTGTGGAAAGCGACGCAATCGTCGCGATGCAATTGCTGGAAACTGTGGCGGGCTACCTGACAACATTGGGAGAGCGGGTGCGGTTGTCCAATCTGCCGTTGGGCGACGAGCCCGAGACAAACCATGCCGGATAGGATGCAGCGCGCGACCTATTCCAGCCATGAGCTGTTGGTCAAGCCTGTGCGGGACTATCCCGAACTGTGGCGGTTGCTGGTGGGGCTGTGCGTCATCGGTCTTGTAGTCACGTTGTCGAATGCGGCCCTGTTTGCCATTGTTGCGAGTACCGCTGGTCCGAATTGGGCCGAGTCATTGTTGCAAGGTTCAACCCCAACGGCATTACTGGTCATTCTGGCCAGTTTTGTGTTTGCGATAGTCGGTGTGGCCCTGGCAGCCAGGCAGTTTCAGCACCGGGCGTTGATCTCTGTAATCGGCGCGCCTGCGTTGGCGCTGCGGCAGTTCTGGCGCGTGTTTCGGGTTCTGGTCGTTCTTGCTGCGGTCGTGCTTGTTCTGCCGCCTTATGGCATGGGCGAACCTTTGGTTCCGAATCTGCCCCTGTCGAAATGGCTTTTGCTTTTGCCGTTGTCCGTTGGTGCCGTTCTGATTCAGACCAGCGCCGAAGAGATTCTGTTTCGCGGCTTCCTGCAGCAAAGCCTTGCTGCCCGGTTCCGTGCACCGGTGATCTGGATGGGCGTGCCTGCGGTGCTTTTCGCCGCCGGCCACTATGATCCCGGCGCATCGGGCGAAAACACGATGCTGGTTGTGATCTGGGCTGGGGTTTTTGGGGTGTTGACCGCAGACCTGACCGCACGGTCAGGTACACTGGGCCCCGCCATTGCCCTGCATTTCTGCAACAATGCCTCGGCCTTGTTGTTGTTTTCGCTGCCGGACATGCTGGGTGGTTTGGCGTTGTATCACGTTCCATTTGACGCGACCGACAACGGATTGCTCCGACAGTGGCTCTATGTGGATTTTGGATTGATGATCGTCGCGTGGTTATCAGCACGGCTTGCACTCAGGCGCTGATTGCATTTCCTGCGCGGGCGTCTTATTTGACGTCAACATCGCATCAGCAAGGTTCCGACATGAACTGGATCACAAACTACGTCCGCCCTCGGATCAATTCGATCTTCTCGCGCCGGGAAGTGCCGGAAAACCTTTGGCACAAATGCGATGAATGCGGAACGATGCTGTTTCACCGCGAACTTGCCGAGAACCAGAACGTTTGTACGCAATGCGGCCATCACATGGCAATCACGCCGCGCGACCGGTTTGGCCACTTGTTTGACGGCGGTATCTTTACCGAGGTAGCGGTTCCCGCCCCCAATGATGACCCGCTGCATTTCCGCGATCAGAAGAAATACCCTGACCGCATGAAGGCGGCACAGAAGAAGACCGGCGAAAAAGAAGCAATGCTTGTTGCCACGGGTGAAATCGGACGCACGCCGATCGTGGCCGCCGCGCAGGATTTTTCGTTCATGGGTGGCTCGATGGGCATGTATGTCGGCAACGCCATCATTGCCGCCGCGCAAGAGGCGGTAAAACTCAAACGCCCGTTGATCCTATTTTCTGCGGCCGGTGGCGCGCGTATGCAGGAAGGTATCCTGAGCCTGATGCAGATGCCCCGGACCACTGTTGCGGTCGAGATGCTGAAAGAGGCCAACTTGCCTTACATCGTCGTGCTGACCCATCCTACGACCGGTGGCGTGACTGCGTCCTACGCAATGTTGGGCGATGTTCATATCTCAGAGCCTAATGCGCTGATCTGTTTCGCCGGACCACGGGTGATCGAGCAGACCATTCGTGAAAAATTGCCCGAAGGGTTCCAGCGCGCCGAGTATCTTCTGGACCACGGCATGCTGGACCGTGTCACCAAGCGGACCGAGATGCGCGAAGAGCTGATTACCATCACACGCATGCTGATGAATCAGCCCCCCGCCGTCAAAGGCGATTTGCCTGCGCCCGAACCGGAAGAGGAACCGACACCCGCTAAGGGCGCGGACAAGAAATGACAACCGCGAATTCGGACGTCATCCTTGACCGGATGATGGCGCTGCACCCGAAAATCATCGATCTGACGCTGGATCGTGTGTGGCGCCTGTTGGCTGCGCTGGACAATCCGCAGACCAAGCTGCCACCCGTGATCCACATTGCCGGGACCAATGGCAAGGGATCGACTCAGGCGATGATCCGTGCGGGGCTAGAAGGGGCCGGGTTGACGGCCCACGCTTATACCTCGCCGCATCTGGCTCGGTTCCACGAGCGTATCCGCCTTGCAGGCGAGCTGATTTCCGAGCCTGCTTTGTCTGCGGTTCTGGACGAGTGCTACGCTGCCAATGGTGGTGAGAACATCACCTATTTTGAGATTACGACTTGCGCAGCACTGCTGGCTTTCGCGAGGGCGCGCGCCGACTTTACGCTGCTTGAGGTTGGTCTGGGCGGGCGTTTGGACGCCACCAATGTCATTGAACAGCCGGTCGCGACAGTGATCACACCGGTCTCGATCGATCATGAGCAGTTTCTGGGCGACACGCTGGGCAAGATCGCGGCGGAAAAGGCTGGGATCATCAAGCCCGGTGTACCCTGCATTGTTGGCCCGCAAGAAGACGAAGCGCTGGAGGTCATCGAATACACCGCCGCGCGTCTGGGTGCGCCGCTACTGGTGCACGGTCAGCATTGGCACGTCCACAAGGAAAACGGTCGCCTTGTCTATCAGGACGAAACTGGCCTGCGCGATCTGCCATTGCCGAACCTGCTTGGCGCGCATCAGATCGTGAACGCGGGGGCGGCGCTGGCTGTCTTGCGCCATCTGGATTTGGGTGAAGACGCCTACGAGACCGCGGTCACCAAGGCCGAATGGCCCGCTCGGATGCAGCGGCTGAAAACCGGACCGCTTGTAACGCAAGCCCCTCAGGCCGAGCTTTGGTTGGATGGCGGCCACAACGCTGCCGCTGGTCACGCGATTGCGGATGTACTGGCGACATTGCCTAAGAAACCGACGCACATGATCTGCGGGATGCTCAATACCAAGGATGTGACCGGTTATCTTGCGCCACTTGCAAATCAGGCGGACAGCCTGACCGCCGTTTCGATACCCGGAGAGATGAACACTTTGCCCGCCGACGACACCGCCGCTGCTGCGGCACAGGTCGATTTGCCGGCAAAGACGGCCACCAGCGTGTCTGACGCGCTGCATGAGATCATCGAAACGGATCCGCAGGCGCGTGTTCTGATCTGTGGCTCGCTCTATCTGGCGGGGAATGTTCTGCGCAAAAACGGCTGAGTATCTCCCTTGCAGATCTCTTACGAGGTGCCGCGCTTTACTTTCCCCAATCCTTGTCCTGCATTTCCCGCAGACGTGAGGCAGTGCGTTCGAACTCGAACGTGCCTTCGCCTTCGACATACAACATTTCGGGCTCGGCTGCCGCTGAACAGATCAGCCTGACCTTCGCTTCGTAGAGTGCATCGATTAGGGTGACGAACCGCTTGGCCTCGTTGAAGTTGTTGCGCGACAGCTGTGGAATATCCTCCAACACCAGCACCTTAAGGGCTTCGGCAACAGCCAGGTAATCCCCCGGGCCCAACATGCGCCCGCACAGATCATAAAACGATGCGCGCGCCACACCGTTGCGGAAGGCGGGCAGGGCGACCTCGCGCCCTTTGACCTGCAGCGCCAAAGGCTCGGCAGGACCACCGGACAGGTCATCCCAAACGGCGCGGATCTTGGCCCGTGCCTCGGGGCCGATTGGCGAAAAATAGACCGGCGAGCCTTCCAGTCGGTTCTGCCGATAATCGGTGGGCGAAACCATCTCCCACACTTGCAGTTGATCTTTGATGTGCTGGATGAAGGGCAGAAACAACTGTCGGTTCAGCCCGTCCTTATACAGATCATCCGGGTGCCGGTTCGAGGTCGTAATCACCACGACACCCCCCGCGTGCAGCAGGTCGAACAGGCGACCAACGATCATCGCATCGGTGATGTCGGTGATCTGCATTTCGTCAAAGGCCAGAACCCGAACAGATTTCACCACCTTCTCGGCGACTGGGGCCAAGGCGTCTTCGACGCCGTCTTCGCGCGCCTTGTGCAGGCCCGAGTGAATTTCCTGCATGAATGCGTGAAAGTGGACACGCCGCGCAGGAATATCCCCCAGTGTATCAACGAACATGTCCATCAGCATCGACTTGCCGCGACCAACGCCGCCCCACAGGTACAAGCCTTTTGGCGGCGGTGGAGCCTTTCGGAAAAGCCCGCGTTTGACAGGCGCCGCCAGTGCTGCGCTGATACGGTCGAAATGGGGCAGGACGGCTTCTTGCGCCGTGTCCCGGGTCAGCGAACCATCGGCGATGCGCGCCTCATAAAGCGAAGTCAGATCCTTCATATCAGAGCCATAGCGCCCAGTTTGCATGTTGAAAAGCAAGCATTTGGCGCGCGCATCAATTTTGCTTATCCAGCAGGTCAAAACTCGTGAATTGACCGGGTGCAAAATCCCGCTAACGTCCTTTTTTGCCAATGCGCTGAGGACCCAATGCAACAATCCGCACGTCTGCTGAACCCGATCTTGATCGTCGGGTGCATCATCATCACCGTCAGCTTTGCGGTGCGGGCCTCATTTGGTGTGTTCCAGATCCCCATTGCGGACGAGTTCGGCTGGCTGCGGACAGATTTTTCCATGGCCATTGCAATCCAGAACCTGGCCTGGGGCATCGGCCAACCAATCTTTGCTGCCATCGCTGAAAAAGTCGGCGACCGGCGCGCAATCGTGCTGGGCGCGCTTACTTACGCAGCCGGAATGGTCCTGTCCGCGTGGTCGGTGACGCCGTTTGGTCATCAGATGTACGCCTGGCTGGTCGGTTTTGGCATTGCGGGAACCGGGTTTGGTGTGGTTCTGGCGGTTGTCGGTCGCGCCTCCTCGGACGAAAATCGCTCGATGTCACTGGCCATTGTAACTGCGGCTGGCAGTTTCGGGCAGGTGCTTGGTGCGCCCACGGCCGAATGGTTGCTGAGTTTCCTGCCCTGGCAACAGGTGTTCATCGTATTTGCCATCGCCATTCTGGCGTTGATCATGACCTTGCCATTTATGCGAGCACCGCAGGTCGCAAGCAAAGCCGAACTACAAGAGAGCATGGGGCAGATTCTGGGCAAAGCACTGCGCGACCCATCCTATGCCTTGATCTTTCTTGGCTTTTTCAGTTGCGGTTATCAGCTGGGTTTTGTCACCGCCCATTTCCCTGCCTTCGTGACCGAAATGTGTGGGCCAATTCAACCCGGCGGGGTGCTGCATTCCATCGGGATCACGACGACTTCGGCGCTAGGGGCGGTGTCGATTTCCCTGATCGGGCTGGCCAATATTGGCGGCACGCTGTTGGCCGGGTGGGCCGGAAGCCGCTTTCCCAAAAAATACCTGCTGGCGGGTGTTTATACGGGACGAACACTGGCGGCCGCATTGTTCATTATATTCCCGATCACTCCTTTGTCGGTCATCGCGTTCTCTCTGGTGATGGGCTCGCTTTGGCTGGCCACCGTGCCGCTGACATCTGGTTTGGTCGCGCATCTCTATGGCCTGCGCTACATGGGTACGCTGTACGGCATCATTTTCCTCAGCCATCAGATCGGCAGCTTTTTGGGCGTTTGGCTCGGCGGGCGCATGTACGATCAATATGGCGACTACACAACGGTCTGGTGGATCGGTGTCGCCATCGGAGCGTTCAGCGCCATCGTGCATCTTCCGATCCGAGAAAACCGGGCGCCATCTTCGGTCGCGGCGTGACCTAGATCGCTTGTTCCGGCAGCAGCAAGCCCTCTGACACAAGCCGATCAGCCCAACCTTGCGGCTCGTCAAAGTGATGGGTCTGCCAGCCCCGGGATCGGGCCGTTTCGATATTTTCAAGCCGATCATCGGCAAAAAGAAGGGCTGACGGGTCCAGCCCGCAATCAGTCTCGACCATCTGATAGATCGGTGGATGAGGTTTGACGGCCTTCATGCGCCCGGACACATATTGCCGGTCGAACTCGTTCAGGAATGGATAGACGGTGGTGGCGTATTCGAAGTTCTGAACCCCGAAATTGGACAGAGCAAAAACCGGCACTCCGTTCGCGCGCAGCGCTTTCAACAAGCGAACCGAGTGCGGGATTTCAGGTGCTGCCAATTCGATCCAATCGTCATGCCACATGCGGATTTCATTACGCCACTTCGGGTATTTTTCGGCCCATTCATAGATCGTATCTGTAAAGTGATGTCCTTGATCGACCAGATCATTCATGCCGTGCAGATCGACCTCTGCGAACATCGCTCGTCGGCGCTCTTCACCGATAACGCGATCATAGTGACGCTCGGGCTGCCATTCGATCAGAACGTTTCCGATGTCAAAAACAACAGCTTCAATAGTCATGATACGATCCTGTGTCCGAGTTCCTGATAGGGCAAAAAAACCAATCTCTGCCGCCGGTTGCAAGCTCGAACCCGCAGCGCGAAGCGCTGCCTGGCCCAACCGGATCGGGCGCATCTTTGATGCGACCGGGACGGGCGGGAGCCCTAGGCCCTAAGTGCAGCGCGAAGCTCGCGTTCAAGTGAATCCAGAAACCGGGATCTGTCGGCCTTGCCAAAGGGTTTGCCGCCACCGCCAGAACCTAAGGGATTGGCCGCACGCAGGTCGGCCATCAAGTCGCGCATGGCCAGTTGCTGTCCGATATTGGCGGCGGTAAATACCTCGCCATTTGGGCGCAACACCCGCGCCCCAGCTTCCACACATTTGGCTGCAAGCGGGATATCGGATGTAATCACCACATCCTTTGGACCGCATCTTTCAGCGATCCACTTGTCGGCCTCATCCGCCCCCTCGGATACGATAATGACCTGTACCAAGGGGTTGTTCGACGGGCGTAGCCCACCATTCGACACAAGCGCCATCCGCACCTTGTGGCGGGTTGCGACCCTTTCGGCCTCGGCCTTGACCGGGCAGGCGTCGCCATCGACGAACAGCGTTGTCACGCGCTCTTTGCCTTTGACTTGGGCGCTTCTGCGGGTTTCTTTCGCACCTTGAACTCGTCCGGTATCGGCATCCGGTTGAATGCGTCCAGCCCTGCGATCTTGTAAGCCTCTGCCAG
This sequence comes from Ruegeria sp. AM4, assembly GCF_056540665.1. Lineage (NCBI taxonomy): Bacteria > Pseudomonadati > Pseudomonadota > Alphaproteobacteria > Rhodobacterales > Roseobacteraceae > Ruegeria > Ruegeria sp. AM4. The sequence continues at coordinate 305,013 of NZ_JBQFXD010000004.1, read as the reverse complement.
CGTTGGGTAATTGAACGTGTTCTGCACGAAATAGTCTACCGTGCCCTTCAGGTTCAGGACCGCCTGCGCAATGTGGATCAACTCGGTCGCACCCTCGCCGACGATCTGCACGCCCAGAACCCTGCGGGTCTTGAGCGAGAACAGCATCTTCAGCATCCCGTGCTCAAGCCCCATGATATGCCCGCGTGAGGTTTCGCGAAACCGCGCCACGCCGACCTCATAGGGGATCCCGCGTTCCTGCAGCTCCTCCTCGGACATACCGCAGGTGGAGATTTCGGGGACCGAATAGATGCCATAGGGATACCATGGGCTTTCGGGCAGCGTGGGCGTTTCCAGCGCATGGCACGCCGCCACGCGACCCTGTTGCAGCGAGGTCGAGGCCAGCGACGGATGCCCGATCACGTCACCGGTCGCATAGATATGCGGCACTTCGGTTTGGTAGGTCTTGCGATCGACCTCAATCCGGTTGCGGTGGTCGGTGGTCAGCCCGACCGCATCCAGATTAAGCGCCGAGGTCGCCCCCATGCGGCCCGCTGCGAACAGCAGCATTTCGGCGCGGACATGTCGTCCGTTTTCCAGCGTGACCTCAACATGGCCGCCAGCATCTTCGATTTTTTCGACCGCAGAACCCAGCCTCAGATCAACACCGTTCTCTCGGATCTGATGGGTGAAATCGTGGATCAAGCGGCTGTCGATAAAGTCGAGAAACGTATCGCGAGGTTCGATCAGGGTCACGCGAACATCCAGTGCCGAGAACATTGTGGCATATTCAACGCCGATGACCCCTGCGCCGATCACACACAGGGATCGGGGGATTTCCGCCATTTCCAGAAAGTCGTCACCGTCGACGATGGTTTTACCGTTGAAGGGGACGTAATCCGGACGATAGGTCTTGGTGCCGGTTGCGATCAGAAACTTTGCAGCCGTCAGGCGCGTGGTTTCGCCGGCGTCAGTTGCGATTTCAACCTCATGCGGGCCCACGAACCGGGCAAGACCGTTCAGCGTTTCTACGTGGTTGCGGTTGAACTGATGCTCCAACACGTCAACTTCGTGATCCAGCGTCATGTGCAGGCGCGCTTTCAGGTCTTCGGCGCGGATCTGATCTTTGACGCGATAGGACCGTCCGTAAAAGCTGCGCTCGCGCCATCCGGACAGGTTCAGAACGGTTTCTCTCAGCGTTTTGGACGGGATCGTGCCGGTATGCACGGATACCCCGCCCAACCGGTCCTTGCGGTCGACCACCAGGACCCGCCTTTTCAGCTTGCCTGCCTGGATCGCTGCGGCGCGCCCCGATGGGCCCGAGCCGATGATGATCAGGTCATAGTCAAATTTGCTCATACCTCAGTCCCCGTAAATCGCCTCGGCGTGGAAGGTAATGTGGTCTTCCATGAAGGTGGACACGAAGAAATACGAGTGGTCATAGCCCGGTTGCAGCCGGAATGTGGCTTGCTGGCGGCGTTCCGCGATGGCCTGTGCCAGCGCTTCCGGCCGCAGAAGGTCGATGAACTGGTCGTTGGCACCGGTGTCAATCAGGACCGGTCCATCGAAACCCTTCTCCTTCATCAAATGCGCCGAATCGTGCTTGGCCCATGCCGTCTCGTCTGTGCCAAGATAGGCTGCCAATTGCTTGCGACCCCAATCCGCACCCGTTGGGTTCGAAATCGGCGCAAAGGCTGAAACCGAACGGAACCGGCCTGGCAGGTTCATCGCCAATGTTAGCGCGCCGTGGCCGCCCATCGAATGACCTGTGATCGCCTGACGGTCCATGTCAACGGCGAAATTCTCTGCCAGCAGCGCCGGAAGCTCCTCGGCCACGTAATCCCACATGTTGAAATGCGGCGCCCAGGGCGTTTCTGTCGCATTCACATAAAATCCCGCACCCTGTCCAAGATCATAGTCGTCATGATCCGCCACGCCTTCGCCGCGTGGCGAGGTGTCGGGAAAGACAACAGCAATGCCCTGTTCCGCCGCCCAGGCCTGTGCACCGGCCTTGGTCATTGCGTTTTCGTGCGTGCAGGTCAGGCCCGACAAGTACCACAGGACCGGAACTGGGCCATCCTTGGCTTCGGCGGGAAGGAACAGACCAAAGGTCATGTCGCAAAGGCACGCCGAGGAGGCATGGCGGTACACGCCCTGCACTCCGTCAAAACAGGCATTTTCCGAAACGGTTTCCATCAGACACTTTCCTTACATTGGGTTTGCACAATCGCTAACGATCCTGATTGCGAGCGTAAAGCCCGTTGCATCATAACCGATGTATTTTTCGCCCCCTTCGGGTCAAAGCCCCCCGACCCAGTCAATGACAAATGGCAAGGTCAGGATGCTGGCCATCGTTGAGAGCAGGATTGCCGCTGACGCGCGATGCGGGGCGACATTATAATGCGCCGCCAGCATATAGACATTTCCCGCAACCGGCAGAGCGGCTGCGGCAATCGCGACCGAGGCTGGAAAGGTTTCGACTGGAATGAGCCAGATCAGAACAATTGCGATGCAAAGGGGATGTATCACAAGTTTGCAGAAACTCAGCCATGCGGCGATCTGCACGCGTTCGGCAGACTTGCTGGCCAGCGATGCGCCGATGGCAAATAGCGCGCCCGGAGTCGCCGCACCGCCCAGAATTGTCAGGAAGTCGTTGAACGGGTCAGGCATGGAGATGTTCAGCGCTGACCAGATCAATCCTCCAGAAATGGACACGATCATTGGGTTTTTTATCAGGCCAAAGCCAATCAGTCTGAAAGTGTTCACAGTCAGCCGTCCATCGCGGCCACCATTTATCAATATGACGATCAAGGACGAAAACACGACAAGATCGACAGCCAGAATCAGCATCACGGGGCCGATTGCGGCCTGCGTGAACAGCAGCGCCAGCATAGGCAGCCCCAGAAATCCGACGTTTCCGATCGCTGCGCATTGCGCCTCGATGGCAGCGGTCGGGATGTCCAGCCCCCGCATCCACGCACCCAAAGTTGCAAGAGCATAGACGGTGAGCGTACCCAAAAGATAACCCAGAACAAGCCTGCCGTTGAAGATCTCGTCAAAAGGCAGCGTCGCGGCAAAGCGGAACAGCATCGCCGATAGGGCAAAGAAAAACACAAACTTCGTTAAGTATGCCGTCGCCTGTTCGGTGAAGAAGCCACTGCGCCCGGCACCGTATCCCAGGCCGATGATCGCAAAAAAAGGTAAAGTGCGCAGGAAGATATCGACCATGGAGCAAGAGGTAACACGGATCGCAGGGGCTGCAAGGTTTCGTTCGCAATCCTTGCTACGGCGCAGTCGCTGAGTTTGCCGAAATCGGTTCGTAGTCTGCTCGCAAACTCAGTATAATTCCGGAGCAAAGTTTGAGCGACTGTTTGGTCACTAGGACTCAAATTGACAAATGCAGGCGCGCGATGCTCAGCTCAGCGCATGCGTGACAGTCCATCGTTTTTTGAACGGCTGTTCGTCGGGCGCCAAAGATCTTTTGCGTGGAAGGAGTTCCGAAAGTTGATTTCTTTGCTGACCGGCGCGACTAAAGTGATGCCCTGGCTTTATTGCCTTGGTTTGTTTCTTGCTTTGCGGCAGACTTTCGCAAAAAGGGAAAAACAATTGTAACGACGATCCCGACCACGACGTAACTCAATACAGCAAACGATAAGCCATACCCAAGCATCGCAACGACAACGCCGGAAAACATCCCTGCTATGATGCCCAGTAAGATCGCGCCTATCACCGAATTATCCTCAGTTTCCTGCTGCGCCTTTTTCGATATCGCTTGTTATCACAAAACGCCCAAAAGTTGAATACCCAACAAGGATGGTTACGGTCACAACAACCGCAAAACGATGGAAATTATTGGCAATTTGTTGCTGAGCTTGGGCGGAATTGTGCGCGTCAAAGGGGCGCAACAAACAACTCTAGATTTCGCCTTCGCGGTGACGCCTGGACAGATTGGAGCTGTTGTGGCGCGTGTATTTTGGGCTGCGCGGAAAGTGGGAAGTTTGTGCGCTGTTCCATCGATGCAAGATCGCCGGGCCATGCCATTTCGCAATCGCACAGAGTCGAAACGATTTGAGCGGCAAAAAATTTCTACTTTAGGGAGAGTCGTCAAGATTGGTTGGATCGTCGATCAACCGCCCTGAGTCTGGGTGCAGCGTATCTGATGCCGCTCAATCTCTGCCTGTGCGCAAGTTCCGCGAGCTAGGCGCAAGCAATTGCGAGTCTGAAGATCGGCAGGATGCTTATTGAATGTCGTTGCAGCAGTATGCGATCCTCGTACCAAATACGTTCAGCATATGCCGCCGGGTGGTTGAGGCGGCCGAATGGTTGGGCCGCCTCGTTTGTTTTACATGTCCCAGACTTCGACAACTACGGTTGCTTCGGAAAGTTCACCGTTTTCGTCCGATACCCAATAGGTAAAGCTGTCGGTACCTTCAAAGTCCACGTTCGGCTGGTAGAGCAACCGCCCGTCTTCCTGCTGGTACACATCACCGTTGTCCGGATCCGTGAATCCGTTCACCGAGAGAACATCATCGTCGAAGTCCGTGTCATTGGCGAGGACATTAATGAGCACTTCCTGGTTGGTGTCGGTCGTGACGCTGTCATTTCGAGCGAAAGGCGCACTTCCGTTCAAATCAATGATGCCATTGTATGTTGCACCATCTGTACGGTCGTTGAGCGCCCAGTAGTTCGCAAGCTGCGCATCCGTCATCTCGAGCGTGACAACATGCGTAATCTTCTGAACTTCACCGGTTGCCCGATCCACGAGGAAGTCATCAATCAGGACGACATTTTGACCGTCCGGTGTTTTATAGTATCCCTCTTCGGCGATGATGTGGACGATGTGCTGATCGAAGTTGAGCCGCAGAGGATCCTGGGTAAAGGCGCGCTCATAGGTTCCGATCGAATCCGTCTTGATTCCGTCGAAGCTGAAGCTCTCTCCCGGCGCCAAGCTTAGGTCGCCGTTGTGGATGAATTCCAGGCGCCCCGGTGTCAGATCGTCAGAGGTCAGAAGCTGATGCAGGTTGGGATCAAAGCCGACGAAGTCCACGCCGTTGTTGATCGATTCATAATCGATAAACACATTGCGCACTTCGCTTCCTGGGACCGGAAGGAAGTTGGCCGGAGTTTCAATGCCCACGTCGAACCCTTCAGCGCGCAGACCATTTATGACCATGTCGTAGGTGTTGTCACCCAGCCTGATCCCAACATGGTCTACATCGCCAAAGCGTCCACGTTCATGGATAAGGTCAAAGTCAACCAGCGTGTAGTGCGCGGTATAGTGGATGCTTGCACCAATTGCTGTTTCCCAGTTCAAGAACCCGTCAAAGACAGAACGCAATTCGTGCGTTTGCTGATCCGGCACGTTTTTGATGACCGTAATCCCGGTGTTGGTGCCGAAGGCTTCGTTGTCGCGGAAACCTTGAATGGGCGCGTGGTTGTTCGCAATGGTATCTGAGCCGTACCGGATTTCCGGGTGATCCAGATTTTCAACCAGCGGATCCGCTTTGTTGTTGCGATGCATCCAGACGAAACCATTATTGGTGTTGGCAGCAACGTTCTCAGCCGCCTCCACCAAACGTCCGGCGAAGAAGAACCCATCACCGGTGTGCCCGGTATCCTGCCCGTTAACATTCGGAGCATTCTTGACTTCAAAATCGCCCCAGCCGGTACCTTCGGCGCGGATCGCCATGTTTCTGAACCAGGTCCCGGTCTCGTCGCCTGCCTCAGCTACAAATGCAGCGCCAAATACGTCAAACGCCACGTTTTCCGAGAAGTTTGCGTTGCTCGAATGGTGGACAAAGCCCCAACCCGGAGACCCGTCAACGGTGTTTCCGACGGCCATAGCCGGGTTTGATTGGTCCTCAGTCCCGGTCCGGTGGAAGTGGAACGAATAGCGACCTTGCACATTGCTGTCGGGGCGTACAACGTCCAGATCCGCAGTGCTGAGCGCAGCCGGAGTGGATTTGTCAGTCCGACCCAGGTCTTCAAACGCAGCATAGCGAACATCGACGTCGTCATTGTGCATGAACATCACATGCCCACGATGATGCGTCTCAGTTGCGTCGCCGTCTTCGCTGCGGATGGTGATGTTCCGCGACATGTTCGCGACATAAGCAAAAAGGTCGTCGCGTGGCGTGTCGTGGTCATGCTCCAGCGCGCGATCAAATGTGATCTGATTGCCGTTGATAGCAGTGATGATCACCTCTTCGTCTTCACTTTCAACGTAACCCAACCCCGTGCTGGAGTGACCGGTTTTGTGAGTGCCGGTGAGGACAAGTTTGTCGCCAACCTGCCAGCCTTCAGGGATTTCCTGGAGGGTCATCGACGTATCGCCCGTCATCGGTGCCTCGGCGACCTTCAGGAAAGCGGTTTTTTCCGCGCCGTGGATTTCAACCTGGCCGTGAGAAATGACACCGCGTGACAGCAGAGACGGGTCCCAGCCGACGTCGATATCGCCATTATTCGCGATGACGATATCAACATTTACGTTGGCTTCGATCGGGTTTTCGGCGGTACCGATTTCCAACCGTCCCGATGTATCCACCACCAATGTATCAACGACCATTCTGGTATCGATATCAGTGGCAAAGGACAACCCGCCGTCAACGCGAACACTGAACAGCGACGCGTCGCTTTCACCATTGTAGTTAACAGCAATATTCTTTGGAATCAGGACATTGGCGCCTGCATCGGGGATGCGGCCTTCGTACCATGTGGCCGGATCAAACCAGTCCCCATCAGATACTGCAACATGGGTTGCCTCGGAACGCGGAACTAGGTCAAGCAATTGCGCATGCTCGGTTGCCATGCCCGCGTTACCGCCATGAGCATGCGCATTTGGCTCAGCCATCACGGCTGCGACAAACGCCTCAATCTCTGCAGGGCTGGTCGGTTCGGGAATGGTGCCCGGGATATTGGGTCCGCCATGGTCCACATCGTCGTTTCCACCGTGGCCACCGTGGTCTCCATGGTCTGTATCATCACCGGTATCGGTGTCGTCATGATCACCGTGATCGGTATCATCACCGTTATCGGTGTCGTCATGATCACCGTGATCGGTATCATCACCGTTATCGGTGTCGTCATGATCACCGTGATCGGTATCATCACCGGTGTCTGTGTCATCATGATCACCGTGATCGGTATCATCACCGGTGTCTGTGTCATCATGATCACCGTGATCGGTATCATCACCGGTGTCTGTGTCGTCATGATCGCCGTGATCGGTATCATCACCAGTGTCGGTGTCGTCGTGATCACCGTGATCGGTACCGTCACCGCTGTCTGGTGACGTGTGAGTCAAACTCTCGCCATTGATAAGCTGTGTCGCACCATTTGTGTCTGGCCCGCTCCATTCCAGCTTCAGCGTCTGTGCGCCCCACAATTCAAAGTACCGAAGTTCAAGGTCATGTTCCCCTTCATCCAACTCAAGGGTAACAGGAACCACCGTACTGGCGTGTGCGCCATCGTTGTCGATAACCCTTTCGCCGTTCAGGTAAAGCGCCGAGCCATCGTCTGATGTCAGATAGATTGTATAAGTGCCAGCGTTCTGAACGTTCAATTTGCCTGTGTAGCGTGCGGCAAACCCATCAGTCGCACCGTTTTCCCAGAACGGATCATACGACACTTCGGTATCGAATTCCGAGACAACGCCAACAGCGTCCGGAGTCGCATCAAAGTCGATTTCGCTCAGGCTCATTGCATCATGCGACAACACGAAGAACTGCGCCATAAGCCCAATACGCGGGGCCGTTTGATCATCGGATCCATCCCCATGATCGGTTCCATCACCTGTGTCGGTGTCGTCGTGGTCCCCGTGATCGGCGTCATCGCCGGTGTCTGTGTCACCGTCGTCGCCCTGATCGGTTCCATCACCTGTGTCGGTGTCGTCGTGGTCCCCGTGATCGGTGTCATCGCCGGTGTCTGTGTCACCGTCGTCGCCCTGATCGGTTCCATCACCTGTGTCGGTGTCGTCATGGTCCCCGTGATCGGTGTCGTCGCCGGTGTCTGTGTCACCGTCGTCGCCCTGATCGGTTCCATCACCTGTGTCGGTGTCGTCATGGTCCCCGTGATCGGTGTCGTCGCCAGTGTCCGTGTCACTGTCGTCGGAGCCAGGAACAGAATGTGCTAGGCTGTCACCGCTGATATACTCACGTACACCGTCAGAATCAGGACCCTCCCACTCGAGCATAAGCGTTTGTGCACCGCGGTTCTCGAAGTAGCGCAGCTCTATGTCATGTGCGCCTTCGGACAATTCCAACGTGGTCGTCAGCAGCCTCGTCGCGTGGCGACCGTCATTATCAATGACCAATTCGCCATCGATATACAGCTCGGATCCATCGTCGGACGTCAGATAGATCGTGTAGGTGCCCGCGGTTTCGACAACCAACTGACCGGTAATTTCAGCGGCAAAGCGATTGCGTGGACCGTCTGCCCACCACGCATCCTTGCTTCTTTCATAAGCAATTTCGGTCAGGGTGTCTTCGGCGATCGGTGTCGCGTCAAAGTCAATCTCATCCAGGCTCTCGGTGCCTCTTTCAATTCGGAAAAATCTGGCTTGCAGACCGGGATTCGCATCGGCGACATCGTTCGTTTCTGCAGCATCGGCATTCACCGGCGCATCTGCAGCCTCTTCAGCGGTCTCCGAAACGTCTTGGGTTCCGTATTCGACGACATCCGAACTCAGCAGGCGCGTTTCACCGTCCGTGTCAGGACCGTTCCACTCCAGCTTGAGCGTCTGAGCGCCGCCGCTTTCGAAATACCGGATTTCGATTTCATGTGAGCCCGCCGTCAGGTCAAGTGTCGCCGCAATCAGCGTGCTTGCGTGGTTGCCGTCATTGTTGATGACTGGCTCGCCATCAATATAGAGGGCCGATCCGTCGTCCGACGTCAGGTAGAACGTGTAGGAACCGGGTGTCGTCACATTCAGATTGCCGGAGTACAGGGCGGCGAAGGAATCGCGAACGCCATTCTCCCAAAACGGGTCGTAAGACGTTTCGATATTGAGTTCTTCGACAACCTCGACGGCGTCCGGTGTCGCGCCAAAATCGATTTCATTGAGGCTGGAAACCCAATTCGGCAGAATGAAGTACTGGGCAACGAAGCCTAATCCTTCTGTCGGAATCCCATAATTCCGAGTGTCAATGCTGCTCATGACGTGTTCCTTGGTGTCGGTAACAAAAGCCCGGTAAGGCTCCGATTGTTGTGGTGGCTGAAAAAGTACTAGTGGCGTAGAAAGGCATAAGTGCGGCGAGACTCGGACATAAAGACCCGTCTATGGCGGAACTTTGACATCTCCGCGCTGAATGAGTGGGTGCAAGCGTCAATTGTCCTGCTTTCGCAGGTATTGTATTCGACTAGATTTAACATACTGCCCGTCGCTTAGTTTTGGCCCATTTATGAATGTCCGCAATGCCTTATACGCGAACAATCGTTTCCATTTACTCAACCAAAAACTAATTTAACCATCCCTGTTTCTGTGGATAGTGACGGTCTTTAACGGCAGCAACCTGATAAATCTGGCGATGGGTAAGCAGGCAAGACATTGCCGAAAGCCCCCGAAATTCCGCCGAAATAGCGCTTAGCGCGTTGAAATTTGGCGAATCTTGGGCAGGTCGCTCATCTTTTGGTTTAACGCGGCCGAGTTGTTTCATCCTGTTACGGGGAATCGTTTCAGATTTGTCTTGAATTCTTCGAAATCAACGGAACACCTGAACGACGGTAAAAACGGCGCCATTCGAATCGATAAATTTAGCTACCTGCAATACGAACTCATCGGGCGAACCCGAAGCTCTAAGGTTAGGGGTTGCCAGAAATTGTCATTGGAAAGCTCAGCACTCGAACATAGACATCTTGCAGCGACTGGGTCATCACAATGGATAAGGCCCCGTTCAGCGAAATCGCTCAATAAGTTGCAAATTGATATGACAAAAACTCAAAAGCCGTCAGAGCCCGAATTCATTGCTTTGATCAATTGTCCGACAAAGACCGGGCTGTTCGAGAAAATCCTAGATTGCTGGGAAAAAAGACAGGGGTTTGCCCTTGCGACCCTAAATCTGGATCACATTGTGAAAATGCGTCATCTATCAAGCTTTCGAGACGCATATAGCGCACAGAGCCACGTTGTTGCTGACGGCAATCCGATCGTTTGGTTGTCACGGCTGGCTGGGCGCCCAATTGAATTGATGCCAGGTTCCGAATTAATCGCGCCGATATCGAGCCTGGCCGCACAGCACGGCGTTTCGATCGCATTGCTGGGCGCGACCGAAGAAACTTTGGATCGGGCCGCTGACCGCTTGGCAAGCACAAATGCTGGGCTGAATGTCGTTTGCAAAATCGCCCCACCATACGGCTTGGACCCAATGGGTCCCGAAATCGAAGCATATCTGAAGGATATAGAAAAGTCTGGCGCAAAGCTGTGCTTTCTGGCTTTGGGAGCGCCAAAGCAAGAGATCCTTGCTGCCCGCGGTCTGGAACTCGCACCCGAGTGCGGCTTTGTTTCAATTGGCGCCGGGCTTGATTTCATCGCAGGAAGCCAGCGTCGCGCACCACCATGGGTCAGAAAGCTGGCGTTGGAATGGCTTTGGCGGATGTTGAGCAATCCTGGCAGGCTCGCCGCGCGCTATGCGCGTTGTATCCTGATACTACCAAAGTTGACCTTGCAGGCGTTGCAAGTTCGTTTTTCTCGCTGAACCGATTTCCCTTACGGAGCAGATTTCGACAACGCGATCGAATGGTATCTTCAGAGGAATGCCGCATCGCAATTTGATGTAACAGAGAGCGCAGAACAACTCGCGTTGGGCGGCCACGCCTCGCAACCATTCGAATAACGATATCGGACTTAATACCCGTAGTTATCAGATCTATCCAAATAGCGACACTTGTTCAAAATCACACCCATCAGATTACAGCGTGCTTCGATGTCACGTTTGCATTTCTCCAATTCCTCGGCCGTTGAGCTTTCGGCGCCAGCGACAAGAAGCACACAGTCGATCTGATCGAGGAATGCGTAAGTGTCATCGCACGCCAACATAGGAGGCGTGTCAAACAGCATCACGTCGGGCTTGTACCTTTCTTCAATCTCATCGATGACGTGCGCGGCATCCTTATCCTGCAATAGCTCAGCAGGGCTCTGAACCGGTTGATCGTTGATTGCAAATGCCAGCTTATCCTCAAGGCAGACGATGTGGTCTTCGGGGGCAGCTTGCCCCTCCAATGCTCTGGCAAACTGGTGTGTCCCACCGACGTTAAGGGTTTTTGCGATAGAAGGGCGACGCATATCCAAGTCAACAACCAGAGACCGCATATTGCGTTGACGGGCAAAGCTGAACGCAAGGTTGAGACACAGGGTGGTTTTTCCGCAAGCGGACCCGGGTGATGTAATGGCGACACGCCGCCAATTGTTCGAGTTCATTTGATGCAGCATGCGGGTGCGCAACGCATCAAACGGTGCCGCCATGTCGCTGACCTGATCAGAAAAGACACGTGCCCGTTTGAGCCGTTTGTGGTTGATCTCAACTTTTTCCAGCGCTGCCCAGTGCTGGGCTTCCGGGGCTGGCGTATCAACCGCATCACCTGAGCGGTTCTCAAACGCGAGGGCTGGGGTTGGCGCTGGCTTTGTTTTCGCCGAGCCATCGGGTTGCTGCCGTGCTTCGCGGGCCTTTTGGATAGCAGACTGAATGCGTTCCATATCTCGTTCCTGTTATCCTAAATTGAACCTGTCAAGCAGCCCAGATGCGCCTAATCTTTCGGCGACTTTCTCGATAAACAGGTCAAGGGGCAAATAAAATTGGTGGATCACGTATAACCCAATCGCCACCCCGGCGATGGGGATCAGCAAGCTTGCAAGCACCAATCCTCTGCGCGCGATCACATCACCCGTATTCGGGATGTATGGAATAGTGGCAAAGGGTGCCGCGCCCAAACGGTTTGTAAGGTCTGCGGGTCGGCGAAGGGTACCGTTGATAAGTTCCAGCAGTACAAACAAACCGCCCGCAAGCGCCAGTCCAGCGGCCATGCCGGCAGCCGCGATCTTCTTGCGGCTTGACTCAGCAGGGCTGTCGGGCACGACAGCTTGCTCCGACACGGTGATCCGTTGACCACGCGCCTGAGACTCAATCTGATCTCCTGTTCGGGCTTCGGCAAGACTTGCGGTCGCCTGACCGTATTGAAGACGAAGGTTATCGTAGTCGCGCTCCAAGGTTCCAAGGGCGATTGCGTTGGTCGGCGTCGCCTCAATCGAAAGCGCCAGCTGATCCAATTCGCCGTTGATAACTGTTTTTTGCTCTTCGATGAACGAAATCTGACCGTCTATGTCTGAAATTTGCAGGTCGAATGCGGTGAAGTTTGGTGCGGTCTCGGTTCCCAGGCCTAGTTTGATATTGGCGGCCTCCATCGCTGCGATCTGGCCGTCCAGCGATTTAATTCGGGGATGATCCGGGGAATAAATGACCAGGGCCGAGGCGCGCTCGTCCTGCAACTGCCGCAATCGACGCTGTTCCGGCGTCAGACTCTCACCAGCCAAATCCGACCGGCCAGTCCTCTCGTAGATCTCCACCAGTCGAGCACGCCGATCGCGCAACCCGGACAATTCCCGATCCAGTTGCAAAATCCGTTCCTGTAACGAGGACTGACGGTTTCGGCGGTAGTCCAAGCTGTCAGGCAGCGCATCGCTGTTCGCTTCCTTGAATTCCAGAATTCTTCCGCCTTGTTCTGCCAGTTCTTTGTCCAGGCGCGCGACTTCCTGTACGAAGAAGTCCAGAGTTTGAGCGGCCACGCCGGTGCGCATTGCCACGTTTTCCTGCAATATCTGTTCAACGATTTCGTTGGTAACCAGAGCTGATATTTCACCAGTTGGTGCGGCAAATGACACCGAAACGAAGGAGGCCCTGTTACGCGTGTCAACTGGCAGGTCGATCTCGATCCGTTCCCGCATATCCTGGATTTTCTCGTCGGTGGTCAGTTCCGGCTTGTCGTCGTGAACACCGAAGCGGCTGGACAAATCCAGAAGATTGGCTCGGGTCATCAAACGCTGCTGAATGACTTCGAGGATTTCGACCACGCTGGCCTGGACCGTTGTTGACGCAAGCTCACCAGGTATCTGCGGAGGTTCCACTACCAGAACGGACTGCGCTTTGTAAATTGGGGTCAGCGAAAGCGCATAGATGACACCACCTATCGTACAGGTCACGACAATAAGAAGAAGATAGGGCAACCGCCTAAAGACAAGTGAGAGATAAAATCGCAATTCATCCATCATATCGATGCACCATCCGCTTGATCTGGCAAACTCGCCGCGAAAAAGGCACCGTCATCCAGAACCAATTCGACAGTATGCCTTGAAACGCTCTTTCCTCCGCGCACAGAGGCATAAACCATGGCAAGATCGCAGAGCTGATTGACAAGTCGAGGAACGCCACCGGTCTTTTCGTAGATAAGGTCGGTCGCGGCCGGGCTAAAGAAATTGCGCGCTGCGCCCGCAACGTCCAATCTGTGGGCAATGTATCTTCTCACGGTTTTTCTATCCATCGCACGCAGATGAAAACTGGATGCGACGCGCTGCGCAAACTGCCGCATTTCCGGGCGGCGAATAATGTCCTGCAACTCAGGTTGCCCCACCAGCACCAACTGCAACAACTCGTCTTTGTTGGCGTTTATGTTCGTGAACATACGAAGCTCTTCAAGCGACTCGGAACTGAGGTTCTGCGCTTCGTCGAAAATGAGTATGACTCGGTGCCCTTGGGCATATTCCTCGATCAGGTGCGTCTGGAACGCGGCAAATAGGTCAACATAGGTCGCGTTGGTCGGTGCGGGCTGGCCCAGAGCCATCAGGACCCATCGCAGCAGCTCACCCCTGTCGCCATGTGCGTTCGAGATCAGTCCAATTTTAACGTCATCACCTACGGATTTCAAAAACTGATGCAAAAGAGTTGTTTTGCCTGCCCCAACTTCGCCCGTGATCAATGTGATCGGCGCTCGGGTTAAAATTCCGTATTCCAGCATAGTATAGGCCTGCAAGTGGGCTTGCGACCAAAAGATGAAATCCGGATCCGGCAAAAGCGAAAAAGGCCGCTCTGCCAGCCCAAAGCAAGCAGAGTAGATGTCCAGCGATGTATCCGAATTCACCTCGCTAGGCTTTGGGGTGGGGTTAAACGTCAATTTGCGTACTCATCTACTAATAAACTCGCCCAGTCGCTTCCTGAGTGTCCCTTTGGTTCCATTTGTCTGTGAAACCACCTTATCCGCTTTCTCCGCTCTCCTTTTATATATGCTACTCCTCCGAAATTGCTTGTCGCTCATCCGGCTATGTTTATCTTTCCGAAGTCCACGTTGGCTTCCATGTGCTATTTACACTGATACCATTCTTGCAGTCGGCAATCTGTGAAACAGATGACGTTTGACCACTTTTTTGTCATTTTAGAGTACTGCACCCGGTAAAGACTAAGGTTCAGTAAGCGAGTCGGATAGAAAGTTCCATTTGCCGTTCTGAACTGTAACATTTTCCGACACAATCGCAGATGGGGCCATAGATTGTTTGTCCTTTGAGGCCACCTTCCTGTGCCATGTTTCCGGCAAGCCTTTAGAGTATCGATCACCTGTCTTACTGCGACTCATCGGCTGCGTGATTGTGCCCTGCTTGAAAGGTCGCTGACGGCAACTGGCTGGCGGATCAGGGTCGCCACGCGAACTCGCGTCCGATTGAAAAGAACACAAGAGGGCTCGTTGCCTTACCCACACCCTGCTCGTCACGAACGCGATAGTTAAGACCGGTGTTGATGACCCATTGAGATTCAAGTTCATAGCTGTACACAGCATTCAACTCAGTACGGTCTATGCGCGGGTCGACAGTGACGTCATTCGTCAAGATCTGTGTTGCGCCGAAGCCCAGCCGAGAAGACGGACCCAAACCCAAGATATACCCGACGTTCAGAATGTACTCGTCGCTGAAGTCGTCTTCATCGGCATAAACGACATTTCTGTCAAAAAATATGCGAAGCTCGTTTTCGTTGAACTCCTGTGAGTAGCTGAGCGACCCGATCGGTTCGGTCAAACCGTCCTCTGTGTTCGCCACCCCCAAGCTGGCGGAAAAACTGCCGTCCGCAATTTCTCTACTGTACCCGACGCGCATTCTGCTAAGGCGCCCTGGCGAGTCTATTTCCGATTCCAGGCCAAATGTGAGTGACCCGTTCGGCACATCCTGTTCGAACAAAAAGCGCCCGATGGGACCGGATTGTCGAATATCTGGCGAAACGGAACGACGTTCGTGAAGATCTGCGTAGCCGAGCGCTAAATCAAAACGATTTCGGGGCGATAGTTCGTGCGAAACGCCGATCAAAATGTCGTTTGTTCGGCGATCTGTTTGGTCGAGATCATCTTCCTGAAACCGTTCTGCGCTGGCCTCGATCCTCGCGGTTGTAACGGGCGACAAAAAGAAACTCAGACCGACGGTCGCGCGATTGGTATCTTGGTCAAAAAGATCAGGGTTGGTTTGATCCACATAGCTGATGTCCTGACGCTCGAGGCGAAAGAAATAGCCGACTTGATCCTGGCGCCCAAAGTCCATCTGGAAGGATAGGTTGTATTCTCTTCGTGTACCCTCGCCCGTCAGGTCATCGAAATCCGGCGGCAGGTCAATCACACCTTCATCATCGACAAACACGGTCAACGAACGCAGAAAGCCTATGTCGTAGCTTGAAAAATCAGCGTCGAACGCCAGCCCGGCATTCGCGCCCTCGCGGGTATAGTCGAAGTCGAAGATCGAGTCGCCGATATCGAACTCGCTGCCTCTGTCTGGAAGGTCCGACCACCGAAGCGCAGTTATAGCATCCAAGCCGATGCTCTGGATCGGTGTTTCACTGGACAATCCGAACGACAGGATCGTTGAGGCAATTGTTCCATGTCCTTCTTCCGGCACGTCCAATTGCAGGTTTCGCCCGCTTTCGAACCTTTGGGCAATACCAAAGCTTAGTTGCAAACCGCCGGGATCCAGTTCAACACTCTGCGCTTGTGCGCGCTCGTTGACACTTGATGCTGCGCACACAGTGCCGAACAGTACAGCATGCAGGGCAGACTTTTTGTTCACGGCCCGATCACTTTCAGATTTATTCGAATAGGCGACGTTGCGGGATGACGATCACATCGCCGTCAATCAGCTTGGTCGTACCACCGGTTCCGGTCCCGTCAAGCATCGCGTCATAGTTGAATTTGTACACGGTTTCTTTGCCGCTTCTGTCCGTCCGGCGCAGCATGATCCGTTTTGTCGCCGCAAAACGCGAGAACCCGCCCATCTCGCCGAAAAACTGCAACAACGTGGTGCCGCGAACAGCTTCGTGCCGCCCCGGTGTGCCGGCTTCGCCAATGACATACACGTTGATCGTTTCTTCCGGCAGTGGCGCGATGGGGACGTTGAGCGCACCCAAGGACACGAACACACTGGGCGGTGATGCAAAATTAGGCGCCAGAAGTTGTTTCAACTCGCCGCTGACCTGTTCGACGCTGCGACCACCTGCTGCGAGAGAACCAGCCAGCGGAACGTTGATTCTGCCATCTGGTCGAACGAGCACTTCGCGATTGAGGCTGGGGTCTTCAAGCACCTCGATCCGCAGCGTGTCTCCGGGCTGTATGCGGTAGTTTTGTGCTTCGGCTGAAAGTGCAAAGGCGCTGAAAATGAACGCGACGAACAGTACAAAAATAGGCTTCATATTCTGACTCTTCCATCCCTACCTTGGGTCGATTTCGGTATTCTTGCGTGACCGAACTTCTGCTTTCACTCGCATATTGCCCGGCTTTTGACCGAGTTTCCACGCTTTCTTGCTTTGCGCTTCGAAGTTACGCGCCAACTGTGCCTTGCCGGCTTCTTTGGCGCGCCCTGGGGTGACGTATTTTTTGACATTTTTGGCGCCACAATTCTGATCTTAACCGATCTTAAGACCGCAGAAGAGTTTCTTGGCTGTCTTGGGGCTAGAAGCACAATGGTTGCTGGACTGGTATTGCTGGAAATGATCTTGGGAACCGTCTGTGGTGTTGTGGCTATTTTGTTGGGAACGCCGATCTTGATATATGCTTTCGCGGGCACTTTCTCGGTATTGGGTGCAGGGGCCTTCCGGCGAACCGGAACGAATTTTTTGGTTCCTCGTGGTGCGGAACAGATGGCGTAGCAGTCTTATAACTGACGCGAGCCTCTCCGCAGGGGAATGACGGCGTGTTGCATCGAAACTGCTGAGCAGACATTCGGCGGCCTTCGAAGGGCCAGATCAGGCCGGAGCCAGTTGGTCGAAACTCAACTGACGCGCAGTTCCTTGGAAATCCAACGAACAATGTCCTTGTAGTTTTTTCTGACCGTCGGATGAATGGAGCGTGGAACTGCAAAATCCGCCGGTGGTGGCGATTGGTACAGCCCTGCATAGGTGATCAGGCTCGCAAGAAAATACAGGGTCGGCGTTCCATGCGGTGCGTCGTCGTAATAGAGATCCGTCACCGGAATACCAGATAGCAAAGATGTTTCGGTCAACATCTTAGCGATGGTTGGCCCCACAGGGATCGACTTGATATTCACGCCCGGTCGCGCGCTGGACAGAGCTTTTTCATAGTCGCCCCACCAGTCTTGGAACGCGCCCAGAGTGTAGGCATTGTATTCATCGAACTCGGCTTGTGTTGGTGGAAACTGATTATCTTGAAGGTAGACCGACATGTCGGGCCAATTTTCATAAATGTAGATGTCGACGCCAGGTTCTTGCGCGGTGACCCAGTCTATGACCTCCAGAGTGTATCCGACCGGAGAGTTGCTTGCTCCGGTGTCCACGATCGTAGGGGCCTGCCACTGGATGAAATTGGCGGGCGTTAGCAATACCGAATTGAAATTGGCTGCGCTAAAGCTCTGCAAATCGTGGTTCCAGAAGCTGGGTGCGCCTTCGAATTGCCACTGTGCCACTGGCGGCAAATATTTGCTGTGTTCCCACATGAAGCCGTATTGCCCAGCGTAGTTGAAGCGCTTTTTGTCGGCACGCGCCAGCAAAGTCAGCCAGTAAGGGACCGCCGATGGCCCTGAGTTGTTGTTTATCAGGCTGTGACCAAAGATATAGGTCCTCAGCTCAGTGTTGGCGCGTGCAGAGTTAATGGCGCCGAACAAACTGATGATCGCAATTGCCGCCATGACAAGTGTTCGGATTTGTCTGGGGCGAAAGCTCGATGATGCGAATGTCTTCATCTCAAGGGTACCTTTTAAATCAACAACTAACGGATGACGCACGCGTCAAGCTGGCAGGGCAGAACGAAGATTTGATAGAACAATAGGTGTAGAGCACCATAAATGACAATCCACTGTTTCCCACGTTGATTTTAGTTTAGATCGCCCCTTTGGTTAAACAAAATACCCACGCGCTTTGCGGATGTGCGGAATATGAAAGCTGCGACACGATCTTCAGATTGTCTTTAGGTTAGTGGCTCGATTTAGAGCAAAAAAATGATGAAGTTTCTTTTGTGGATTAGCATTGCGCTATCTGCATGCAGCATGGTGCGAGGCAGTTGACCGAATAGAACTAGGTCGAGAAAAGGTGCAGGGCAGGACTTCCCTTTCCGTCGCAGAACGCGGAATTTGACTAGAGGGATTCTCGAACTTGTATAGACTACTCACGCAGATTTCGCAGAAAGGACAAAGATTCAAAATTTTCTGATCCCTGAAGTTGTTTTTTGTAAGGTTTATAAGTGAAGTGCAGTTACAGACGCGTTCAAGACGGTTTCGCCATGCGAGCACTTGGTTGGTGATAACATCATGGCAAATATGAAAATATTGGTTACGGGCGCGGGTGGATTTGTCGGCCGTCATGTGGTCGCGTCCGCACGAGATAGTGGGCATGATGTGGTCGCTATTGTCCGTGATCCAAATTCGACCCCTTCAGCCTGGACGGACGATTCCGGTATCACGGTCGTCGGTTTGGACCTGACCGCGGCCGATGCAAAACGCCGTTTGACGAAACTATGTTCCGAAGTCGACGCGATTATTCACGCTGCGGCGATAGTGTCCGGAGACGCTGACCGTCAATTTCGTGAAACGGTGGAGACGACTGAAACAGTATTGACAGCAATGCCACAAGATCGGACGGCTCCTCGGGTGGTACTGGTCAGTTCGATGTCGGTATATGACGGTCAGGCGCTTGAAGAGGGGGAAACTCTGACCGAGGACAGTCTGTTGGAACGTACGCCTAGTCTTCGCGATGCGTATTGTCGGGCGAAACTCGACCAAGAGCGTCGCGCGCGAGCCGCAGCCGAGAAAATGGGATTCGAACTGTGGATCATTCGACCAGGGGCTATCTTTGGGGCGGGTCGGTTGTGGAATGGTCATCTTGGCCATCCAATAGGTCCGATTCTCGTGCAGTTTGAGCAGCGCGGAGAGCTTCCTGTCAGCTATGTCGAGCACACTGCAAATGCTTTGATTCTGGCGGCGACAACCAAAGCCACTGGCGTCGAAGTTGTTAATGTGGTCGATGACGACCGGCCAGATCGCGCTGCATATCTGGCGGCCCTGCGGCAAGGTGGATGGCCAAGAATTGTGTGGAAGATCAACTGGCGCGTTTTTTCGGCGCTCGGCAGAGTACTGCAAAGAATTCCTTGGTTGGGCCGAAGACTTCCGGGTTTGTTGGTGCCAGCCACTTTGCACGCGAGAATGAAGCCTATCAAGTACGATAACACTCGTTTGCACGCGCGGCTGGATATTCCGCCCTGGCCACCTTTTGCACAGGTGATGTCAGTGGCGATGATGCAGGAAAGAAGCAGTCAGCCATGAGTTCAACAAGCGTACAGGACCCAATCGCGTATTTGACGGGCGAATATCCCCGCGCGACCGACACGTTCATTCAGCGTGAGATCATGGCATTGCGCACACAGGGGACTAAGGTTGAAACCTGTTCGATCCGCAAGACCGGATCGGAACATCACGTTGGCCCGGAACAGCGTAGCGAGTACAAAAACACGTTCTATGTTCTTGCGGCGGCGATATCTCCGATCCGCCTGTTACGGTGTCATCTGCAGGCATTGGCACGGTCACCCGGGCGATACTTTGGGGCTCTCCGATTGGCGATGGCGACGCGACCGGCGGGGTTGAAAGGTTTGGTTTATCAGTTGATCTACTTTGCCGAGGCCGCGGTTTTGGCGGATCATCTGACGCAGCGGAATGTCCGTCATCTGCACAACCATATTGCGACGGCAACATGTACCGTCGCCATGTTGACGAGCAAAATCAGTGGCATACCTTTCAGTTTCACGATCCACGGACCGGACATTTTCTTTGAACCGAAACACTGGCGCATCGACGCAAAGATCGCCGAGGCCCGTTTTGTTGCCTGTATTAGCGACTTTTGTCGTAGCCAATGCATGATCTTTTCGGATCAGGAACATTGGGACAAACTAAATATCATTCACTGCGGCGTTGATCCGAAAAAATATCAGGCTGAAACGACCCGAAATTCGACCGCCCCGCATCTGGTGTTCGTGGGGCGTCTGGCGGGTGTCAAAGGTGTACCGGTTCTACTATCCGCCCTCGCGCGATTGAAAAGCGATATCCCAGGGGTTCGGGTGACGATGATCGGCGATGGCCCAGAACGTCCCGATCTTGAAGAACGCGCTCAAAAGATGGGACTTGGCCCAATTGTTGAGTTCGCGGGGTACAAATCACAGGACGAGGTGGCGAAGACGCTCGCTGAAGCAGATGTTTTGGTGCTTCCAAGCTTTGCTGAAGGCGTACCCGTGACGCTGATGGAGGCGATGGCCAGCGGCTTGCCGGTGCTCGCTACGCGGGTAGGTGGGATATCAGAACTGGTCGAGGATGGAGTGAGCGGTTTTCTCGTTCCACCCGGTAATGTGGATGAACTTACAGCGCGATTGCGCGATTTGTTGTCCGACCCACAGCTGAGAGAGAATATGGGTAAAGCGGGCAGGGACAAGGTTGTAGCAGATTTCAACCAGCAGACCGAAGCCGGTCGTCTGGCACATCTGATCAATTCATCCGAAGCGACCGACCGGGGGCTGCATGGTACAAAGTGACACCGCGACCGGCAAAATCGGATTGGTTCTGATTGGTCGAAACGAAGGCGAAAGACTGGTACGCTGTCTTGCGTCGATACCCGAAGACGTGGACGCGGTGGTCTACGTGGATTCAAACTCATCCGACAACAGCGTCGAGGAGGCGCGCTTGGCCGGGGCCCATGTCGTAGAGTTGGATTTGTCGAAACCATTTACAGCAGCAAGGGCGCGCAACGCGGGATATGATGCCCTGAGGTCCATGGGTCAACCCTTTGACTATGTCCAATTCATCGATGGCGACTGCGCGATCGTAGCGGGTTGGATAACGTCTGCGGCTGAAGCACTCGCCAAAGACGAGTCACTTGGCATCATCACTGGATGGCGGTCCGAGATCTACCCGGACGCTAGTGTCTACAACGCGATGTGCGACTTTGAGTGGCACCGGCCGGCAGGTGAGATCCTGACTTGTGGTGGTGACATGATGGTTCGTACCAAAGCATTCGAGAGTGTCGGAGGGTTCGATGACACAGTCATCGCAGCAGAAGATGATGAGCTGTGTGTAAGGATCCGAAAAGCCGGTTGGAAAATCGAACGTCTACCGCTGAAGATGACCCTTCATGACGCAGATATGACGAGATTTTCTCAATGGTGGCGGCGTGCGGTTCGTACGGGGCATGGGTTCGCCCAAGTCGGCGCGCTGCACCCGGACTATTTTACACGCGAGCGCAAACGGGTCTGGTTCTATGGGGCCGCTCTACCAATCGTCGCTGTAATTGGGTTGTTCTTGACGTCTTGGTTTACGCTTGCTGCGTTGCTTGTATATGTCCTGTCATATTTGCGGACGACACAAGGATTGATGAACAATGGACTGCAAAAGGCCTCGGCCGCTAAGCAAGCCTTTTTCCTGACCCTGTCCAAGCTGCCCAATGTGATCGGTATGCTGACTTATTTTTGGCGGCGCCAGAGGGCTGCCCCTATGAAAATCATCGAGTATAAATAACCATTAGTGATTGCACCATGTCTCAAAAACCTGTTCGAGTCGGCCTTATAGGCGCCGGATA
Organism: Ruegeria sp. AM4; assembly: GCF_056540665.1. Lineage (NCBI taxonomy): Bacteria > Pseudomonadati > Pseudomonadota > Alphaproteobacteria > Rhodobacterales > Roseobacteraceae > Ruegeria > Ruegeria sp. AM4. The sequence goes on along the minus strand of NZ_JBQFXD010000004.1, from coordinate 282,958 downwards.
CATCGCAACCTGGCACGCCAACGCGCTTCGCGCGACCAAAGGTGTTGAGTTGACGGCAATCTGCGATGTCTCACCTGCCGCAGCGTCGGATTTCGCCAGCACCTATGGGCTCGAAGCCTTCAATTCGATCGAGGAAATGGCAGCGGCTGGAGTGTGCGACGCTGTTCACATCCTAACCCCGCCGCATATTCATTCGAACCTTGCACAGCAGTGTCTGGAAGCGGGCCTTCACGTCATGGTGGAGAAACCGTTCGCCCTGTCGCAAGCCGATTGCTTAGCTGTCGAAGAGACTGCGGCTTCAACGGGTTGCAAGGCGGCCGTATGCCACAACTTTTTGGGCGTACCGTCCTATGCACGTTTAAAAAACGCCATCCGGTCAGGTGCATTGGGTCGGGTTGATAGCGCCGAATTCAACTGGCGGTTCCCACTTGCGCCATTGCGTTCGGGCCCATACGGGCTGTGGATGTTGCAGGAAACAAGGAACCTATTGTTCGAACTTGGTCCGCACCTTTTCGCATTTGCAGTCGATCTGTTTGGTCACATTCAGGATTTTCGGCTGGAAGTCAGTAAACCTGTCACTTTGCAGGGTGGACAGATCAGACCCCAAGGCTGGACAATCCGAGCGCGCGCAGGCGAGGTCGATCTGGCATTCAGTCTTGAACTCGTCGAAACCATGGATGACCGTTCGGTCGTCGTACACGGGTCCTCTGCAATGGCCCGGCTTGATTACGCCTCGGATGTTTTGACTGTCCGGCGCGAAAACACATCCGACATCGTGATAAATCCGTTTCGTCAGCAAATGGGCCTGGCCGGGCAGCACCTACGCGAAGGATTGGTTAATGGTGCCCGTCAGCTTGCCTCACTCAACCGTAAGTCGCCTTACGCGCTGAGCTTTCTGGGAGCTTTTGAAGAGTTCTACGATGCGGTTCGGAGTAACAACAAGGTCGACGCGCGTTTCTCTGTCGGTTCCGCCAAGGCGGTCATCGGCGCGATTGAGCAAATCTGCGAATTGATACCCGAAAACTATGTAAATCAGCCAGCGCCGGTTGCCCCTGCTCAACCCTTGAAGCCAACGGTCATGGTGATCGGCGGAACCGGCTTTATCGGTCGGCACCTGACGCGATCGCTTGTCAAAAGCGGCCGTCAAGTTCGCGTTCTAAGCCGGGGCAGGCATGGCCCTTTCGCGGACATTGCCGATCAGGTCGAGACAGTTGCGGTGTCCCTGCGCGACAAGGAAGCGCTGATTGCGGCTATGAATGGAATTGACGTGGTCTACAACTTGGCAAAATCAATGGACAACACATGGGAAGGCTGTCTTGAGAATGATGTCGGTGTTGCGGTCCGCGTGGCCGAGGCCGCGTTGGAAGCAGGGGTAAAGCGTCTGGTCTATACTGGGACGATCGCCTCTTATGATATGTCTGATCCGTCCCGGACGATCACCGAAGAGACCGGTTTTGGTGACGATATGAGCGTTCGAAACCTCTATGCGCGATCCAAGGCAGAATGTGAAAAGCGCCTGCTCGAGATGCACAAGACCAAAGGCTTGCCACTGGTGATCGCACGTCCTGGTATTGTGATTGGCGAAGGTGGACCACTGCAACACTGGGGCATTGGGCGTTGGCATGGCGCTGGAGCGGTCCGAATTTGGGGCAACGGTCGGAATATCCTTCCATTTGTGCTGATTGAAGATATTTCGGACGCTTTGATCGCAATGATCGACAATGACGACGCGGTAGGCCAGTCCTTCAACTTGATTGGTGAACCGATGATGAGCGCGCGCGACTATTTTGACGCCATTCACGCGGCTCTTGGTGCGCGGATCGACGTCAAGAAGGGCGCGTTTTGGACATTCTACCTGTCCGGAAGCATAAAATACCTGCTCAAACGTTACGTTGTGGGACTAAAGGATTTGAAAAACCAATCCTACAGCGATTGGAAGTCACGAGGACATCTTTCTCCGTTTAGCAACGCTCATACCAAGCAGCTTCTTGGGTGGAACCCGGAATCTGACCGAGATGCCTTTATCCGCAAAGGGATCACGCAAGCCAACTTGTTCGGGTACTGATCGTGAAATCTGAACGGGCAATAACAATCTCGGCGGTCATGCGATGAATTTTCTGCGCCGTCGCATATCAAATTTACTTTCCGACCGCGACAGCCTGAGGCGAAAGATCGTCGCCTCGGCTGCTCTGTCGACGATGGTATTTGCTGTTCAGGTTCTTGCAAGAATAGTCTCGACAGTAGTCCTGACACGCATTCTGACACCAGAAATTTTTGGTGTCTTTGCGGTGGTTATGACGTTCATCTTCATATTGGAGATGTTCTCCGACCTGGGTGTTCGCTCGTTGATACTGACGCGAGAAGGCGAACTGGAGGATGGATTCCTGCGCTCGTGCTGGACAGCACAGGTTTTGCGTGGATTGCTGATTTTCTTGGTGTGCTGCTTGTTGGCGCAAGGCATTGCCTGGGGGCAGGGGGCTCAGATTTTCCCGGCCAACTCAAGCTATTTTGACACTGCATTACCTTTGGCAATCGCCGCTATTGGTGGCGTTTCGGTTTTCGAGGGTTTTGCCTCGCCCGCGAAATTCGCATACGAGCGCGAGATGAAATTTCGTCAGGTGGCCAAAGAAACCCTGATTACTGTTATCCTGACGACGACTATCACCATTTTGTTGGCGCTTTGGCTGGAAAATATCTGGGCGCTGGTTTTTGGAAACCTCGCAGGCGCTTTCATAACAGTGGTTCTCAGCTACACAATGTATGTGGGTCCCTCGATGCGCTTCAGGTGGAGCGCATCGGATTTCCGAGTGATTATCGAGCGCGGAAAATGGATCGTCGGGCACTCTGCGCTTTCTGCGGTGACAATAATGGCTGATCGTTTCATTCTTGGGTTTGCCATGTCAGCGAGCTCATTTGGCTTTTATTATATCGCCCGGCAAATCGTCGACATGATCGAGATGTTTCTGAACGCCGTTCATGCTCAAATGGGTCTGCAAGTTTTCAAAGCACTTCAGGAAAATGGCGAGTCGTCGGCACTGCGGCAGCGTTACTATCGTTATCGCATCCTGTTTGATGGATTGGCGATGTTTGGCTCTGGTGCGCTGATCACCTTTGCTCCGACCCTGGTGAATATCATCTACGATGATCGATATGCGGATGTCGCAGGGATGATCCAGATACTTGCCATCGGACTTATCCTGATCGGCCCCCGGCTATTGCGCGAAGCGTACAGCGCACAAAGGCGTTTCAGCGAAATGACCAAGCTTAGCCTCGTGAGTGCGGCAACAATCTGGATTGGGCTGTCAATTGCGATTTGGGTATTTGGATCGACAACCGGGGCACTGTTTGTCGTTGCGCTTTATCGCATCCCGGAAGTTCTCATTCTGTTGATAATGGGTCGTCGCGAAGGCTGGATATCGTTGCTTCATGAAATTCGGTTGACGCCACTGGTATTGGTGGGCGCTGCTGTCGGTTGGGGCATGGCCGAAGCATGGGCTGCGATTTGAAGGCGATCATCGGAGTTTGCATGTGCCGATTTTGGGCGGTTAACTTGGATCACGGGTTCGAAAAGCAATGAAAGCTGCAATTTATGTTTCTTCGTGGCCGCCCGGGCAAGAGGCATCGGGCATTATCACCTATTGCGCGGAACTTGTATCGTCGCTGCGCGCCAGAGGACATGAGGTCTATGTTGTCACTCCATCACTGAAGAAAAGAGACCCCTATTCAATTGAAATTGAAGAGCTCAAGGATGGGGTGCTTCGACGCGTTCTCCGGCGATTGCAGGCCAAGCTAACGTCTGTTCCCTTGGCCAGTATCGAGCACTCCAACGGTATCTATAGGACTGTTCGCGATCTCGTCGCGGACAAGGGTGTCGAAGTCTTTGAAATGGAAGAAGCCTTTGGTTGGAGCGCGCAAATCGCAAAGGCAAATATTGTGCCAGTTGTCGTACGTCTGCACGGACCGTTCATTGACACTGGCCGTTTCAACGACGCGGATTCGTATCAACCCGTGCAAAACAAACGCGCCGAACAAGAGGGGAAGGGCATTTCAGCAGCACACTTTGTGATGGCCTCCAGCTCTGTTGTACTGAATACGGTGAAGGACCATTACGGTCTGGACCTGTCAAAAAACGCGATCATCCCGTTGCCGATCGATGCCGCGTCACCGCACGATACTTGGCGCGCTGGCGGCTGCGACAAAAACAGCATCCTGTACATCGGACGATTTGACAGCATCAAGGGCGGAGATCTGGCCCTGAAGGCTTTTGCCAAACTTGCTGCCAGGAACCCAGAGCTCAGACTTACCTTTGTCGGGCCCGATCAGGGGTTGAAGACCGAAGGCGAACCTTTGCGTTTTGAAGAATTTGTACGTCAGAACTTTGACGAAGCTATAAGGTCGCGCATCGATTACAGAGGTCAGATGGCGCATCCTGACCTGATGGCACTTCGTACCAGTCACTACCTCACGCTTGTTGCGTCGCAATACGAAACGATGGGCTATATGCTTTTGGAAGCCATGTCGCTTGGGTGCCCAATTGTATCAACCGCTGTTGGCGGCATACCCGAAGTCATACAAGATGGGTGCAACGGTTTGTTGGTTCCCAGTCAGGATGAAACAGCGATGGTCGCAGCCTGCCAGAGACTGCTGGACGACTCGGAACTGGCGGGCAAGCTGGGTCATCAGGCGTGGCTGGATTGCCAAAAGCTCTACAGCCCGGACACAGTGGTCGACCAAACGCTTGAGGTTTACGAGCAAGCGATAAGCGCTTTCAAAGCGAACAGCAAAAAATGAAGACGCATTCAGGCTAAACGAAGTGGTATCCGCTTTTTGCCCGTTAGCTTGTTGAGGATCTTACGCTTTAGCGAAACAGGTTCCAGAAACTCGGTATCCTGATCAAACAGTCGCCCGGTAAGCATTGGATCATGCCACAATGCCAGACGCACACCCCATTCTGCGGCGACGGCCGGTTCGATACCATCCGGCACGCCCATTCTTGTTTTCAGCGAGCCCGGAATCCAATCGTTGATAACAATATCTGGAAAGCGGTCCCCGAGATCGGCAACCAACGAATTGGTCAGGACGTGAGCCGCACCTTTTGTCACCGAATAGGCTGCCGCCATAGGTGCGGGCGCAATATGCGCAAACGTACTCAGATTGACGATGCGACCGTACCCGCGCGAGACCATTCCGGGCAAAACCGCATGACAGCAATGAAAAACGCCACCCAGATTGATATTGACGGACTGCATGAAGCTATCCGGGGTTTCATCCAGAATATCGCGACGGGGGTACACTGCGGCGTTGTTGATAAGGACCGTCGGCGTTCCGGCCTCGGCTTCAATCGCCAGAAAAGCCCGTTTCACTGCTTCGGCGTCGGCAACGTCGGCTGTAATCGGCGAAAACGCCTCACCCAACTCGTTGCCAAGTTCTTCCAAAGGCTCAGAGCTGCGTCCAATACCTGCCACCCGGACACCCTTGGCAACCAAGTTGCGGCAAAGTTCTTTTCCCAGACCAGCGCCTGCGCCAGTAACGACGGCTATTCCGGCTCGAATTTCCTGACTTACTTCAGTCATGACGCCTCTCTTTGTTTGCCGAAATATCATGCCTGTCGGCGATGACGTCCGCCACTCTTAACGCATTCGCAGCTATTGTCAGGCTTGGGTTGACGCCCATAGATGTCGGCATGAATGAGCCATCTGCGACGTATAAATTGTCCAGGTCATGGGCTTTGCAGTTTGAATCAAGAACAGAAGTCTTCGGGTCATTGCCGAACCGCAATGTGCCCAATGGGTGCCCAACATTAACGATCGGCTTGATGGAAAGAAACATCATCCGCCATCGTCCCAGCGCGCGGCGGATAGCTTTTCGCAGGATGGTCTGACGTGTGAAAACATCCTTTGCAACCGAGTATTCGAACGTAAAAACTTCTGGGTCCTTTGCGTTCACGATCACACGGTTTTTGTGAACGGGGAAATCTTCCATCTGAGCGACAAAGACATCGGCGCTTCCGAACAGTTTTTCCGCGACCAATGCAGGAATATTCAGCAGGCGACTCAATTTTTTGTATTTGGCAAAGCGCGAACGTTCGAATTGAATCAGCAGGAACTGCATGATTGTTCCGTAGTCGGCTTCATACCCCATCGATTGGGTCAATCCCATGCGCTGCCCGTTCACAACGTAGAAATCACGCGTCGAAACCGCCCGACTGTTCCTGATCGGTTTCGCCCCGCGCCGGGGCCAGACTGCAAAGAAGTTGTCAATGTGAAACATTAGGCCGCGACCGACCCAGCCACTGGAATTTGCACAGCCCATTTCGGAATGATCTGTCGACCGCAACAAAATCGTCGGCGAACCGAACGACCCGGCCGCAAGTAGATAGGTTGATGCCTTCAGCGAAAATGACTCACCCTTATGGGTTACGCGGACCCCTGATAGTCGGCCCGAGGTCTCTTCTTCCAGCGCACTAACATCGCAATCGGTCAGTAGCGCAGCGCGGCCGCTGGCCAGCGCAGGTTCCACACCGGCCGAGCGCCCGTCCATCTTACAGGCTCGCGGACATTTCCCGCCAAGACAATTGGCGCAATTCTCCAGCCGTTTTTGGGCTATATGAGAGTGATAGGGATGTAGGCCCAACTCACGAAACTCAGCCATCATTGCTTCTTCTTCGGCCGTAAATTCTGGGGGCGGGCGCAGTTTGACTGAGGGAACCGAAGACAGGGAGTCGTGACCGCCACGCACAAAAAGCAGGTCTTCGGCCTGATCAAAGTAAGGTAGAAACGCGTCGAACCCGACCGGCCAGCCACCCGTTGGATGCGCAAGCCCTGGTGCGGTATCCAAATCGTGAGGCTCGGGGCGCTCAAGCGCCGCTGCATAAAAGACGGATGAGCCTCCAACACCGCTACCAAGTGGAGCAAAGTACCGAGAAACGGACTTGCCGTCATGAGCTTCGACCGGCTTTGGCCAATAACCACGTAACTGTCGAGCCACAGGATCAGCAATATCGGGACTATAGGCTTGTCGTTCGGTCCGGTATCCAGCGGGACCTTTTTCGAGGTAAAGGACAGACAACCCACGTTCGGTCAACCGACGTCCTGCGATACCGCCACCCATACCGGCACCTATGATGATCACATCCCAGGCTCTTTCCTGCGCCTCTTGAGGTTTCACTAGCTGGAGCCTCCGCTGGTTGCCATAAACACCGGATCAAAAACCTGTCGTACGCGACGGGCTGCTGTATTGGTTATGTGGTTGTTATCAAAAAAATTTGAATGATCGTCATGCAATGTTGAGCAGAACTCGGCATTGCAAAACTCCGGCCAAGGGTCGAGAACCACAACGGAACTTTCCAAAGAACTCAAGATGCGATCCGCGTTTGCAGATCGGCTTTCGGCCTCTGCGCGGGAAACTTCGGTCAAATCGTCTGAATTTTCCAGGTAGCCGTGCAATAGTTTCCGCGCAGTCTCGCGCGCGCTATATTGCGCGATCTCAGGGACTTGGCGAAGCACGAAAATTCTTTTGAATCTGGCGGACAGGTTATCGAGACTATGCGCAAAGGCGTCGGCGACAATGTCTGGTTGTGAATTTCCAGTGACCGGGCTGCCTTCGGTCGGAAAAATCTTGACGTTGATATGGCTGTCGAGGCCGACACCGGTTCCATCAGTGTAATATGACCAGCGCCCGATCAATAGCAGGGTCTGAACCGACTCAAGTTCTGACGAGGCCTTCGCGATCTGTTCATTTGCTTGTGCGCAGGCGGCGTTCTGCAAGGGTGTCGCAGTATCTTCTTCCTTGCCGATGCCCAATAGTGGTGGGCATCCTGCGCGCCAGATGATCAGAGCTGGTACATCTGCCTCCGACGCGGCCAATTCCAGCCCTTCTTTAAACGCCCGGACATGGCTGTCGCCCCAGATCAATACACGTGGAGGGCCATCAGGCCCTATCGGGCAAAGCTCTATTCCCTCCCAAGCGCCGTCTTTGGCAACCGTGCAACGGCTGAAATCCTGAAGAAAATCGGCAGTGGCATCGACATGTTTGCGAATTTCAGCCGGGAAGCGACCCGGTGCGCCGTCTTCCAGATAGATCATACCCCCAGTACCCAGGGTAAAGATTGAGGCAGCGGCTGTTCCGCTCAAAAGGGCCTTTCCGCTGATCGCTCCGCGCCGGAATGGCGTTTCGACAAACCGCCACGAAGCCCAGGCCAGAAAAACCGAGAGGCCAATCAGGGCGATCCGCGTCAGCGCGCTTTGATCCCCGTCAGAGACGTATTTTGACAACGTCATTACAGGCCAATGCCACAGATACAAAGAATATGAAATCAGTCCAAAGAAGACCGGAACGGGATGGGACAGGATTCGATTGATCGGGTTGGCATCCTTCCCATTTGCGATCAAAAATACGGTCCCGAGGACCGGTAATATAGCCAAAGCCCCGGGGAATGAACCGCCGGCGGGCATAAACAGAATCGACCCTGCAATCATCGCGACCCCTAGCCAGCTTAGGGCTGGATGAACGGTCCAGGAAAACGAGCGCTGTTGACCGAAGATGGCCAAAAGCACACCCGACAACAACTCCCACGCCCGGAAGGGGAACAGAAAGAAGGTCGTCGTCGGAGATATCCGAGTGACCAAAATGCAGGAAACCAAAGAGACCGCAAAAATCGCCGTTACAACCCAAATCAATGGCTGAGTTCGCTTTGCCAGGACCAGCATGACAAGTGGCAAGAAAATATAGAATTGCTCTTCTACCGATAGCGACCATGTGTGCAGCAAAACCTTGCTGTCGGAGCCAATGTCAAAATATCCCGCTTCGCGGAAATACATGATGTTGGACATATAGACCGTCGAAGAGATCAGTTCCTTGCCGAAAAAGCGATATTCGTAGGGCAGAAGAACTTGGTAGGCGATGAATGAGACCACAAGGATCATAAGAAAATAGGCAGGGGCCAAACGGCGTACCCGACGGAACAGAAATCGGAAATAGTCTATTTTTCCCGTTTCAATCGTCTCAATCCACAGCAACCTTCCGATAAAAAATCCGGAAAGTACAAAAAAGACATCGACGCCGACGAACCCTCCACCAAAACCGGGCGTAGCAAAGTGATAGAGCACTACTGCAATTATCGCGACCGACCGCAAACCGTCCAATTCGCGTCTGTATGTCGAAGGTTGCGCTGGGATCATACCTTAAACCCGCTTGAAAGATGTGAAACGTTACCGATTGTCATCGCCCGCGACTCCAACCTGTGCCATGCTTGAGACCTACGGCCAAACTGACAAGAACATACGTGATCAGTCCGATCGGATCTGTCACGAAAAGCTTTGATACATATCCAAGCGTCAACGGGGGCTTGCCCTCACGTGCCAATATTCCTGGATACAGTCGTTTCAACTCGTCCACGCCGGCATTCTGGCGCCGGCGAACGCGAACCAGGGCAGAAAAACCTTCGACCAGTGGCCAGGAATACGAGGCTGGAACCGGGACGCGTTCGTCCGGGGTGAACTGCAGACGAACAAACGTATCATCTGAAATGATCTCGGGGAAGGCAGCCCATCGAGCGCGCGCGCGCGCATTGACCGCGAACAACCCGGCGCCGGGTACGCCATCGGTCATGAAGGGCAGTCGCGCCCAAATCCTTCCATATGCTCGAGTTACCCAGCTTTTGGCTGAGCTCACGACAAGTTTGCCGCTTGCGTATACAGGTTCCGGGCGGCTCAGGACTTGCGCCAACTGATCCAGCAGCATGGGTGACATGACAACATCGGCGTCCAGATAAATGCGGCAACTTCCGGTAGCTGCGGCGTCGGCACGGTTGAGTGCGGCTGGTTTTCCCCCGATTTCAGAATCCAGAACAATCAGCCGCCACCCCATTTCTTGAAAGCGTTGTGTGTAGCTGCGGGCAATTCCAACGGTCGCGTCGGTGCAGGCATTCGCCGATACGATAACTTCGGCCGAATGTTCCGAAACTTGAGCCAGCAAAGCTTCAAGACATGGGCCGATATAGCCTTCTTCGTTATTTGCCGGGATCAGGATCGATATTGCGTTCATCGCTTCACGCCAGTTTCTCGGCCCATGGCATTGGCATTACCGGTTCAAATCGGGTTTTCATCGCGACAGCGCCCGTGTGTTCACCCGCATTTTGCAGCGCAAGTGTTACCTCATTCATGTGCAACGACAGATCCGATGAAAGGCGGCACGGCCGACCTTCGAGGACAGAGCCGCGCATTTCAGCGATCCCCAGTGCAAAGTTCATTGATGCAGCACCTTTCCGACCAAGCTTTGGATGTGTCGGCTGCTTCAGCTTCAGTCGCCGTGCGATCGGTGCATTCATCAAGCGTCTGCGAACTGTGAACCGCTTGCGAACGCGCACGGGTGCGGCGTTGTTCCAACACTCGTCCATTTCGATCACGCCTCTGTCTCCGATAACCTGAAGTTCATGGTTATGTTTGGCCAGAATAGAACATGTCAGTCGCGCGACTACTCCGCTTTCGAAGAACAATGTGCCGACCGAGAAATCAGGAGCTGCATTTTCCGTCACATCCGATTTGTCGGCCAGCTCTGCCGACGCTGCTACCACTGTACGTACGGGGCCAAATATCGGCAACAACCAGGACAGGTAATAACCAGCATGTTCTAGTGTACAGCCCACCTCGAACTCGTCGATTGCCGGCCACGGGGCGCCGCTCTCTGAGAACCACTTTTGATAGGGCGCTTGTGAGATGAAATCGTCGTCCATCTCGGCGTAAACCAGACGCACTGGGCCGATGGTGTCTGCACGCACTGCGGCCCAGATTGTTTGTGCGGATTCTCCCAGAAAGCTACAAGGCGCTGATGCAAGACGAAGATCCCGAGCATTGGCCATCTCAGTCAGCGCGATGGCCTCGTCCATTTGCATGGCAAGAGGTTTCTCGGAATAGACGTGAAATCCGGCGTCAAGCCCCACGCGCGAGACCTCATAATGTGCAGAGGGATTGGTCAGATTGACCAGAATATCTCCGCTTGAACCCCACGCCAGCAGCGCGTCGAGGCTGTCGGCAGCTGTCAACGACCAATGCGCGCAAAACTGGGTAAGACGCGCAGTATCCCGATCATAACATCCTACGATTTCAATCTCGGGATAGAGTTTCAGCGATCTAAGGTACAGGTCGGCGACATAACCGGTGCCGACAATAAGCAACCTGGGCATAAAGAGAATGACACTTTTGGACTAGTTAAGTTCTACGAAGCACTGGTAGCACCAAATAAGGGCAGAAATAGGATTGCGCCACAATAACTTGCACTCCTTGATTCGCCAATCTTTGCGGTCCAAGCTTGTTTTCATGTAAGTAATTGCAGATCTTGGCGGAATTTCGGGTCGTCCGGCTGGTCTTGGCTGTTGCATACAGTCAAACAATTCGGCCAGCCCGCCGAGATTGTGCGCTGCTTGTGGTTTGTAAGCCGACGATTGATATGTCACATTGCAAAATGACGCGCCAAACGACATTTTTGGTGCAGCGATGATCGATCCTAGATCCCTGTGCCGGAGTTGTGGAGCGATCTAAATGGTAAAAATTGTATTTGTTAGAATGGGAATAAAGCATGGCGGTCTATGAAATTGATCCCGAGCGTTTGAGTATACCAGTAGACAGCGCTCGTGCGGCGGCCGCACCGTTCGCCGAGGAATATCAGAGCGGTCAGCCCTACAATCATATTTGCATCGATAATTTTCTTCCCGAGGAAGTGTTGCGCAAGGTTCAGGCTGATCTGAAGTCGCTCAAGGAAGACGAGGACAGCGACACGTTCGAACGCGCGCAGGAAAACCTGAAGACACAGTATAATCCCGAGCGGTTGCCGACCTACTCGCGCGAATTGTTTCACGCGTTCAACTCTCGTCCATTCATCCTGTTCTTAGAGGAAATGACTGGCATCAAAGGGCTGATCCCGGACCCCTATTATATTGGTGCCGGTATTCATCGCGTTAAAAACGGCGGACATCTGGATATTCACGCCGACTTCAACCTGCACAAGCAGATGGTGGTGGAACGGCGTTTGAATGTTCTGATTTATCTCAACGACGACTGGCGCGAGGAATGGGGCGGGTCCTTCGAGATTTGGAGCAATGACATGAGCACCAAGGTGAAGAGCTTTGTGCCTACGTTCAACCGAATGTGCTGTTTCTCGACCGGGTCCAGCACTTTCCACGGCAACCCTGAGAAGGTAAACCACCCTGATGGTGAGCCGCGTCAGTCGATCGCCCTCTACTATTACACGGCGACATGGGACCCCAGCCGCAAGGCGCATTCGACCATCTTCAAACCGCGCCCAGGCACAGGGGATCAAGAAGACCGTCAGTCAAACCGGCGGGATATGTTGGAAAATTGGCTTCCGCCGGTAGTCTTCCGTCGAGTCTATCCCCGGCTTGCGCGCCTGGGTTTCTGACCGACGGATTCGGTGGCAACACTGTGAACAAAGCCGTAGCACAGGACCAATTAGATTGGGAAACTGATCAGCATCCGGGCGATGACGGACTGATTTCGGCGACCGTGCCGGATTGGTCACGTGAAGAGGTCCGGCAGTTCTGGGATCCAGGCTACAAGTTGTTGCGTTCGATCCGCCGCTATCAGGCCGCAAAGGCGCGGGGCGGGCCGTTGAGTTGGGTGCTGACAAAACACTGGGCGTTGGTGCATCGGTTTTGGTCTGTGATCACACAGTCCGAAATCCATCTGAACACCCATATCGAAGGCGGGCTGCGATTGCCGCATCCCACCGGTATCATTATACATCCAAGCGCCCGAATTGGCCCGAACTGCATGATTTTTCATCAGGTTACGCTGGCTTCGACCGTTGTTTTGGGTGGGCACGTTGATCTGGGCGCCGGAGCCAAAATTATCGGTCCGCTCAAGATTGGTGATCACGTCACCGTCGGGGCAAACAGCGTCGTCACCAAGGAGGTCGAGTCTGGCGCGACCGTCGCCGGTATTCCCGCTAAAAAACTCTGAGCGGATTGAATTCCGATCCACTCACGTCTTTTCCGATCGCTTTTTCCTGTGAAACTTAACCTGCGCTACGTCGATTTCTGGGCGCGGACCTCGCGGTTGACGTTCGTGGCGCCGGGGTTTGGGCGCGAGTTCAAGCGCCGTCTCCTGCTTGTTTTCCTCTTCCGACGGTGAAGTCTGCAGCACATAGCTGAGGAGCATTCCTGCGATCATCCAGGTGAAGTAATTGATGGTCGAATTTGGGATGAGATCCACGATATTTACGGACAACATCAAGGCAATGCCAAGGACGATATGGTCGTCACCCGTTCCTGTGCTTTGCTGTCTCTTCCACCACATTTTGATGAGCGGATAGGTCAACATGCCAAAAACGCATATATACCCGACCCAACCCAACACGCCGATAACAATAACCCAATACCCGTCGGGTACTGTAAGGTCTTGCCCGGTTTCCGGATGGAAGACCCGATTGCGATCCCAATAACCCCATCCCGCAATTGGTTTTTGAGAGGCATGCTCCAATAGTTGTTTTTCGTTCTCGAAGCGATAGCCAAGCGATTGTGCGCGTTCTTCCTGGATCATTGCAGCATAGCTGAGCAATTGATCTATCGGGATCGCCTCGGCGGCACGCAGGACCGGATAGCTCAATACGAATAGGGCGCAGCAAAGGATCGCCCAGCGTTTGATCATAGCTCCGGCAAACAGAACGATGGGCGCAAACAAGCAAACAAAAACAACGGCGCCCACCGTTTTGCACAGTATTAGAACGACGGCCAACCAGGCGATAGAGGCAAGATACCGACCGCGGTTCTCGCCTTTTGAACTGCGCCACAGAACCGCCGCTGAGAATAGCGCCATCATGATGAAGAAGGCGACAACTAGGCCGTGTCCCATGAATACCGTCGGGCGATACCCGCCAAACCGAATTTGTTGTGCGAACAGTTCTGGAAAATACCCGTAGACCCAATAGTTGATTTGCGGGCTGAGCCTGACTTCTAGCAGTATTGGAACGGTATAGATCAATCCCCCAATCATATAGGCGAACAAGAAGCTACGCCTGGACTGTGTCGTGCGCAAAAAATTGAACCCGAGAATGAACGGGATCATTATGATGGCGTGTCCCATTACCTCAGACACGGCGTCACGCATCGACAACCCCGGCAAGAAAACAATTCCCCAGATTACTGGCTCGAGGTTTGTCATGACCGTAAAAAACGGCGATAGGACAAATACTATCATCAACATCGAGATGAAATAAGACTTTGGAAAGAAACGCAGTTTCTGATCGACCATAGTCAGGCACAGGATTAGTGCGGCGATGCTTGGAAGCGTGTATTTGTTGAGCGTCGGAACGAGGGGGAAATCTACATAGACCTCAGGCGGTATCACCATAAATGCGCCTAAGAATGACCAGGTCAGGGCTTGGTCCGGCGAGAGCTTTTTGAACAGTACCACCATGACCAGTGGCCATGACAAAAGCACGAGGTAAGCGATAAGATTGGGCATGGGTCTGTTTAGTGAGCCTGTTATCTGTCGGAAGGTCTTACCACGAATGTGACAACCATGTCGCGAAGAAGCCAAATCGACAAGAGCGAATGATCAAGCTGCCGGATTGTTTGCCTAATCGGGCGATAGGTCGCTCTGCCAAGTCGATACACACATTGTTTTGCGGATCATTCAGTTCTGCTGGGGAACTCCGGTTGCGGGAAAGTGTGTCACGACATCCCAGACGATGTCCTGCATGAGTTTAGCGGCTTCAGCGCCAGGACTGTCGGCCAAGGAACCGTCTGCCTTGGTCAACTCGTAAGGCAACCCGACCGGTGATTGCTGATATATGACCGCATAATGCGCCAGGGCGACCAGATAGGTTCCAACGTCAGTCAGATGAATTTCATCTGAGAACAGGTCATCACGACTGTTGATCGGCCCGACACCCCCGCGGTTTTCGATCTCTCTCACAAACTTCGCCATGATCTGGCCAGCTGGTATCACATAGACAGGTTGCGGTTGATCCTCATAGGCAAGCGCTACGCGCAAGATCCCATCAATCCAATAGCGATCAAGATCTTTGTCCAGACGCTCGAGCCAACCTTCCTCATCGTCCAATGTGTGCCAGGTCTCATAAAAGAATACGCGCATGTCAGGGTTGGATTGCCGACCGAGTTGTATCCACTCGTGCAGGTATTCAGCGCTGTCGTAATACTTGATCGCAGCCAGAATCTCGACCATCTCGGTCAGAACCAAGGTGTTGTATCTTCCCGAAGAAATCGCGTCCTTGGCATCCTTGAATTCGGACGGCATGTTTCGAAGTTCGAACCCGTTGATTGGTTCATCGGGCTCCCAATGTGCCTTCAAAGGGGTGCCCCAACCCATTTGAGTGCTGTAATCATGTCCGTTACCGGCCAGTTGCATCAGCATGACCGGCATGTCCTGACCGACAAGACTGTGTCCTAGGTGCAAGACATTTTGCGGCAGTGAAGGTGCCGGTCCGGGAACGTCATAAAGTGCAGCAAAACGCGCAGCGTCAATTGGTTTGGTTGATCCGAACCGCGCCAGACCGACTACCGCAGCAAGAGCGACCAGCACAAAAGCCGGAACAAAGCGCTTTACTGTCTGACGACTTATCATGAGGTCGACCCCCGGGGACACATGGCGCAGAAGAAAACGACAGAGCGCTCAACCAAGTGCTTCAGCCTTTCCGTAGAGCCTGCAGAGGACATTGACCTGCCCTCGTCAACCTCTGGCGCTTGTCGTGACCAAAATGTGCCGTTCAGAGCAATAGATGCAGTCATGCCGATCTTCTGCGGGCGCGCATTTCACGACGGCGCGCCATTGCGTCGCTGCGGCTGGTGGCCTTTTCTGAGGATGGCTGGGGTGCGCTGGTTTCCGAAGGTTTTGCGCCGGTCTTTTTCTCGATGGTTTCCACCAGTGCCGCCAATGTCGGAAAGCGGAAAATATCCGTGATGCTAAGGCTCGAGACATTCAGCTCCTTGCGAATTTCGCGGTGAGCCTGGACCGCCAGCAAGGAATGTCCACCCAGATCAAAAAAGTTGTCTCGACCACTGATGTCTGCAACGCCCAAAATTTGCGACCAGATCGCAGCAACCTTTTGTGTAACGTTTCCCTCAGAGATCGCTTGCGACGGAGGTGTCTCTACGCGTGGTTTTTGAACCGTCGGCACAGGCAGGGCCTTGCGGTCGACTTTTCGGTTCGGGGTCAGGGGGAAGCTGTCCAGTGTCACGAAATGCGTCGGCACCATATACTCTGGTAGCTGCGTAGACAGTGCCTGTCGCACCGTTTTGTCGTCCACAGGACTATCGGTCGTCATGTAAGCGGCGAGTTGAACAAGACCGGGCGTGTCCTCGCGCGCAATGACAACAGACTGTCGCACGCCAGATTGCGCGTCGATCAGGCTTTCGATCTCGCCCAGCTCGATACGATAACCACGCAGTTTGATTTGGTGATCTGCGCGGCCTAGGAAGTCGAGCCGTCCATCGGTACGCCAGCGCACCAGATCTCCTGTGCGATACAACCGTGCCTCGGCCATGTCCGAGAACGGATCAGGCACAAACCGCTCGGCTGTCAGGTCTTCGCGCTGCCAATAGCCGCGGGTTACGCCAGCGCCGCCGATGTAAAGCTCTCCGGCCATGCCAACGGGGACTGGATTTCTGTCTTCGTCCAGCACGTAGACCTGCGTATTGGCGATCGGGGTCCCAACATTGACGACGCCGTCGGTTGCAGTTGCGGTTTCCGTCGTCGACCAGATGGTCGTTTCCGTGGGCCCGTACATGTTTTCGATATGGGCCGGAGAAAGCTTGTTGATCTGTTTCACCAGCGATCCGGGCAGGGCTTCCCCACCGATCATCATGTGATTGACCTTGGACAGCGCAAACCGCGCCTCGTCATTCATGAGGATCATCTGTGCCATGCTGGGGGTGCATTGCATGTGGCTGACCTTGTGGCGGATGATCTGGGCCGCGATCGAGAAGTCATCCTCGGCCAACCCGACATCCTGATTTGAACGCCGCAGAACCTCGGCCAGAGGTTTCAGCCCCTCCATCACCTGATCCACCGAGATGCCATAGTCGATCAGGCACGCAATCTCATCGACGCCGATCCGTTTCAGTTCCTCCACCCTGTTCAGGCAATCTTCGACCGTACCGAACAGGCCGGAATCCTCGAAATAGCGCAGGAAGGCAAAATCGAGAATCCCTTCCATCTCTTCGTCAGACAGGCTGCCCAGATCCAGTTGGAACGGGTTCGACACGCCCTGCGGTTTCTTGAACGCGGGGAAAGCCCAGGCATATTGCTTGATCAGCCCGGCGGCCGAGCGCAGGTAATCCTTCATCGGCTCACGCGCAATCTCGCGCACCTCTTCGCGATCTTCTCCGACAAAAGTGTGCAGCATCAGAGTGACCTTGTGGTCTTCGGGATCATGGCCTGCCTCGCGCAGGGCGGCATGATAGATGCCGATCTTGTCGGCAACCTCCTGCACGCTTTGGCCCAAAAGGTGGGTCAGAACGTTTGCCCCGATTGCCCCAGCTTCGCGCCATGTATCGGGATTGCCAGCTGTCGTCACCCAGACAGGTAGCGTTTTGGAGACCGGACGCGGTTGCGTGACGACACCATGCATCTCACCGGTTTTGGTAGGGAATTCCACCGTTTCCCCGGCCCAGAGCTGGCGCAGGGTGCCGATAGCCTCCAGCATCGCAGGCTTGTTTTCAGGTGGCGTATTTTCGGGCCGCAGGATGAAGTCATCTGGTTGCCACCCGGACGCGATGGCCAAGGCCGCGCGCCCATTGGTCAGGTTGTCGATCACCGCCCATTCTTCGGCAATGCGCGCCGTATGGTGCAGGGGCGCGACACAGCTACCCGCACGCACACCGATATTCTCGGTCACGGCAGCGACAGCGGCACCGGTGACCGAAGGATTGGGGTAGGGGCCACCAAAGGCATGAAAGTGGCGCTCTGGCGTCCAGACGGCGCAGAACCCGTTCTGGTCGGCGAATTTCGCGCCCTCAAGCAGCAGCTTATACTTGTCCCTGCCAACGCCATCGTCATTGCCCCAATAGAACAGGCTGAATTCCATCCCTTTGCCGGTGATGGATTTTCCGGGGTCAGAGTCACCGGCCACAAGGGCGCGGTTTTCGTCATCGCTGAGAACGATCTTGAAGCCGCGCGCCAGGGTCCAGAACAATTCAAGTACCGAGATATCGAAGGACAGGCTTGTCACCGCCAACCAGACACCCGCAGGGTCATGGCTGATACGGTCATCCATGCCGGTGAAGAAGTTCGACACATTGCGGTGTTCGACCATGACGCCCTTGGGGCGTCCGGTCGAACCGGATGTGTAGATCATATAGGCGAGGTTGGCCGAAGTTACTCCGCTGTCGACATTGCCGGTCGCAGCCGTACCCAGCCGCGGGTCCGTATCCAGCAGCAAAGCCTGTGCGCCATGTTCGGGCAGGCCCGAAACCAGCGCGGATTCCGTCAGAACAACATTTGCGCCGCTATCCTCAAGATACAGCGCGGTCCGATCCGCAGGATAGGCCGGGTCCATCGGAACATAGGCACCGCCCGCCTTCAGAATACCCAAAGCCCCGATCAACAGCAGCGGCGAGCGTTTGACATGCAGCCCAACCAAAGTGTCGGGTCCCACGCCCATCTCGCGCAAGACATGCGCAACCTGATTGGACAGAGCATTCAGCTCTGCGTACGAGAAACTGAGGTTTTCAAAGACCAGCGCCGGAGCATCCGGGGTACGTTCGACTTGGGTCTCGAAATGCTGGTGAACGCAGGTGATCTCGTCATAGGCGACAGAGGTATTGTTCCAGTCCTGCAAGATTTGTGTGCGTTCCGTATCAGGCAGAATGGAAAGCTTGGCGACGGGTAGCCCCGCAACGGTTGGATCAGTCAACGAGGCAAGCAGGCTTTCGAGCCGCGCAGCCAGCAAATTCAGGGCGGATTCCGAGATATGTCCGCTATCGGCAAACAAAACCGCCTGATCGCCGGATGTTGCCAGCGTCAGGCTTGTACCCGGGATCAGGCCGGCTGACACGTCATCGGAGAGCCCTACCATGGGTGTTTGCAATGGCGCAGCGCCGGGCAGGCGCGCGGGAAGATCACAGGCAAACGGACCCAAATCTTGGGCCTGCGCGATTGTTTGGTTCAAACTCTCCCGTGCGTCCAAAAAAGTCTGTTCCGCATCAAAACGCACCGGAACCCAGCTATTGAGATAGGGCGACGTCGCCTTGCGCAGGCGCAGCGCCAGATCAAGGGTGAAGGTATCCCCAAGACGTGCCATGAGGGCAGCCAATGCCGCTTTGGCTGTCTCATCGGCAAGATCAGCCGGCAAATGCAATGGCTGCGACCGCGGCGCACCGGAAGGTGCCGAAGTGTTGACCAGGGTTACCTCAACGGATTGCAAGGTCTCCAGGCGGGTGCGCCATTCCGGCTCAGTTGGCAGAGTATCAGCGATGTCCTGATCGATTGAGGCCGCCTGTTCCGCGACCAGCGGTGGCAAGGCACTGCCGCCATTCAAAATGCCATCCGTTGGCACAGACGCACCCAGACCATTGCGCAGGTCGCTGATCTCAATCGCGCCGTCTCCGGTTGCGATGGTCACGCTCTCGGTGTCGCTTGCAAGAATGGTGCCGGGTGTGGCATCGGTCTGTTGGTCGCTTACCCGGGCCGACCCGACCAGCCAGACCTGACCATCGCGCTCGACCTTCGGGCGACATAGCGGGTTCCAATAGTCACCGTGGTCCAACGCGCGGACCAGCGCGGCCAGCTCTTGCGCGGGTTTTGCGAAATCCAACCGCGCTGCGGCCTGGGGACGGTCGTTTTTGGCGAAATAGCTGCGCTGCGACAAGTCCTGCTGGGCAGGGGGCTGATCCGCCTCAAGCGCTCGGATCACATCGGCAAAACTTTCGATAGCGGCCCCATAGCATTTGGTGTTCAGGGTCAGGGCGGTTTCCGTATCGCTGATATCGAACAGCTTTTGAGCGACAATCCCGCCCTCGTCTACGCCACCCGAGATCATGTGCCAGGTGATCCCGTGCTGCGCCTCACCGTTTAAAATGGCCCAGACCGGCGCGTTCAGACCCGCATAGCGGGGCAGAGGGCCGTCATGGAAATTGACGGCGCCTTTCCGGGCCTTGTCCAAAAGCGCCTGCGGCAACAGGTCGAGGTTGGCGATGCTGAGCAACCAGTCAATCGAAACCCCGTCGATCCGGTCATGCAAATCCCGACCGGGCGCATGGAGGGGTAGGGAATGAGATTTGGCCCAGGCTTCGACATCCGGGTTACGAGTCGCGACACCCTGAATGCCGTGGCCCGCCTCGAGCAGCATCTCCCCACATTGAATGACAAGAGATTCATGGCCGACAAGAAAGGTGCTGAAAGGCATCGTTACTCTCCAATAACAGGCTTTGACAGGCTGTCCTGTTTGGCTTTGCGCGGCGTCGCGCGAAAGCAGGCAGACAGATCATGCCAGGCCAGGGTACGCAAAAAATAAGGGGGCACGCCGCTGTTTCTGCGGGTTATCAAGCAGCGTAGCCAATGCAAAAAACCACCTGCCAAATGCACGCTGGTGGCGCAGGCGGCATAAAACTTGCCGTGGTTCTTGACGAAATAATGCAGGCGGGAGTCAAACCAGTAGGTAGGCACACGTTGCCAGGTCTTCATGCCAGTTGAGACGGACCCGATATGCATAACCTCGCTGGAGCGCACGTAGTCGGTGCGATAGCCCGCCAGCGCAGCGCGCCGACACAGGTCGGTTTCCTCAAAATACAGAAAAAACTGTTCGTCAAAGAGGCCGATCTCATCCAGAACGCTTTGCCGCATCATCAGGCTGGCCCCAGCCAGCCAATCGACAGGGCGGGTCTCAATGGGGATCGGGATTGGAACGGTCCGGTTTTTCAGAATTTTGCTCACCGGGCCAAAGTTGATGCTTCCCTCCAACTCGCTGGCAATTGATGGGAACCGGAAACTGGTCAGGTGCGGTTCACCATCGTCGCCATAGATGTAGCTGCCAGCAAAACCCGCGTCGGGCGTGGATTCCAGATAGTCCAGCAGCAGCCGGATTGCATTCTCGGCCGGAAAGGCGTCGGAATTCAGGATGTAGACATAGTCAGGCTGTGTGCCATCCGACAGGCCCGCCCGGATGCCCACATTGTTGCCCGCGCCAAACCCGCCATTGTGACCCGACTGGACGACCCGAACATGGTTGTTTTCATCCCAGCCCTTCTCCTGAACATGGGCTGTGATCGCCTCGAAAGAGCCATCCTGTGAATCATTGTCCACAACGATGATCTCTCCGGCGATACCTTCCATAGCCTGTCTTGCGGCTTCAATCGACCGCAAGGTCATATCCGGCGTTTTGTAGTTCAGAACAATGGTCAGCAGCTTTGGGTCAGACATGGTCACTCCGCCGCTTGTTGCAGGGTGGGGCGTGGGCGTATGATCTGTCGCTCTGCGTTTTCCAGGCAGGTTTTCATCTGCGCTGCAAGCACTCGCACATTTGGTTCCAGAACCATCGAGTCATGATCTCCGGGCACTTCGAATACTTCGATTTTAGGAGCCCAGGGCGTCCAGTCATTGTCATGGGTCAAATAATAGCGCTCGTGATGCACCAGTTTGCCCGGTCCCAGCTCCCATTTCCCGACCAGAGGCGGACGGAAAAGGGTCAGAGGCCCGTCCCATGGGTTCAAGGGATAGCTGTTGACGCTTTCCATGAAGGCGGCCTCGATCTCGGTGTCGTGGAATTGCTGACCGGTCTCGGATGTTTCTTCCTTGGGCTGGCGTTTTTGAATTTCCCAAGCGATCCGGTTCTTGGCCCATTGAATCGGGTAACTGGCACCTTTGCTGCGCATCTCCTGGAACTGGATCTTCAAACGATCCGCTTTGCTGAGCGGGTGGCGTACCGGCAACGGCGTGTCGAGCATGACCAGCGCCGCGATCTCTTCGCCTGCTTCAGACAGTTGGCGTGCAATTTCATAAGCCGTAATCCCGCCGCCCGAGAATCCGCCGAGCATGTAGTGCCCAGTGGGTTGAACCTGCCGCATTTCAGCGATGTAATCCTTGGCCGCCTCTCGCAGATCGCGGTGCGGTTCTTCATCCCCGTAAAGGCCGCGCGCCTGCAAGCCATAGAAGGGGCGGTCAGTGCCCACCAGATGGGCCAGGTGCCGCAGGTTCAGCACGTTGCCGAACATGCCGGCCACCAGGAAGAACGGCGTTTTTGGCCCGCCCTCGCCAGAATGCATCGGCACCAGATGGGTAAAGCGGCGTTCCGGTGTGGCCGGGGCGGCAGCTTGCGCATCTCCTTCGCCGCCGTCCTTTGGCACGCCCCGGGCGGCGATCAGGTCGGCGCATTTGCGGATGGTCGGAGCCTCGAACAGAACCGAGATCGGGAAGTCCACGTTATAGGCTTTGCGGATCTGCGCGAACAGCCGAACTGCAATCAGGGAGTGACCGCCCAGATCGAAGAAACTGTCTTCGACGCCAATCTCGTCAACGCCCAGCAATTCCTGCCAGAACCCAGCCAAACGGCGTTCGATATCATTCTCCGGCGCGACATAGTCAGAATCCAACTCAGGCCGTTGGAATTTT
Organism: Ruegeria sp. AM4; assembly: GCF_056540665.1. Taxonomy (NCBI): domain Bacteria; kingdom Pseudomonadati; phylum Pseudomonadota; class Alphaproteobacteria; order Rhodobacterales; family Roseobacteraceae; genus Ruegeria; species Ruegeria sp. AM4. The sequence continues at coordinate 260,378 of NZ_JBQFXD010000004.1, read as the reverse complement.
TGATCCGCACTTTCGGTGGATGCCCCACTATCGGCAGCCTGGGCTATCAACCCATCCAGATCGAGCGAGGACAGGATGATCTGAGACTGCCCGCTGGTCAGCGCCTTGAAGAACAAGGCAGGTCCTTCCGTTGCCGGGATGCCCTGAGACAGGTTGTGCCGCAGGCGTTCCTCTGCCGGGGAAAGGGGTGCTGGGGCATCTACCTCGGAGGTGACAACCGGAGCGCTTTCGGTGATCGCGAAGTCCACCGCGTCTTCCATCCTGCGGATCGAGAAACCTTCGACTTCGATGCAGATCGTGCCGTCCGGGGCAGCAATGGTTACATCAAAGCTGGCGGTTTCACCCTCGGCTCGGTTGTCGCCCGCGTTGCGGACCCAACTGACGATCTGTGCCGGTAAGGGCGCGTAAACCCGAACCGACCGGTACGAGACCGGCACCCAAAGGTGGGACGCCTGATATCCAGAGATCAACTCCATCGCCCAGCCTGTTGCCAGATCCATCAGGGCCGGGTGCAGGTGATAGCCCGCCTCGATATCGGTCTGCAGGCCCTCGGGCAGGGCCAGATGCGCCAGACCTTCATCCTGCCCCAGCGCGGTCGAGGTCAGCACCCGCCAGCGTGGACCGAAATTCAGATGCACCTCCTGGGGTGACCGCAAGCGCCCCGTGCCTTCGGTCTGATGGGCCGGTCCACAACGGGTGGCGATGGCCGCCACATCCAGCGGTGCGGGCGCGATCAGCGGCAGCAGCGACAGGCTGGCCTGCGCATTCAGTTCGAACGCGTCATCCGATCCGCTCTCGACCGTAAGATCATAGCCGACATCGCTGCGTGGCAAGCGCAGGCGGACCTGCTGATCTTCACTGTCGGACACAGCCAGAGGGCGCAGGAAATACAGGTCCCGGATTTCGAACGGGCCGGTTTCGCCCTGTACCCGCAGCGCCTCGGACGCCAGTTCCAGATAGCCGGTGCCGGGCACCAGAGCGTGACCGGCCTTGGTCCGGTGATCGTTCAGGAACCATCGATCATGGGCGTTGTAGGTCGCGCTGAGCAGGCGGTTTCCGGTGTCATCGAATGTTGCCTGATCCAGCATCGGCACATCTGCCGACGTGACCGGCGCGGGCTCAGCGGATCCGGTCCGGGCCTCCATCGCGTCGGCGGCCATGCCAACATCGGCCCAGATGCCCCAATTGACCGACAGAACCTGCGTTTTCCCGCCCGCGCGGGCGCGGGCAAAGGCGTTCAAATAGTCATTGGCGGCCACATAATCGACCTGACCCACCGGCGCTGTTGCCGTCGAGGTGGACGAGAACAGAACCAGCCAATCCAGCGACCCGTCGGGGAAAATCTGGTCGATGACCTGCGTGCCGTGAATCTTGGGCGTAAAGACGTCCTCGATCTCCATCATAGTCTTGGTCATGATCGGTGCGTCATCGATCAGGCCAGCCGCATGGATCACACCTTTGATCTGGCCGAATTCCTGTGCCGCGCTTTCAACGCATCGGCGCATTTCTTCAACGTTGCTGACATCGACCGACATCGGCAGAACTTTACCGCCGCCAGCTTCAAGCTTTTCAATGGCGCGGATGCGGCGGGCAGTTCTGTCTTGCGGGGCCGAATTATTCAACACGTTTTCCCACTGATCGCGCGGCGGCAGTTCACCGCGCGCAAGCAGGACAATGTTCGCGTTCACCTTGGTAATCAGTGCCTCAGCCAGCGTCAGACCAATGCCGCCAAAACCTCCGGTGATCAGATAGGTGCCGCCACCGCGCAATGGCAGGTCATCCAGAGAGGGCTCTGCCAGAACCTGCGGACGGTATCCCTGTTCAAACCGTTTGCCCGCGCGGATCGCCGCCGTGAACGAGGCGGGCGGGGCCATCAGGTCTTCGAGCACCTGATCGGTCAGGTCGTCGGGCAGGGCAGGCGCGCGGCGTTTGCCCGAGCTTTGCGGAAGATCGATATCCAGCAGCGCACAGGTCAGGCCGGGGAATTCGCGCGGGATTACGCGGGTCGGGCCGGTCACGGTGGCTTTTTCCGGGTAAGGCAAAGCCTCATCCCGGACCTGCAACGCGCCCGAGCTGAGGACATGGAGATGCAGAGGCATCGGCAGATCTTCATCCCCGATCGCCTGTGCCAGGAAGAACAGGCTGTAAAAACCCTGCTCCAGATTGCGGTGGAAGAAGCTGCCGCCGGGTCGGAAGTTTTCGGCCTGTGTCAGCAACCAGCCATGCACGATCCGGGTCGGAATACGCTCTTGCGCGACCAGATCGCGGATCAGCGCATCATAGCTTTCGCGCCCGCGTTCGGGGGCCAACTGATAGTGATCCTCGCTGATGCGTGCAAAAGCATCGCCGGGCGTGACCGTCACAACCTTATGACCGGCCTGTTTCAGGCGCTCGGTCAGCTTGTTGCAAAGCCCAGCCTCATCCGCAAAGATCAGCCAGCTTTCTTTTGCCGCCTCCGACAGGTTTCCGGTGACATCGACATCGCAGGCCGCGTATTTCGGCGTCCAGGCGACGCGATAGCCCCAATCACCTGTATCCTCAGTGCGCATCAGCCACTGGCTGGCGGTCTCGGCCTGCGTCTTGCCGGGTTCGATGAAATAGGGCGAGCGCTGGAACGCATAGGTGGGCAGAGGCACCCGGTTGCGACGCGCCTCGCCCCAAATCTGGTCCCAGTCGAAGGTACCGCCCAAAGCCCAAATGCGACCCAGCATGGCCATGAAATAGGCATCGTCAGCCACGTCATCATTCGGGTGGCGCAGGCTGCTGATCACCTGGTTGGCGTCCACCTTGTCATGCTGCCCGGTCAGCGAAGCCAGCGCTTTTCCGGGACCAACCTCGATAAAGATGCGCTCGGGATTTTCAGACAGTGTAGTGATGCAGTCAGCGAAATGCACCGTGTTGCGCAGATGGCCGACCCAGTATTCTGGATCTGTGGCCTCAGCCTCGGTGATCCAGTTGCCGCTGCGGTTCGAGGGGAAGGGGATCTGCGGTGCCTTCAATTCGATCGAGCGCAGATAGTCGCCGAAGTCCTGCAGGATCGGCTCCAGCATTCGCGAATGCGCGGCGATATCAATTGGGATGCGCTGGCAGTCTACGCCCTGATTGCGCAGGCGTTCCTCCAGATCATCCAGCGCCGCTTGAGGTCCGGTTGCGACGCTCAGGCTGGGGGCGTTAACCGCGCCCAGATCAAGTGCGTCTCCCAGCAGCGGCCTCAGATCGTCGGCAGGCAGGGGGACGCTCAACATACCACCGGCAGGAACCGTATCGAACAGGCGCCCGCGCAGATGCACCAGACCGATGCAATCCTCGAATGACATCACACCTGCCACGCAAGCGGCGGTGTTTTCGCCCATCGAATGGCCGACCAGAGCGGCGGGCTGAACACCCCATTCCATCCAGAGCTGTGCCAGCGCATATTCGGTGATCATGATCAGCGGCAGTTGCACCGAGGGTGTTTTCAGACGCTCATCCGCCGCCTCTTCCTGACCCGGTTCAGGCAACCAGATCGCGCGGATATCGTAATCGAGCTTGGCTTGCAGGATATCCAAACCCCGATCCATCCAGTCGGCAAAGACCGGCTCGGTCTCATAGAGGTCCAGTGCCATACCGGCATATTGCGCGCCGCCGCCGGGGAACATGAACACATGCTCGGGCGCGTCCGAGATTACCGTATGCGTGAACACCCGACGGGGATCGTTTTCCTCCAGAATGGCCGCAGCCTCTTCATGGGTTTCAGCGACAATTACACGCCGCTTTTCAAACCCGCGCCGCCCGTTTTTCAGTGTCCAGGCGACATCGGCCAAATCCTGATCGGGATTGGCGCGCAGATGTTCGGCTAGCGCCGCGCTGTTTGCATCCAGCGCCTTTTTGCCCCGCGCCGAAACCGTGAGGATTTGAAACGGCCAGTCCGAAGGCTCTGATGCAGCCCGCTCGGGCGCTTCCTCCAGAATGGCATGCGCGTTCGTCCCGCCGACCCCCAGAGAATTGACCCCAGCGCGGCGCGGCCCCTTGTGCGAGACCCAGTCGGTCAGAGTGTCATTGACCCGGAACGGGCTATTCTCGAAATCGATCGCCGGGTTGGGCTTTTCAAATCCAAGGCTGGGCGGGATCTGCTTGTGGTGCAAAGCCAGCGAGGTCTTGATCAGACTGGCCACCCCGGCTGCCGTATCCAGATGGCCGATATTGGTTTTGACCGAACCCAGCCGGCAAAAGCCGGTCTCTTGTGTGGTTTCCGAAAACGCCTGTGTCAGAGCGGCCACTTCGATCGGGTCACCCAGATAGGTGCCGGTGCCGTGGCATTCGATGTAATCCACCGTATCAGCGCTCACATCGGCCATCACATGCGCCTCGGAAATCGCGGCAGCCTGACCATCAACGGACGGCGCCAAATACCCGGCCTTTGCCGCACCGTCATTGTTGATGGCAGTACCCCGGATCACACCCCAAATATGGTCGCCATCCTCAATGGCATCAGACAGACGGCGCAGGATGACAGCGCCGGCGCCTGAGCCGAAAACAGTACCTTGCGCGCGATGATCGAAGGCATGGCAATGGCCGTCCGGCGAGAGCACTTCGCCTTCTTTGTAAACATAACCCCTATTATGAGGCAGCTCGATCGTGACACCCCCAGCGATCGCCATATCGCACTCACCAGTCAACAAAGCCTGTGTCGCGTAATGCGCGGCAACCAATGAGGTCGAGCATGCCGTTTGCACATTCACACTTGGCCCCTTGAGGTCAAGGATGTGGCTTAGCCGGGTCGACAGAAAGTCCTTGTCATTACCGGTATGGCGCAGCAGGAACATGCCCACATCATCGACCAGATCCCGGTTCGAACAGACGTTGAAATAGAAATAGCTGCCCATACCACACCCGGCGAACACACCGATAGGTCCGGGAAAGTTCTCGGGCGGATGACCGGCATTTTCGAGCGCTTCCCAGGCAGTCTCCAGAAACTGGCGGTGCTGCGGGTCCATGATGGCGGCTTCTTTGGGGGACAGGCCAAAGAACTCGGCATCGAATTCCTCGAACCTGTCCAACGGCGCTGCAAAGGGAACATAGTCTGGCCGTTCAAGCAGATGCGGCGTTTCACCGTTTGCAAGAAGTTGCTCTCGGCTGAGTTTGTGGATGGACTCCACGCCGTCGCGCAGGTTGCGCCAATACGCATCAACAGTCATCGCGCCGGGCAAATGCGCTGCCATGCCAACGATTGCGATATCGCCGTCCCTAGCAGAAGTACTCACTTTTGAACCATCCATAAATTAACCAGATTGAGTTTAAGCGGCATCGCCGTGATTGCCAAATGAAACAAATGTGGAAACGCGCTAACAAGCAGTCTACGAGATCAATTCAAACTGGCCGCCTCGTGGATGTCCACCAGTGATTTTGACGTCAGGTCAATTGATTGTTGCTGAGCATAGAAAGCAGGGACGTTCTTCTTGGCAGCCTAAAATTGACGTTTCTAATTTGAACACAATCTTTGGTAATGCGCAGCATTGGCAGTTCTACGAATGCGATTCTTTTGCAGAATCTTATGCGCGGCATTCTGATTGTGCTGCTGTAAGAGGTGACCCGCTTTACTGGTTCTACCGATCAGGTTGAAGGGTAATCCGCTCACATTCTCATAAAAATCTGCTCATCGCTCAGTTTGTGCAGGCAATGCGTGGCGGTGGTTTGGGCCGGATACTTCAGTATCCAGTGCCCTTGAGCACCACACCAACGGTCGCATAGAGAATTGCGGCATCGGTTTTGAACGTCAGATCATTCGCGTATGACGTATCAAATTCTGCGCGGCTGGCGAAGGTACACGCATTCCGGTCAGATACCTGCCACGATCCGGTCAGACCTGGACGCAGCGTATAATATGCCTTTCCAGGGTACAGATCTTGTTGTTCGGGCATCATCGGGCGCGGCCCAACCAAGCTCATTTCTCCGGTCAGAACATTCCACAACTGCGGCAATTCATCCAACGATGCCTTGCGCAGAATGTTCCCAATCGAAGTGATCCGCGGGTCGTTTTTCAGTTTTTGTGTCTCTTCCCATTCGCGGCGCGCGGCGGGATTGGACGCCAAATAACCGTCGAGCATCGACTTGGCATTCGGGACCATCGAGCGCAGTTTCCACATCCGGAAAATCCGTCCATCGCGGCCAACGCGCTCTTGTCCGTAGAACGGGTTTGCACCGTCACGAGCAATCAGGAGGGCGAGAACCGCAACAATCGGCACTACGATCGGAGATGCCAGGACCACGATCGCAACATCCAAGAGTCGTTTAAAGACCTTCTGGTAAGGAGAGGCCGCTTGAATCCAGGAATTTTCTGATTGGATGCCCGCACCATGGGCGCCGGCCTTTACGGAAATATTCGTATCTTGAACAGACATATTTAACCTTCAAACCTTAAGCCAAAAATATGGCTTCACCTTTAATTCATGCTCTGAAGGGTCAAACCCGGACCCCCAAACACTCAGAGCACACACCACTTACTGAGCAATAATCACACCACTTCTTCCTGAGCCCAGTTTATACATATTTAACCGAGATCTGAAAGACGCAAATGTGTCGAAAGGACATATTTTTGCCTTATTCGTATAACAATTGATCATCTTTCCCACCCATTGTTTATCGACCTGCATCGCTCATCAATCTTGAGTTGAGCGTTGCGCCTTGCTTGTGTCTCTTGTCTTCCTTTTTCTGATTCCATCGCGCTTTTGTCAGTGAACTACGCCACACCTTTCACTAATTTTCGTCAAATTCGCGAAATCTGTTTTTGCTAGGATCGGTCCGTCATAGCTTGATCAGATCTTTCTGACAGCCGCTCAATCGTAGCACCTGAAGCGCCTCACAACGCGTTCATCAAGATTGATCGAACATCGGAGGGCTTGCATCAAGACCGTTGTGTCAGCGTCGATGTTTCGGAGCTTGGCGGACTGCGTGGACCTTGCGGCGTTCAGCGCGCGCTTGAGAACGTTTGAGATGCCGCTTACACTCAATGGTGGATGAAGATCCGGGTTATTAAGATGTAGTTATTTAAAGGTGGGCCTCATATGCTGACAGAGGTTAAGCGTTTTAACACTTTACTTGTTTCATTTGTCTTCCTCGTATCAACACTGCTTTTGTTGCGTCGTTTGGCTTATTTGACCCAAGCCGGCGGAGGTGAGTTCCAGCACGCGGACTGGTTGGTGAACTTCTCAAGTGGGATCGTTCGGCGTGGTATATCCGGTGAGTTTTTTCTGTTTCTGTCAGAACTGTCCAATGTAAGCCCGCTGTTGCTGGTGAGCGCGGTTCAGGCTGGTTTGACCTTGTTGATAATAGCGGCCCTGTTTGTAAAGGGCGTTGCGCTGAGGATGCCGGACATGGTGGTGGTCTTGTTGGTCAGCCCGGCGTTGGTACTTTTCTGGGTCAACGACACGACCGCTGCTTACCGCAAAGAGCTGTTGGGGCTGGCGGCATTCCTGCCGCTGCTTTTTGCAAGAACCAGCGGCACGGCGGGTTTGGTCGCAGCCATATTCCTCTATGGTGTTTCTGTCTTTTTCCACGAAGGTAACTTGGTTCTGGCGCCGGGATTGAGTGCGGCATTCTATTTGCGCCATGGACAACAAAAGGCAATTGCGCCAATCTTGGCCGTTCTGCTGATTTCGTTCTTTGCTGCGGTGTTCTCGGTAATCTACGTCAGCGTACCCGACACGGACGCGATGTGCGCACGTCTTTTGGCCGCCGGTCTGACCGAAGGTTTGTGCGGCGGAATTTTTCCGTGGCTCGTCGATGGTTTTGGCGGCACGACCTCTGCGGTGAAGGTCATCGTGCTGGATCGCGTCAACGTACCAATTGTGGCATTGATGACGGTGCTACTTTTGCTTCCGGGACTGTGGGCCGCAAACCGTGTTTTGCGGGGGTGGTTCGAATGGGCGCTGTTTTTGGCCAGTGCCGGAACCCCGTTCTTACTATACCCGATCGCCACAGACTGGAGCCGTTGGTTGTCGATGCAGGTCTTCGCGATGACATTTCTATTGTTGATTTTGGCGGAAACGCGAATGGAACTAAGCCTGCGAGTGCACAAAATTACATATACGCTGGTGTTGAGCTTTGGGCTGCTGGTCGGGATCAACCAGATTGCGCCCGAGCCAATCGCGGGTTTTGTATTCAATTTGGTACACGCAGCTGGGGTAGTTTTGGGATGAACTCATTAACTGTATTTCTTTCGTAAACAGTACCGGTCAAATAGGCAGAACTATTGCGAATGTTATTGTTGTAACGGCTGGCCGTTCGAATTTTTCTATACATTCTTTTTTCGATCAGGATAGGATCAATAAGCTTTTAGGCTGTGGTGTTTCGCAGTGCATACTCAAAAATTACTATTTGTTGAAGAAAAACAACCGGACATGACACGTGTGTCCGCTTTGCTTGAGGCATGTAGACGCCAAAGCCACTGGGCCAATCAGGGGCCACTCTATCACTACCTGCGCACACTTTGCACTGAATACGTCGGCTTGCCTGAAAACTTGGAAATTGTCCCGATGGCCAATGGTGGGATGGCGTTGGAGGCGTTGGCGGCGCTCCAATCTTGGCGGGCAGGCCGCAGTCTGAAATGGGTGGCTTCGGCGTATACGTTTCAGAACCTGGGGCGTGGCAGGTTCAACGATGTGCTGTTTGTCGACTGTGATGACAGGGGGCTGTTGGACCTGCGAGCACTCGAAGCACTGGATCCTGTCAGCTATGACGGCATCATCGTCACCAACCCTTTTGGGTTGCACAGTGATTTCTCGGATTATGCAAATTTCGCGCGCCGATCAGGCAAACAGCTTTTGCTGGACAATGCGTCGGGCTTTCACACCACGCTTCCGGATGTTCCGTGGCAGGCGATCAGCCTGCACCATACCAAACCTTATGGTCTGGGTGAGGGCGGCTTGGCGGTTCTGCCGAAGGAATTTGCTGACAAATTGGTCGAATTGACCAGCTATGGTCTTGATCTGCCTGACGGTGCTTACTGGGTTGGTAATTGTAAGATCTCAGACGTCGCCTGCGCTTTCCTGATTGACCGTATCGAAAGCGTCAGGTCCTGGGGGCCACCTTCGCTAGAGCAGCGCGAGCGGATCGTTGCCATCGCGTTGAAGCTTGGGTTGCGGCCCTTGCATATCCCGAAAGCGAACATCCCGATGACAAGCATTCCGTTTCTGGCACATGAACATGTACCGTATGAGCAGTTGGCGCATACGCGCCATTTGACCTTGCAAAAATACTATGTTCCAGCTGCCGCACGCCCCAGGGCCACCGATGTTTTCAACCGCGTCTTGAACATTCCCTGCCACAAAGACTTGGCGAAATTGGATGATGTCGTGATTTATGACGATATTCAAAGAGCACTTGGCAAATATAGACCATCGATGACCCATGTGGACCGCGTTGGAAAAATGTACTTTCAAGAGAGCAAGGGGTTTTCGTAAAGCGACTCTTGGCTTTCTTGCGCTTTTTGCCAAGGACCCGGCGATCATTGCCTGAGGCTGCAAGCATTTATCAAGCGGCGGGCCGTTGACGCGCGAAACAAAATCAATCCAACGACTTAAAGCCCCACGGAATGCATCATATGGTCCATTCGACGGGAAAAAGTTGGCTCGAACGCGTGCTTGCGCGCAAATTCCAAACCGCTAGTCATCGAATCCACAATATGTTGGCGATTCCTGTCCAGTTCTGCGACACGCTGCGCCAGCTTTTCAGGACTGCCGATGGGGCTCAGAAAACCGGAACCGGAATGCGAGGCGACCCCGGCGAAAGCTTCGTTTTCATACCCGGCGATTGCCACGCCGCAGGACATCACCTCTGGGTAGGTGCTGGATGGGTCACCTTGTGGATGCGGGCAAATGAATAGGTCGGCCTTTGATTTGAGAAACGGCAACCAGCCGTTCAGAAATTCCATCGGCTCATGAACCGTCACATATTCGGAAAGGGGCGGGGCCGCCATTGCGGACCGCAATTCCTCCGCCTGCGGACCGTCACCGACGATATCAAATGAAAAGTCGACACCTAGATCGAGCAACGCTTTGACGAAGTCAGGTAAATCCCCGACGCCTTTCATGGCGGCCAGACGACCGCCAAAGACCAGCCGAAGGGGTTGTTCGGCCAGTATTTCGGCCGCCTTAGCGGCCAACTCATCGTCCGACAGCAATTGCGCAGTCCGAACCCGATTGTCAAAAAACAAAAGTGCATTGGGCTGCAGAGGCCGATAAAGCTCGTAGGTTGGAGTTCCGCTGCATTGCAACCCAGCCGACTTCGAAAGCATTCGTCTTCGCGCACGCTCCGCGCCTCGCAGCCATAGTTTGCGCCTGGCCCGGACAATGGGATTTCCAACCTCGGCATCGACAATTTGCCGCTCTGTTTTGGGCGCATACTCGCTGACGAATACCATAGGGACGCCGATGTGTGAGCATACTTCCAGAGTTGCTTCTTCCTCAGGCCCCAAAAACGCCAAAGCCCCCGCCGCTTTCCCAAGACGCTTTGCTAACTGGTCACTATCTGGCGGACGTATCTCGATCCCATTGGGTCCATCGCCGACGAATACTTCAGCGGGGTCCAAATCCCGGGTGGGTTCTTCGGTAATACGGGCCAGCGTTGTAACTGGACCAGGCCAAGATTTGGCATATTCATTTGCCCCATCAAGATACTTCTGGGTCAAGAACAGACGCCCATCGGCATCCATGCTGGCCTTTAGTACAGGCAGGAGAATAAGTTCACGCTGGGACATAAATAACAAAACGAATGGAAACGAGATTCAAAAAAAGCTGTGAAAGATGGCTGAATGGGCTCATTTTTGAAAGCTTCGCTTCAGTTTCTGCGCAGTGAGTTGCATTTTGCTGACCCCAAACAAGCAGTCGGTTATTCCAAAAGAGATTGCAGATAGTTGCCATATGTGGACTTGGCGAACAGGCGGGCGCGTTGCGCGAGTGCATCATTGTCTATCCAGCCATTGGTCCAGGCAATCTCTTCAAGGCTCCCGGTCTGCATTCCTTGCCGGTCGGTCAGTGTTCGTACAAAATTTGCTGCATCCAGCAAAGAGCCGTGCGTCCCAGTGTCCAACCAAGCAAACCCGCGTCCCATAGTTTGAACATCCAACAATCCGTCATCGAGATACATCTCGAGCAATGACGTGATTTCCAACTCGCCACGGTCGGACGGTTGAACTTCTCTGGCGCGCGCCGGCGCGTCACCATCAAGGAAATAAAGACCGGTTACGGCGTAACTGGAAGGCGGTTTCTTGGGTTTCTCGACGATCGCGCGCACTTTGGTACCGTCAAAGTCGACAACACCATAGCGTTCGGGGTCGGCGACACGATAGGCAAATACGGTTCCGCCCTGCTGTTGTTCGTCAGCCGCGTGTAGTAGTTCCGGAAGGCCATGTCCGAAGAAAATATTATCCCCCAATATCATGGCGGAAGGCGCGCCCGCCAGAAAATCCTCAGCCAGCGTATACGCCTGCGCCAATCCGTCCGGTGACTCTTGCGTGATCCAGGTTAGTGAAAGCCCATATTGGCTGCCGTCACCCAGTACACGCTGAAACTGCTCCTGATCCTGTGGGGTCGTAATGATTGCAATTTCGCGAATGTTCGACAGCATGAGAACACTCAGCGGATAGAAGATCATCGGCTTGTCATATATCGGCAGCAACTGTTTTGAGACCGCCATCGTTATCGGATAAAGTCGAGTGCCCGAACCCCCGGCCAGAATAATACCTTTGCGATGCATTGATTTACCTTTCAACGATTCACCCACGCTCTGACGACAATTCGGCCAGGACGTTGCGAAGGCCGACGCGCCAGTCAGGCCGACTGATCCCAAAAACGTCGCTAAGTCGCGAACAGTCAAGGCGCGAGTTCAACGGTCTGGCCGCTGGCGTAGGATAATTCTTGGTTGGAATATCCTCGATTTTTACCGTCAAACCGGCTTGCAAAACAATCTCGCGCGCAAAACCGGCCCAGCTTACATCCGGAGCACCAGAAAAATGAAATATCCCACCCTCGGGTCGATGATCTTTTGTCGCCATGGTCAACAACGCATCCGCAATGGCCGCGGCGGGTGTTGGTCCCCCATACTGGTCGGAGACAATAGTCAGAGAGTCGCGATCTTCTGCCAGCCTGAGGATCGTCTTTACAAAATTCTTGCCTTGGGCTGAGAATACCCAACTGGTACGCAAAATAGCGTGCCAGCCTGCGGAATTCAAAACCTGCAGCTCTCCGTCCAATTTGGTTCGTCCGTAGACCCCAAGCGGTCCGGTTGGATCCTGAGGGGACCTCGGCGCATGCCCCGAGCCGTCAAAAACATAGTCGGTTGAGATATGAAAAAACGGTAGCTGTCGTTCTGCCGCTGCGCGGGCCATTGCACCTGGCGCATCAGCGTTGATCAGTTGAACCAGATCTTTTTCTTCCTCAGCTTTGTCAACCGCAGTATTTGCGGCGGCATTGATCACCGCGTCCGCATCGCAATCGCGAACCAGCTCAGCGCAGCCGGTTGGGTTGGTTAAATCAGCCTGCAAGCGGCTCAACGCCTGCACTGTTACGCCATGCGCGTGCGCGCGCTTTGTAAGTTCGGTCGCGACTTGCCCGGTTTTGCCGAAAACAAGCACCTTCATTTCGCAATTCCCAAACGCGCACCGACACCGTCACGCTCTTGAAGGGCGTTCAACCAGTCGCCGTTGTCGAGATACCATTGAACGGTTTGCTCCAGCCCGGTCTCTGGTGTGAAAGATGGGCGCCACTTGAGTTCTTCGCGGATGCGCGCAGGATCGATGGCATAACGGCGGTCATGGCCCGGACGATCGGTTACAAAAGTAATGAGATCGGCATATGGCGCTTTCGCAGGCCTCAATTTGTCGAGGATGCCGCAAAGCACTTTAACAAGGTCGAGATTCGTCATCTCATTTTCGCCGCCAATATTGTAGCTGCGCCCCAGTTCACCCCTTTCAAGCACCACCAGCAGTGCTTTGGCGTGGTCTTCGACATGCAGCCAGTCCCGAATATTGTCGCCTTTCCCATAGATTGGAATCGGCTGCCCGGCCAAGGCGTTAAGGATCACGACCGGGATGAGTTTCTCTGGAAACTGATAGGGACCATAGTTGTTCGAGCAGTTGGTCATGACGACTGGCAAGCCGTATGTTTCATGCCAAGCCCGAACGAGGTGGTCGGATCCCGCTTTAGTCGCGGAATAAGGTGAATTGGGTTGGTATGGGCTATCTTCGGTAAAATGACCCGTTGCACCCAACGACCCGAACACTTCGTCCGTCGAAATATGGTGAAAGCGAAACCCTTCTTTGCGCCCCGTTTTGACCCAATAGGTTCGCGCGGCTTCCAGCAGAACGTATGTTCCGACCAGGTTTGTGTCGACGAAAGCGGCCGGGCCGTCAATCGAACGATCGACATGGCTTTCGGCGGCAAGATGCATGATCGCATCTGGTTGATGCGTACTCAGCACGGCAGCCATTTTGGTTGCATCCCGAATATCTGCGTGTTCGAAGGCATAACCGGCTGCATTGGCAACTGAGGCAACATTGTCCAAACAGGCGGCATAGGTCAAAGCGTCAACGTTAACAACGGAATGACCGTCTGCGATCGCACGTCGAATAACCGCCGAGCCAATAAAGCCGGCCCCGCCCGTGACCATAATTTTCATCCCGCGACCTCAATCTGAAATGGCGTTTCAATATCCCGCAGCAGCGGAGCCATTTCATCTTTTTCAGACAAATGCGGCTCTGCGATGTCCAGCGGCCAGTTTATTCCAATATCGGGATCGTTCCAACGCACGGCCCCTTCGGTTGATTTGGCATAGGTGTCAGAACACTTGTAGATGATCTCGGTATCCGGCTCCAACGTCATGAAGCCATGAGCGAATCCGGCTGGCACCAGCAACATCCTACCGTTCTCAAAACTCAGCTCCTCGCCCACCCATTGACCAAAATTTGGGGACCCTTTGCGAATGTCTACCACGACGTCAAAAAGGCGCCCGCGACCGCAGCGCACCAGTTTTGCCTGGGCCCGAGGGGGGGCTTGAAAATGAAGGCCACGGACAGTTCCCGAGGCAGTCGAGAGCGAATGGTTGTCCTGAACAAATTTCAGGTCGATCCCATGGGCGGAAAAGCTGTCACTGTTATACGTCTCTTCAAAAAAACCGCGGTGATCGCCAAAACGTTTCGGCGTAATCAGTTTCACGTCGGGAATTGAAAGTGAAAGGACTTCCATCGCTACAGACTTCTTCTACTAGATCCCGAGGGCTTAAGATGGTGCGGTGTCCCGGACCGATTGCCTCTTGTTCTTAAGTTACCACCAAAAGCGTTGTATCGATCACCCATTGGCACACCAATTTTTTTCATGGATTGTCCGCGCGCGTGTCAACTAATGGCAATGACCACGTCCCAAAAAGTGGATCATTTTGGCCAATCCCTTGGACATTGGAAGTAAGCGTGACATCCGCGACGCGATATCCGCGGTTGCTTGGTTATACTTCGTTTGTTGCTGGCCAATACCAAGGCGACCGAAGTCGCGGCGCAGGCTTGCGGGAATAATCCAAACACCGCGACAAATCCGAGTTTTGCTTAGGATGTCAGGAACAAAAAAGTCCCTGACCGGACCTACGAAGCGGCGTGTGACTGAAAATCTGTTCAAAGGACGAAATCCTCTGTTTGTAAAAGTTCACTCTATACAACTGGCTAGAATCCATAGCTTAGCACGCAAGAAAACGCTACCAAGTTCTGATGGAATGCGGTCTTGGAAGCCACTTGCGACAACAATGGCGGCATCTGCCGTCCACTGTTGATGTTTCCCAAATTGCCAAGACCTGCTGCCGTTCATTTCGAGAGAGAAGTGCTCAGGAAAGAGACAGTCGCCCCAAAACGAGGGCACGGGGCTGGATGAAAACTTGATCGCGATTGCATAGGCGTCAGGGCTTCACGCGGTATGTACCCAACGAATTGCGTTGAATCTGAACTGAGTGGTTTATAAACTGCGAACGCGCTCAAGCATAGGAGACGATATGCCCCAATCTGCCGCCATTCTTCGCACCGGACGCAAATTCGAGCAGGTTCTGGACGGCGCAAGACAGGTGTTTATGGCGGATGGGTTCGAAGGTGCCAGCGTTGACGATATTGCTCGGTCGGCAGGTGTCTCAAAGGCGACGCTATACAGTTACTTCCCTGACAAACGGCTTTTGTTTGTTGAAGTCGCGGAAACTGAATGCAGCAGGATGGCCGAGCGCGTCATCTCGATGATCGATGAGACCAAGCCATTGCGCGACGTGCTGATGATCACAGCGACTCAATTGGCCAGCTTTCTCGTTTCGGACTTTTCGCTGCAGATTTTTCGTGTCTGTGTGGCGGAACGCGACAGGTTTCCGGAACTTGGCAGGTCGTTTTATGAAGCCGGTCCCAAAAATGGCCAACAACACATGGCAACATATTTGGAAAAAGCCGTCGCGAAAGGCGAATTGGCGATTGATGATGTTCAATTTGCGGCAGCGCAATTTGCAGAACTGTGCAAGGTCCGCATTTGGAATCGCGCCATTTTGGGAATCCAAAATACGTTCACTGAAGCCGAGATCGAACAAGTGGCGACGCATGCTGTCGATACATTCCTCGCACGCTACAGTGTTTGAGGCAAAGTCGGTTGGTTTCAGAGCCAGGTCACGGCATCAGATTTTAGTAGTTTACATGCCCGATCCGTCACGTCGCACGGTACAGCCCAATGACCGGAAATGGTTGTTGCGTGTCAAAAAACGCCATTTGTGAAGCTTTCTATGCACACTCTGACACTGAACTGCGTCATCTGCGCAGTATTTTGGTCGTAGGGGGCGACAAAAGCGGCTTCATCCCCTAAAGCGAAACTAAAACACTCGAGGCTTCTACTGGTAGTTTTCATGCGCGAAGTTCTTGTTGTTGATCTGGACGGTACGCTGCTGAAAAGCGACATGCTTTTCGAAAGTTTCTGGTCAGCATTTGGTCGAGATTGGCGTAGTCCTTTCCGATCTGTGATGGCGCTTATGCAGGGAAAAGCGGCGCTGAAACGCTATCTCGCGCAATCGGCGCAGGTGGATGTCACAACTTTGCCATATGATGCCAATGTCATTTCGCGCATCGAAGCTTGGCGCGAAGCGGGGGGGCGCACGGCCCTGGTTACCGCTTCGGACGACAAAATCGCTCAGGACATTGGGACGCATCTTAAGCTTTTTGACGAAATTTATGGTTCAGACGGCGTCGAGAACCTGAAAGGCGAACGCAAAGCGCGATTTTTGGTCGAAAAGTACGGTGAAAAGCAATTCTCGTATATGGGCGATTCAGATGCCGATCTGGCGATTTGGAAACACACGAAACGGGCGATAACCGTCAATGGGTCCGACGCGACGCAAAAGCGCGCCACGCAATTGGCCGAAGATGTCGAGCATCTCACAACCAATACCCCGAAAGCGAGTTCGTATTTCAGAGCGATCCGACCCCATCAATGGCTGAAGAATGTGCTTGTCTTTCTGCCGATGCTGGCTGCGCATCAAATAGATGGTCTCAGCTTTTTGCTGTCGTTGCTTGCTTTCGTGTCTTTTAGTCTGGTTGCGTCCAGTGTCTATGTTCTGAATGACCTGCTGGATTTGAATGCAGATCGTGCGCACCCACGAAAGCGCTTGCGGCCATTCGCGGCAGGCAACATCCCAATCGCCTACGGCACATGGATGGCGGCTGGCCTTTTGGCGCTAGGTGCCGGTGTCGCAGTTTACTTGGGACCCGTTTTTTTCGGCGTAATGGTTGTGTATTACGCGCTGACCACGGGTTATTCTCTTAATCTCAAGAGGCGCATCGTGGTCGATATCTGTGTCCTGGCCGGGCTCTATACCATGCGAATTGTCGCCGGTGCGGCCGCGACCGGGATTACCCTTTCTGTCTGGCTTCTTGCGTTTTCAATATTCTTTTTCTTGTCTCTGGCAGCGGTCAAACGGCAGGCGGAGCTTGTCGATACGATAAAGCGTGGAAAACTCGAAGCGTCGGGGCGCGGTTATCATGTCGACGATTTGCCCATCATTTCGATGATTTCCATCAGTGCGGGATATGTCGCGGTTCTTGTGATGGCGCTTTACGTAAACTCACCAGCGGTGACCGAGTTGTATGCAAATCCGCAGGTTCTTTGGGGCGTTTGCGCGATCTTGCTCTTTTGGGTCACCCGTACGGTCATGATTGCCCATCGGGGCGAGATGGATGACGACCCCGTGGTCTATGCCGCCAGAGACCGCGTAAGCCAAATCTGTTTCGCGATCATACTGGCCTTCATCTTGGCAGGAGCCGTCCTTTGACCCTGCGAGAGCTAGTGTTCAAGTACTCAGCCTTTGCTGTAATCGCGACCGTCGCAAACCTTGGTGTTCAACGCATGATCCTCATGAATGGAGCGGATGCTACCACATTCGCGTTTGCTGTTGGGGCGGGAACCGTGGTGGGTTTGATCATCAAGTACTTCCTGGACAAACGTTGGATATTTCAGGATCTCGGAACGGGTCTGAAGGAGCATGGCCAGAAATTCACGCTATACACCGTTATGGGCCTGTTCACGACAGCAATTTTCTGGGGTGCAGAAACCGCGTTCTGGCTTATCTGGCGAACAGACGTGATGCGGGAATTGGGTGCGATCGTAGGCTTGTGCATCGGTTACGTCATAAAATACAACCTCGACCGTCGCTTTGTATTCACTGATCGCCGACTGGAGGCAACTGGATGAAGCTGTCGGGGTGGGGGAGATACCCGGTCTTGGAGGCACGCGTTCTTGCCCCCCGTAGCATCGCGGTACTTCGTGACATGGTATTGGCCGAGCCGTCGCTTATTGCCCGCGGAAATGGGCGCGCATACGGTGACAGTGCGATCAATCAAGTTGCCACATTGGAGACGCGTCACCTGAACCGTATGCTGGCCTTCGATCCCGAAACTGGCCACTTGATCGCCGAACCCGGCGTCTTGCTTGGGGATATCATTGCAGCGTTTCTTCCTCGTGGTTGGTTTCCCTTTGTTACACCGGGTACAAAATTCGTCACGCTTGGCGGCGCAATTGCCGCGGACGTACATGGCAAGAACCACCACAAGGAAGGCAGCTTTCGGGCTTGTGTTGACTGGATTGATGTCATGCAATCCAATGGCGAAATTACCCGTTGCAGCCGCGACAATAACGTGGGGCTCTTTGAGCACACTCTGGGTGGTATGGGGCTTACAGGGTTCATCACCCAAGCAGCGATCCGCCTGCGCAGGGTTCAAACCGCGTGGATACGACAAACCACGCGTGCAGCGCCAAACCTGAAATCTGCTATCGAGGCCTTCGAGGCAAACCAGGATTCGACCTATTCCGTGGCCTGGATAGATTGCCTGGCGGGTGGTCGCGATCTTGGGCGTTCGCTGGTTATGTTCGGCGAGCATGCCACTTTGAACGATTTGTCTGATCAACAGCGACAGGCGCCTTTTCAGACGCCAAAGAAGAAACAACGCTCTGTACCGTTCGATCTGCCGAACATGACGCTCAACAACCTCAGCGTACGGGCCTTCAACGCTTTATATTATCGGGCGGGAATGCAGAAAGTTGGGCAGCAACTGGTGGATTGGGACACATATTTCTATCCGCTTGATGCCGTTTTGAACTGGAACCGAGTCTACGGTCGCAAAGGGTTTGCTCAGTTCCAGTGCGTCTTGCCTTTGGAAACATCCCAAGCTGGGCTTACAGCACTGCTCGAGGCGATCTCGGCTTCCGGTCGGGCGTCGTTTCTGGCGGTATTGAAGCGTTTGGGGGCACAGGACGGTGCGTTTTCATTCCCGATGGAGGGCTATACCCTCGCGCTTGATTTTCCCATCGGCGCCAAAACACTCCGGCTCCTTGAAACGCTCGATAGCATCACAATTGCCCACAAAGGGCGCTTCTATCTGGCGAAAGACAGTCGTATGTCTGCAGAGACGCTCACGGCCTCTGACGCACGGGCAGACACATTTCGCAAACGGCGCAAAGACAACAACTGGCAGGGCAAGTTCGCTTCAGCCCAATCCGAAAGGCTATTTCTATGACAAAGCCACCGGTTCTGATCCTTGGTGCGCGCTCGGATATCGGCAAAGCCGTCGCGCATGAGTTCGCATCACTCGGTCATCCCGTTCAACTAGCCGCACGAGGCGTGGGCACCCTTGAGTCAGACAAGTCTGACGTTGCGCTCAGACACGATGTCGCTGTCTCGTTGCACGAATTCGATGCTCTCGATACCCGATCGCATCCAGACTTTGTCGACGAGCTTGGAGAGCTGCCGGAAATCGCGATTTGTGCAGTTGGATTGATGGGGGATCAATCAGAAAGCGAAAGCGACTGTCAGGCGGCTATCCGCGTTATGCGCAGCAATTTTGAAGGCCCGGCCAGCATATTGGGAATACTGGCCAATCGCTTTGAACAACGCGGACACGGGGTACTTATCGGGATCAGCTCGGTCGCTGGGGAAAGGGGGCGTGCGTCGAACTATGTCTATGGGTCTGCAAAGGCGGGGTTCTCGGCATTTCTTTCAGGGCTTCGCAATCGTCTAGCCAAGAAAGGTGTGCATGTAGTGACTGTCCTGCCCGGCTTTGTTGCAACGCAAATGACCGAAGGCATGGACCTGCCGACCAAGCTTACGGCGCAACCCGAAGACGTCGCCAAAAGAATAGCGTTGGCTACGACGAAGAAGCAGAACGTAGTTTTTGTTTTGCCTGTGTGGCGGCTCATAATGGCGATAATCAGAGGCATTCCCGAAGGAATATTCAAAAAAACCAGCATATAGAACCGTCGGTTCCGACGAAGCGATTTCGCCCAATTGAAACTCCACGCTTGGTCAAGCGGTTAGTCGTAAGATCCAGCGCATTCAACGCGGTCGACACCGTTTCATAGAGCTGATTCCCTGACAGCGGCTTGCCTGCCGGGCTGACACTCGGCTACAACCCATTCATGCGCGGACTTCGGGATCCAATACTGTCGGTAAATGCACACACAGTGGAGAATTGGTCCACAAACCATCCGTTGCTTGACCACTCGAAGCAGATGAGCGCATGGGACAGCGCAAGCGGAAATATCGACTGGATGATCGCGAATGGGTATGTCGACAAGACATCTTCGTGGATCGTCGCGGCGAGAATTCCCGGGCGCTTCTGGAAAACCATCGTTGTCGACGCTGGTGACACGTATTTCAACGATAAGCAGTTTCGAATGCAATGGAGCGGCGCCGGCGCAATGCTCGCCCCAGAGGGTTCGATTATCAACAGCAGATCGCCCAATGAGATTGTGTTTACGCTGGGCAATGTTTCGGGGGGATTGTTTCAGGTCAGCGCAGTCACAGGCCCAATCAGCGACCTATCAATCGTAGAGGCGGACAAAACCGAGCGATACGACGCTGGGGAAAGGATAAATCCGGACTATTCGTCGATCCTGTCGAATATGCGACAGATCCGTTTCATGGATTGGAACCACACGAACGCATCAGATCAGAACAGCTGGTCCGGCCGTCCTGTCCCGTCCCAGAACAGTTATGGTGTTGACGGAAATGGTACCGCATTGCATCACAAAGCCGGGGTGCCGCTGGAAGTCATGGTGGAACTGTGCAACCGTGTTAAGGCGGATATGTGGTTCTGTTTTCCCCATGCAGCAACGGACGAATACATCACCGAAGCCGGCACCTTTATTCGCGACAACCTGGATGCGGAATTGGCCTGCACCTATGAGGTGAGCAACGAGGTCTGGAACTTTGGATTCGGTGTCCAGCGCGATTATTTTGAGGCTCTCGGAAAAAATCTTTGGCCCGACGCAGTGGGTGTTGAACCCGCAAACGACATAACCCTTTCGGCCCACGGGTTTCGCACATGGCAGATGGGTGGGTTGATCGACAAGGTTTATGCAAGGAACACCGATCGCAGGCAAATTGCGCTGAATGTTCAGCTTGATTTCCATGCGCTCGGAGAATTCCAATTGGATGCCCCGGTCTGGCGGACTTATGCGAGCAACGGAAATAGTAAATCGGGGACATATCACGCACCTTATTCTCGGTGCACTCATCTGGCGATTACCAGCTATTTTGGCACTGGATTGTTGGCTTCTGGTCGATCCGCGGTGATTGACGCAGCGTATCCCGAAACTTCGGATGAAGTCATAGATGCCTATCTGCGCGAAACCGGGCCAACAGGTGACGAAATTCTGTCACTTGAGGCCGTCAACACGAGTTGGCGAATGTGGAACACCGAGGCTATCAAACGCGGTCTCAAAATGCTGCTCTATGAGGGCGGGCCTCATATGATTTTTCATACTGGGTCGCAGAGTCAGACATCGCGTGATGCTTCGGCTCAGTGGTTAAACGGCGCACTTGGCGCTGCGTTTGCGACAGACATGATCGCGAATTGGGCCTCTCATAGTGAATCCGCGGGCCCATATATGCAATTCCAGGACGTCGGCAGTTGGAGCCAATTTGGGCAGTGGACGTTCCAGGAGTTCATGGGCGACAAGCCCCAGGGATACATGGCCATGCTGTTCACGGAGAACAGCAGCCGCGGAAATTGGTGGTTGGACACGACCGACCACAGTCATGAACCGCTTTGATCTGGAACCGGGCCAACGACAGCGTCGGGACAGAATACTGCTTTTTCCCTTGGAAAAAGACTGGTGCGGGTGGAGGGACTTGAACCCCCACGCCTTGCGGCGCCAGAACCTAAATCTGGTGCGTCTACCAATTTCGCCACACCCGCACTCTGGCGCTTCGCACCAGCATGGCGCGCTGCATAACAAAGCTTGAAAGCAAGTGCGAGGGGAAAAATTGCCGCCTGACGGAAAGTTTTGCAGCTGTTGGCAGCGCGACCGAAACGCGTGTTCAAATGGGTTTGACTAACGTTCGATAAGGGCCTTGCATTTGATGTGCGGCGCAAGTGTCTTCGAGTAAAAGCTGAAGGCAAATTATTTCGATTTCGCGCGCATTTTCATCAATTGGCCATATATGCTCAACAGACAGTTTCCAGTTTACGCACAGTGGCGCGCCTGCGCCCAAAGAACTATTTTACGTTGAGTGAGTTTGAGAAGCCTGTTCAACGCCATCCGGAGAAGAGCGCAGTCGAGGTTGGCTGTCAGATTTTTGATTGCAGCGACGGGGCGTATTGGCAAATGATTGATTTCACGAATATCGTATAAATAACAATGGCATAAAATCAGTTTTGCTTTGCTGGCACAACAGCCTGGATCGATCATGCTATGTCATTTGGCGATTGATGAAGGGTCGCCGTTTCACGTGTGAATATGCCTAAAACACGCATAGGTTGCGACATAAGTATGTGCCCGCGTCTTAATTGCGCCACAATTCAAACGCCAAAATATCCTATTCGCGTCAAAATAACACCGCGGTGATCATCATTGATGTGCGGTGGGAGTTAATGAGTCTTTTCTGCCGCAAGGCACCTTACCAGTACCTGCTCAACTCCAGAATAAGGGTCTTTATCGTGACCGATCAGATTCATTCCGCTGCTGCCGAGCAAGATGTCGTAGACCTTGCTCGTGAAAGCTTTATCGGCGAACTCAAAACCCTCAACAACCAGCATCCTGGTACGGGTTTCGGCATCGCTCTCAAGACTCACGCAGGCAATCGCTACCTGCTTGCAAATGCCCGCATGCCGTTGCCGGAACACAAATCTCAGGATTTTCCAACCGGGCGCCGCGTCGCGTCGCTGGAAAACGGAGAGCACTTTCGCTCGATCGAAATACTGGCCGATTCTCTTGCCTATGAATCGATCTCGCCCAGAACCGAGGCCGCTATTCTCGGCAATGCGCTGGATTTGATCGCACGGATCGACACTCTGGCCAGAACACCCGCGATCGGCGCAAACAAACACATCGCCGCGACAGGCACCGGAGGCTGAATATGGCGCGTAACGACCACCTTTTGTCTGTAGGTAACGAGGCTCTGTCCCCAATGACAGAGGCCATGGCCTCGCTGACGACACAGATCGACCAACTGACAGAGGTGGCGGACGCGCGGTCCTCGGCCCGACTGGCAACGCTCAAGACCCGGATGGAGAACTTCACTGCCAGTGTAACGCTGGTGGGGCAGGTCAAGGCCGGCAAATCCTCGATCGTCAACATTCTTGCCGGTCGGCCCAACCTGTTGCCCTCGGATGTAAACCCGTGGACATCTGTTGTGACCACGCTGAACATCAACACCCGGACCGAAGGGGATACCCGTTCAAAGTTCACCTTCTTTGAACAGGAAGAATGGAACAACCTTATGGTCGGTGGCGGCCGATTGGGTGAACTGGCCAACCGGGCAGGGGCCGATGACGAGATGGATGATATCCGCCGTCAGATCGGTGAAATGAAAGCCAAGTCCGAAGAGAGGCTGGGCAAACATTTCGACCTGATCCTTGGTCAAAGTCACCAATACGACTATTTCGACGAGGAATTGGTCCAGCGTTATGTCTGTCTGGGCGATGAAGATGATCCGGATATCAACCCAAAGACCGGTCGCTTTGCGGATGTGACGAAGTCGGCCGAACTGTACATGGATATCCCGCAATATCCGATTGCACTAAAGCTGTGCGATACACCTGGCGTCAATGATACCTTCATGGTGCGGGAACAGATCACGCTGCGCAGCCTGCGTGGGTCCGAGGTGTGCATTGTGGTGCTTGCGGCCAGCCAGGCATTGACGACCATGGATATGGCTCTGATGCGGATCATCGCTCAGTTCGAAAACCGGCAGATCATTCTGTTCGTCAATCGAATCGACGAATTGTCAGATCCGGTCAATCAGGTGCCCGAGATTCGCGATCGGATTCAGGATACGCTGAAACAGAACAACATCGACACCGAAACCAGCATCGTCTTTGGCAGCGCGCAATGGGCTGAGGCTGCGTTGACCGGCAACCCCGACATTCTGACGGAAGAGTCCCGCGAGGCGCTGAACACCTTTTATCTGGCTGCCGGTTTTGGCGATCAGGCTGCTTCGCTTGACAAGATCTGGGCGCTGTCAGGTCTGCCAGACCTGCTTCTGGCCATGAATGAACGCATCTCCGAAGGGGCAGGGACACGCCTGCTGGATCGTGTGCGCCATCGGGCGCGGAACATCGCGAGCCAAATACGGGCGACATCGGTCGCCAAGACCCTGTCGGGTGGCGAGGGCGTGGTGCGCGATCTCGATGGTGTCGCACCGGAAGAAGCCATTGCCACGGTTTCGGCGGAATACGAAAAGAAAGTCGCAGAACTGACCACCAAACTGCGTGACAAGGTTCTGGAACGTCTGGCCTCGGCCGAGGCCAACTTTGTCAAACGCGCGACAGATTCGCTGATCGCGCATCTGGAACAGAATGGCGAGCAGGGGACCTGGCAATATGATCCGGCTGGCCTGCGCACGTTGCAAAAAGCCGCGTATTTCAGCTTTGGCAGGTCCATGCGCAAAGAGGCAGGCGCGCTGTATAGCGCCGCTGCCGCCGATATGGGCGCGCTTTATCACAAGCTGCTTGGCAACCATTTGGGCGAATTCAATATCGAAGCGCCAATCGTTCCACGGGTTCCGCCACCGCTGGGTATCGGTCGCACCATTGCATTGGACCTGCAAAGCACCTGGTGGCGCCGCTGGTGGCAGAAACGCAAAGGGTTCGAGGCCTACGCTGCCGATTATACGCGTCTGATTGCGTCCGAGGCGAATTCGATCACCAAGGATATCGAGGAAAATCAGATAGCTGCTGTGCTGGAGAACGTACGTGCAGCGATGGCAGACTTTCTGTCCGAACAGAAGGATACGTTGCTCAACATTTCGAAATCGGGTGACAAAACCGCGGCTGACAGCGCGGCACTCATGGCTGGGGTTCAGCCGCAGAAGTCACGCGACGATATCCTGGGTGACATCCTCAAAGACCTTAGCAACGAAGCAGCATAAGAAGAGTTATGGTAAAAAACACAGAACCCCGCTTCGTCTCTCCCAAAGCCTGGAACCGCATCGAGCAGTGGTCCCGCCGCAAACCCGTGTTTGCGCTTATGGGAGAATTCAGCGCCGGCAAATCGACGCTCATGAACTTTCTTTTGCGCACGCAAGCCCTGCCAACGCAGGTCACGGCGACGCAATTGCCGCCGGTTTGGTTCAGTTGGGGTAAACGGTCGGCCTATGTCAAACGGCATGATGGCAGTACGCAGGATATCACGCTGGACGAATTGGAAACGGTCGGCGTCAACGATGCACAATTCGTCCGTATTTTCCTGGAAGCCGATATTCTTGAGGCGGTTGACCTGATCGACACGCCTGGAATCTCGGACCCGAAGATTTCAACAGATGTGTGGCAACGCGCGGTTGGTCAGGCGAACGGTGTCTTGTGGTGCACGCACTCAACCCAGGCCTGGCGCGAAACCGAACGCGCGACCTGGGTCTCGCTTCCAGAACGATTGCAGCACAAGTCGCTGTTGTTGATCACGCGCGCAGATGCGTTGGGTCAAAAAGATCGTCAGAAAGTTCTGCGGCGCGTCAATCGCGAAGCCGGACATCTGTTCAACCGTACGATTCTGTTCTCGGCCCGTGATGCGATCATGGCACGCGACAAAACAGGCGATGCCGAGTTGTGGGCGCGCAGTGGCGGCGGAAAAATGGTCGACAGCTTCCTGGAGATCACCGAACAGATCATGGACGCTCGCGCTGATCAGCTTTCGCGCTATCAGATCGACAAATCGCAATCGGATCAGCCCAGGGTTCGGCCCATCCGTCCGGCCAAACCGGCTGATACTGTCGAAGACCCCGCGCCGCTCAAGTTGGTTGATCCGGTCGCGGACGAGGCCGACGTCGTCACCAATTTCCCCGTGCGCCCTGCCCGGGTCGAACGCAAAACGGAAGAGGCAGAGCGCCCCCGTATCGACGCCGGTGAAGCGGATCGTATGCGTGCCGAGATGGTGCAGGAGGAGGAGGAAAGCTCGAAAGAAGAACTGCGAGCCTTTTTCCGCGATGCCGATGAGGATCCGCTTGACCTGCGCGCGCTGGCGAACCCCGGTCTGGACTTTGATGAGTTCGAGTTTTCGGATGAGGACGACGAGGACAGCGACGAACCCGAGCTGATTGTCATCGGCCAGGATGACGAAGCCTCTGAACCCGAGGTTGACGAGGCGCCCGAGAAGGATATCGAGCAATCGATTTCGTCTATTACCGCTCTACTTGCTGAGCAAAAGCAAAGTAATGACGACGATTACGAACCAGAACCGGATTCGAATGCTCTGACATCGGTCAGTGTCGTTTCGATCGAACCGGATGCGTCGGAGAGCGAAGACGAAGACCCCGCGCCGACTTCCGAGCATCTTCTTACGTCTGAACGTTCTTCGCCGCTCAGCGCGTTGTCCATGTGGCAAGAGATCGTCGCCAGTGAACCGTTGCCGGATGACACCGCCGGATTGAAGAATGCGTTTGCAGCTTTTCTGGCCGAATTCGACCAAATCGCGCTAGAGCAAAGCGAAGAAAGCTCGCGGGATTCTCTTCACCCGGTTCCGAAGGGGCATGACAACACCGGCGCCGAGCGGCATGTATTGTAGCAAGGCAAGCATCTTTGACCGACCGGAAACAGCGGTCGGCAGAACAGGCAGATAGATGTCGATCGAAAACGCGTTGAGCGCTGCAATTGAAACCATACCCGACTGCCTGGCAGCCGGGTATGTTGATATGGAAACGGGTATGTTGTTGGGGTTGAGTTCACCCGACGACACCGACGCCGAGGTATTGGAGAATCTGGCTTTGGCAGTAGCGAACCTTTTTCAGGGACGCGGCGTCACGGCCTTTCAGGAATTGTTGAGGACAGTGGAAACAGAAGAAGAGGAACATCCGGGATTTGGGGAAATCGCGGTGTTTTCGAATGACCGGTTGCATATCTTTCTGCGCACTCGGGAATATCCCGATCACGTGGTTTGTTATATCTGCCGCGACAGCGCAAATATTGGGCTCGCTTTGACAAAATCGCATCTTAGTTTGGGGCCGGTAGCGGCAGCAGTTTAGACGGGACCAGAGGGGGTCACGGCATGATGGATACGGAAATACTGGAGATGCTCGAAGATATCGGGCGCTCTTCGGTTGCGCGCTTGTCTCCGGCGATTTACCTGAGCGGCGAGACCGCACAGGCCCGCCGTGATCAGGTTTTGACCGCGATCCGGCGCACTATTTTGCCGCGAAGGCTGGAATTTGTCGCTGCGGACGAAACATGCCTGGCGATTGAGGTCAGCAGTTCGCGCATAACGGATGTGTTTGAGTGCGGCAGCCCCCCCTTGCCCGATTTCGAAACTGAATCCCGTGAGGATCTGACAGAAAAACTTGCCCGTTTGGTAACGGAAATTGCAGAGGCACCAGGCCCGCTCAAGCTGGCATCGTTGCGACCGGATGCGGCATTGGAGGCCGATGATGTCGGGCTAACCTTCTCTGAGGTCGAAAGCGCTTGCGCAAAGATCAAAATACTTGAGGAACCCCGGATGACGGTGGTGCCCGAGGCGGAGGACGAACTGGTACCGGAACGCGCGGCAGAGGCTTTCTTTGGCGGCGCAGATCGGTTCGCCCTTGGTCGGTTTCTGGTGCCAGAGGCCGTTGATGAGGCCACACAAGCGGATGGGTTGTGCGCCATGGGCCAGCCTGCACATCCGGAAAAAGACCTGTTACTGCGCCTCGCACGCGATCTGTCCGGCTGGCAGAAGGACAGTGATACCGCTGTACCGCAGCTGATTGTCATGCGCCCTTCGGGTGGTCAGGGGGCCGGGCTGGCATTGGTCCACGACGGTCAACAGATTGCCGGAGCCCTTCACGATGCACGGAAACTGGGTGCGGTCGTCAACCTGTGGAAATCATTGAAACCCGCCGCCGAATGACCGCGTTCCCGCCCAATCGAGTCCTTTTTTGAGAGTTTAACGTAAGAAACGAGTTGTCAGGGTAAACTAATGAGTGAATTGAACCGCCACGAACTTATTCGCATCGCGGAAGATATGAATGAGATGAGCAATGACGAAACCCGTCATTTCATCTCGCGTATTGTTGACGATTTGTCGAACCTTAAGCCATCGATTGCATTTGTCGGTCAGATCAAGG
Source organism: Ruegeria sp. AM4 (assembly GCF_056540665.1). Lineage (NCBI taxonomy): Bacteria > Pseudomonadati > Pseudomonadota > Alphaproteobacteria > Rhodobacterales > Roseobacteraceae > Ruegeria > Ruegeria sp. AM4. Next base: position 232,316 of record NZ_JBQFXD010000004.1, on the reverse strand, counting down.
CCGGAAAGTCTCGCCTGATCAACGGCTTCACCGGACAGGCCGAATATCTTCCGTCCGACGTGAATCCTTGGACAACCGTGATTACAGACATGCATTTCGGCCATCCCTCGGGCCGCACGGCCGGGGCCGAGTTCCATTTCTTCGATAACCGTCAATGGCAGTCCCTGATCGCCGAAGGCGAAGAACTGCGCAATATGTTCCCCGATGACGAGGACAGCTATAAACGCGAAATGATCGAAGAGCAGGTCGAGGCGATGAAAACGCGCGCCCGTCTGCGCCTCGGCGACAGCTATGAACAACTCTTGGGTCAACATCACGATCTTGACGAGTTGAATTCGGACGATCTGGCCCGCTATGTCTGCGCCGGAGACGATCCGGCTGATGATGAGGCACATGATCCGGGGTCCGATCGCGGCCTTTACAGTGACATTACCCGCAAGGCCGAGGTCTATTTTGACATCGGCCATTTCCCCTATCCGATCACCGTTACCGACACGCCTGGTGTCAACGACCCGCTGCTGATCCGCGAGGAGATTTCGCGCCAATACCTCAAGGAATCCGATTTCTTTGTGGTTGTTCTCTCGGCGCATCAGGCGTTGTCGCGTGCCGACCTCAAACTCTTCCGCCTGATGCAGGCACTGGAATTGGGTCAGATCGTTGTCTTTATCAACCGCGTCGATGAACTTGGGGGAGGCGCGGAAGACGCTGGTAAAGTTCGCGCGGATGTCGTGGATGGCCTGGAAAAAGCGCTGGGTAATTCTGAGATAGATGTCCTGATGGGCAGCGCGCAATGGGCGCACTATGCCTTGACCGGGGACGAGACGGGGGTGGATCACGACCAGATCCTCGCCTGGCTGCGGGCCCATCCCGAGCAGATGAAACAATATCTGTCCGGTGTGGAAGAAATCAAACAAGGTCCCGGTCCGATCAGTCGCGAGGCCATCTTGCGGTTTGCCGCCATGATTGCGTCCGGCCTGCCGGATTTGCGCCGCCATGTGACCCAGGCCCTGACCAACGGTCCACGCCATGAGCAGCTGCGGATGTCTTGGCAGCACCTGAACAGCTTTGCGCAGGGTGAGCTGGAACGCAGCACCGCCAGGTTGCGGGCTCTGGACGATGAGGAAGGCCCGGATGCCGGCGATACCGAAGAAAGCAGCAGCACCCTGACCGAGCTTCGCACCCTGATCGCCGAGAAATCCGAGGCCATCACCAAGGATATGGACGATGTTTTGGCCAACCTGCGCGGCGTGATGGACGATACTGTGGCCGAGGCGGTTTCGGTGGTTGTTCGCGGCCCGGACGGCCAGTCACCTTTGCTGAGCCGAGATGGTGAAACCGAACTGAACTTCACCCCGTTGCGTGATCGGATGCGGGAGCTGGTGCAAGGCGCCACACAGGTCATTCGCCAGCGCATGCTGAGCGAGCTCTATGCGGTGGACATGCAAAGCAACGCGGCTTTGCGCGCCCTGCCCGGTTGGCGCGAACCGATGGACAATCGCATGAACACAAGCGCGGTGCGCTGGTTCCGCCCTGACACGACCGCCCTGACCCGCGGTATTACGGTCGAGTTGCGCGTTACATGGCTGTCCCGTCTGATTTCGCGCCGCAGCGTTCTGAATCGGGCCGAACGGATGATTGTGCAGGAATTCGAGATGATCGGGGACGACCTGATCGACACTGCCCGCAGTGACCTGCTAGAACGGATGCAGACTGTTGTAGATCACTATTTGGCGCTTTTGGCCGGACATTTGGAACATCGTGTCGGATCAGGTGGAAGCAATGCGCGTACCGAAGCGCAGCAAGCCGTGGATCGGGCGCGGCGCATAGCGGATCAGCTGAGTCTCGTACTTGGCCCAGTTCGCGCTGACACTTTGCAGGCTGAGGCAGCAGAATGATTGAATTTCCCGGAACCGAGCAGGACGTGCGGCAACTCGAACGTTTTCTGAACGCTACCGAGGACAAACCGTCCGCGCCGGACCTGGACGACCTGCGGGCGCGGGCCCTGGCTCATGCCGAGCGTTTGTCCAATGCGGTCGCAATCGGTTTCGCGGGTGAGTTTGGCGCAGGTAAATCCAGCCTGGCCAATATGCTGGCCGGTGCCGATATTCTGCCGACCGGCCCGCAACATCTGAAACTGCCTTTGGTGATTGTAGCCTATGCCGACGCTCCGGAAACCACCGTTGGATGGTGGGACAAAGAGCCCAAGACCTATTCCGGCATCGCGTTGGAAAAAGCAGCGGCAGACGCGCCGGATTTCATCTCGGTCGGTCTGAACACTCCGGCACTCAAGGATATCTCGTTGTTTGATCTTCCTGGATCGGGCGCATTGGATGACACCTATAAACAGACACTTTCGCTGCTGGAATATGTCGATTGCGCCATCTGGTGCACCAACGGTACAAATGCGTGGCGCGAAACCGAACGGCATCTGTGGCGGCAAGTGCCTCAAAAACTGCGCGACAGCAGCCTGTTGGCCGTTACCCACGCCGACCTGTTGCCGGATGGAGACGCGCTTGAACGCGTGGTCAAGCGACTGGACAAGGAAAAGGCCGGGATGTTCCAGGCCGTTGTTCCCATTGGCACGCCCGTCGCAGTGCGCGCCATGTCGCAGGAACCAGAGCCCGATTTCGACCTTTGGGAATCCTGTGGTGGGCAGGATTTGGCGGAACAGGTGCTGCATGTTGCGTCGGCGCACCGACAAAGGGACCTTGAAGCTGCGCGCAAGGATTTGAACGATCATTTCCTGCCCTATCTGGCTGAACACATCGGTACCGAATTGACCGAGACCAGCCCACCTGTTGTGGATGGGTCGGTCATTCAGTCCAGCCTTGGTTCGGCGCTACCGCCCCTGAACAATCCGATCCTCGAAGATTGGCTGGCCGCCATAGCCAGCATCTATGACGACCTGCGCGAAACTTCCGATATGGAGCCCGCAGCCTTTCTGCAAAGTTGCCAGGAAATCGTCGAGGACTTTGCTGAACGATTGGAGTCAGGCGCTGAAATCGACCCCGAAGCCGACTGGATTCCGGGCGAGTTCGAAAAGGCGACCGACCTGCTGTTGTTGCTGCAATTCGAAAGCGGTGATGCACCCCTTAAGGATGCGGTGAGCATACTTGCCCAGCTTAGTGACAACCTCGCCTGGGCAGGCAGCACCGTTGCGTCAGCGCCACCAAAGACCGGCACTTAAGAGATTCCCGTTAAAATTGAAAGTCGCGACGCCGATTCGAGGGGCCGAGAATCGGGTGTCTATTGTTTCGAATCCGTATACCAAACAGGCAAATCAGCGATATAACCGTCCATTTTTTTGCTATTGAATTACCATATAGTGTGTATCAGCGAAAGATGACTACCGCATATAGATTTACCACGCAGTCGATCCATAGTGAAGCCATCAGGCGGCCCCAATAAAGTCAAATTTGAACCGTCTAACCGTTCTTAAGTGTACTGCGGTTGTGTTTGGTTGTGAGTTCGCGGGCACCTTGCCCGGTTTATGTTGCCGCAAAACGTAAAGAATGGGCGGGAAGAAATGAGCCACAACCAGGCGGTCGGCGCAACGCACGACGAACCACAACTCGAAGGTCTGCAACCGGGCGCGAAATTATTGCGCGGCCAGTACGAGATCCTCCGTTTTCTCAGCAATGGCGGCTTTGGGATCACCTATCTGGCGCGTGACAGCCTGGACCGGGATGTGGTGATCAAAGAGTGCTATCCGGGCGCATTGTGCCAACGCAACGGAGATCTGGTCGAAGCGGCCAATCCTGATCACAAAGATGACCTGCGCGCGATTATTGACCTGTTCATTCAGGAGGCGCGCAACCACGCGCGGCTGGTACATCCCAATATCGTCGACGTGCATCAAGTGTTCGAAGACAACAACACAGCCTACATCGCGATGGACCTGATCCGTGGCTGCGACCTGCTGGATTATGTTGAGAACCCGGAAAACGAAAGCGGCCCTGACTTTATGGTTCAGGTCACCGAAAAGATGCTGTCAGCGGTGTCCTTCATTCATCAAAGCGGGATGCTGCATCGCGATATCTCGCCCGACAACATTCTGATCGACAATAACGGCGAGCCGATCCTGATTGACTTTGGTGCCGCCCGTGAACAGGCCGCCCACAAGTCGGCTGCTCTGTTGACGCTGCGGGTGATCAAGGATGGGTATTCACCGCATGAATTCTATGTGCGTGGCGCAGAACAGGGTCCCAGCAGCGATCTCTATGTTCTTGCCGCAACGCTCTACCACGCCATCAGCGGCGAGCGTCCGATCGACGGTCAGACCCGACTGAACGCGTTCAACAACGGGCAGCCTGATCCTTTCACGCCGCTTGCCGGGCGTTTCGAAGGCTATCCCGAAGGCTTTTTGGAAGCGATCGACAAGGCAATGGAAGTGCATGCCACTGACCGCTTGCAATCGGCGCTGGATTGGCTGCGCATGTTCCGCGGTCCCGATGTCATGTTCGACACCTTTGCCTATCGTCCGGTGTCGGTCATCGTCGGAATGGATCGCAAGGACCAGCAGGCCGAGAAAGAGCGTATCAAGGCCGAAACCGAAAACGCCGAGGCGGTTGTGACCGCGCTGCTGGCCGGGAATGCTGATCTTGCGTTGGGAAATGAAGAAAAAACCGACGAACAACTGGCCAAGTTCGCACCCAAGGCCGAAGCTGCAACCGCCGTCGATACGGTTGTGAAAAGCGACTCGGGCGGTGGCGGCAAGATGATCGCCGTGTTGGGCGTGGTCCTGGCCGCATTGGCCGGGGGTGCATATTTTGTGATGTCGGGCGAGAAATCAGCGCCCGAAGCGACACCGGTTGCAGCAGGCGTGGAACCGGAACCCGTCGAGCAGATCGCCGTAGCAGAGGCAGAGCCGGAACAGGCCGAAACTGCTGTGGCACCCGTGACAGAGGTGGCTCAAGACCAACCTGTCGAGCAGACAACCGCTGAAATCACGGAACCCGAAGTTGCTGCCGACAGCGATGTCGTCACACCGGCGGAAGAGGAACTGGCCGTTGCGGAGACACCGGTCGAGGATATCAGCGCCGAGGTGCAGCCCGAAGTCGTCGCCCCTGAACCTTCGGTGGCCATTGATCTGGCACAAAACCAGGTGTCTTTCGCCCATTGGGATGTGGAAATTCCGTTCACGATTGCGCGTCGTCGCGCGTCGACCGGAAACATCTTTGCGGTAACAGATGTCGATGCGGGTCAGGATATGTCGGTCGTGGGCGACTGGGTTCAGCGTGGCACCACCATCTTTACGCTCAACGGTGAACCCGTTCGCGCGGATCTGTCTTTTGCTGCGCACATCCTGAATGAATTCTCCGTTGATCCGGACGGCTATATCCGCGCTGCCGCACGCTATCGGACTTTGGGAGAAACCCGGGCACAAAATGGACTACTGGCATTGCCTGCGCACCGCATGGTTGGGCTTGAAAACGGGCTGACATTTGACATTCACAACGCGAATGAGACCGGTTGGCAGACCGTCGTGGCCACTGTTCCGCAGGACAACCCAGGCGATTTGCGCCCCGGAGATGTTTTGGTGCGCGAGGTTAATACCGGAACTGCGATTGACGGCCCGGAAAGCCTGGACGCGGCGTTGGCCGACCTTGTCGCCGAACCCCAATCCGAAGCGAAGTTGACGGTCCTGCGCAATGGCTCGGAAACGAATGTGATCATGCAATTGGCGCAGGAGTAATTGAAACCGGATCGTGTGAAATCCGCCAGCGAGTATGTGCTGAGAGTGGCGAAGTAGTTCAGCCACCCGACGGGGACCGGACCGTCGCGGAAAGTAAGAGTAAACCTGTTTCCCTTCATCAGTCTCACCGTGGTTCACGCGCGGTGATCCTTGGCAGACCTGCGGGACGTGACCCGCTATAGAATGAAAAAGGTGTCGACACCATGTTCAAATACAAAAGCCCTCTGAGCCGGCTTCTAGAAGGTGCCGGCAAAGCCAAAGACGAAACCGCCGAAACCGAAGACGTGGTGGAAGTACAGCCGGAACAGCCTGAGCCAATTGCAGACTTCAACGCTCTCCGCGCCGCACTGGCCGGGGGTAACATGACCTCCGAGAGCTACGAGGAAACGGACGATCTGATGCCGCAAGAGCAGATGCCCGAATTTGAGGGCAACGCCGAAGCGGAGCTTGACGAACCCGCCGAAGACTCTTCGGATACCGGCGCATCTGACACTGAAGAAGACCAGATCGTAACGCTGCATCTGACACCAGCTGACGCGGTGGACACCGAACAGGATGTGCTGGCCGCTGTCACAGATGAGGTAACAGTCGAAGCAGAGGAAATGGTCGAGCCCGCCGTGGCCCCCGAACCGATCTCCGAGCCTGAAACTGCTGAGGAACCGGAGACCATCGCCCAGCCCCAGCCTGTTGCCGAGCCCGAAATCGTGGCCGAGCCGGAAGCGATAACCGCACCAGAACCCGTCGCCGAGGAACCGGCGCCGCAACTTATGGCCGAGGAACCGGCACCCCAGCCCGTGGCTGTTGTTGAACCGGCGTCTGATGCGGAACCCGAGGCATCCGCGCCTGCGCAGGCTGAAGATCGCCGCGGTCGGGTAAAGACAACCTTCCTGGGGTTCGAGCGCGCCGATACGCATGTTCAGGACTTGATCGAGACGTCGGAACCTGTTGCCAAGACCGAGGCGGCGCAGCAGAGCTTTCCTGTCGGCTGGTTGGTCGTGACCAACGGCCCGGGCCGTGGTTCCAGCATTACGCTGACCGAAGGTCTGATGCAGATTGGCCGAAACGACGATCAGGCGATCCAGCTTGACTTCGGCGATACCGGAATTTCGCGCAGCAACCACGCCGTGATTGCTTATGACCCGGAAGACCGCAAATGCTATCTGGGTCATGGCGGCAAGGCCAATCTGGTGCGTCTGAACGGCAAGCCGGTTCTCAGCACCGTTCCGCTTTCAAGCGGGGATCTGATCCGTATCAGCGAAACATCGATCCGCTTTATGGCCTTCTGTGACGAGGGTTTTGACTGGCGGGATGCCGATTGATGCTGGCGACGCCTGCATATGACATCGCTCTGATCCTGGACCAGGGTCGGCGCGATACGCAGGAAGACGCGATTTCCGCGCGGGTTTTTGACTCGTCTGGCGCGGGATATGTCGTGGTTGCCGATGGCATGGGCGGGCATGAGGCAGGTGAAATCGCCTCGGACCTTGTGGTGTCGGCCTGGCGCGACATGATGGATGGTCAACTGGAGGGACCTGACCTGACCGAGGGCGATCTGCTCGACGCCCTGCCCATGGCCGCGATGCAGGCCAACGCGGCCGTGGGTGGTCATGGTGACGTTCACGACGTCAAACTTGGGGCCACTCTGCTGGGCCTTCTGATGTTGGGTCACCGGGTATTCTGGATTTCGATCGGGGACAGCCCGCTCTACCTGTATCGCGAAGGCGCGCTGGCCCAGATTAACGAAGATCATTCCATGGCGCCGCTGATTGATGCGCAGGTGGCCGAGGGGACCCTGACCTTAGATCAAGCGCGGACGCATCCGGACCGCAATCAGTTGACTTCGGTCATCATGGGAGCGGCGATCCCCAAGGTTGACTGCCCTGAACTGCCGCTTGCGCTGGATGGCTCGGATATCCTGATACTTGGCAGCGACGGGCTGCAGTATCTCAGCGACCGCGAGATCGAGGCCTTAATCCGTGTCAACGCAGAGGCACCTGCACGCGACATTGCGGACGCGCTTTTGCAGGCATTGCAAGCCAGGGATCATCCCGACCAGGACAATATATCGATCGCCGTGGTGAAACCGGCAGGACTTTAAACAAGGCAGTGAAACAGGGAAACATGAGAAACCAACTGATCATATCCAGCCTGGCTCTGGCCGCCGTCGCAGGAGCGGCTTCGGCACAAGAGGCGTGCTCGACCTATGAAATTCAGCGCGGCGATAGCCTGCGCGAGCTGGCGTTAGAGGTTTATGCGACCGAAGACTATCGGATTATTTTTGATGCCAACCGCGACGTCATCGGCTCGAACCCCAATATCATCCGCGTGGGTGACACGCTGACCCTGCCCTGTCTGGAAGATGTGGGTCGGGTTGCGTTCGAGCCGCAAACCGAAGCGGAACGGATGGCTGTGGAAATGGCCGCCGAGCTGGTAAAGGCTGCGGAAGAACGGTCAGAAAAGGCAATTGCCGAGGCTGAATCTCGGGTCGCCGCAGCCGAGGCCAAAGCCCAGCAGGCCAATGAAGGTTCTGTTGCCGAAGCGCGCAATGCCGCGCGCGAAGAGATCGAAGCAGCCCGCGCTGAGGCCGCCGCGCTGATACAGAACTCGCGCGAGGGTGAGCGCCCGGAAATCCGCGACCGTCAATTGCTGCTGATCACCGGCGGTAACTACGCCCCCTTCACTGATGAGGCCCTGCCCCATCGTGGTCTTTACACCAACCTCGTCGAAACGGCCTTGCTGCGCGCCGCGCCGGAACAGGCCTACAAGATCCAGTTCGTAAACGACTGGTCGTCGCATCTGGATCTGCTGATGCCGACCCTAGCGTTTGACGGAACATTCCCCTGGTCGCGCCCCAATTGCGAAGAGGCCGAGGCCTTGTCGGAAAGCGATCGCAACCGGTGCGAGACCTATGATTTCTCGAACCCGTTCTACGAGGTTGTAGATACGTTCTTTGCGCGTTCCGGGTCGGGCTATGAAGAAGCGCTGTCTTACGCAGATTTCGCAGATGCAACGATCTGCCGCCCCGAGGGGTGGTCCTTGTCACACATGGACGCGGTCAGCCTGTATGAGCCGGTCATTACACTGATGCGGCCGGTTTCGCCTGACGATTGTTTCCATGCGGTCATGCAGGGCGACGCCGATATTGTCGCCATCGAAGCCCATTTGGCGGTCGAGGCGATTGACCGGCTTGGGTACGAACATCAGCTTGTTGAAAACCCGAACCTGGCGGCGATCAAGTCGCTTAACATTATGACCCACAAAGACAATCCTGATGGGGAAGCGATCCTTGAGACGCTGAACCAGGGACTGGCAATCATGCAGCAATCAGGCGAATGGCGCGACATCGTGTCAACCGCTTTGCGTCATCAAATGGAAAATGGCTAAGGCCCGAACCGGCCTGACAAAACAAACGTCTGGAGGAAGTGGACATGTTGGAATTTAACCTTAAGAAAGCTTTGATGTCGGCGACCGCCGTCACCACCCTGAGTGCCGGAGCCGCCGCCGCGCAGGAGGCTTGTTCGAATTATACCGTCACGGATGGCGACACGATGGCGACCATCGCAATCGCGGCATACGGAACGTCGAACTATCAGCCGATCTTCAACGCAAACAGGAACATAATTTCCAATCCAAACGCTCTTGAGCCCGGATTGGTTCTTGCGCTGCCCTGTGAGGATGGCAGCCTGCCGAATGGCCAATCTGCGCAGGACCTCATCGCCGCTGAAGAAAAGCGCGCAGCCAGTGTAAAGCGCTCGAATGTCTATGCGCCGCCGATCAAGATGGTTGCCGGCAACGGATGGGAGCCCTTCACCACGGAATCGCTGAACGGTGGCGGCATCATGACCCGTCTTGCGACAACCAGCCTTCAGCGTGCCGGTAACAGCCGTGACTACTCGGTCAGCTTCGTCGATGACTGGAGCTCGCATCTTGACACGCTGTTGCCGCTCGGTGCGTTCGACATCTCGATTGCCTGGACCGTTCCGGATTGTACCAACCGCTCTTACGAGTGGTCGGCAGAAACCGAAGCCCGCTGCACGCAGTTCGTTGCTTCGGTTCCAGTATACGACATCGTCGGCGGCTTTTTCACGCTGCCTGAAAGCGAATATGCAAGCGCGACAGATTTCTCCGACCTTGAGGGCTCGACCGTTTGCCGCATGGCAGGCTGGAGCATGGTGGTCCTGGAAGAACAAGGGCTGAACCGCGAAAACACAACCGTGGTCCAACCCAATTCGGCCCGCGAATGTCTTGACGCCGTATTGACCGGAACGGCGGACGTGGCTGCATTCGAAGTCGACCTGTTTGCTTCGACAATGAAGGACATGGGTTTGACCTCGGCTGACATCGTGGAGAACCCATATGTGTCCACTCTGTCCTCCATGAGCTTCCTTGCCCATCGCACCAACCCATTCGCGCGTGAATACATCGCGATGATGAACAAGGGCCTCAACGAGATGCGCGAGTCCGGCGAGTGGTATGCGATCATTTCGGACACCCTGCGCGAGCAGAACCAAAAGCTGAACGCAGCGTCAAACTGATCCCTCGGTTTACGCTTTACTTGGGGCTGGTCTTAGGACCGGCCTCTTTTTTTGGCCAGGCTTCAGCCGTATCGAATCGCGCAAACACGAAACGCGGACCCGCTTATGAATCCTTATGCGCGAACATAAGCAAAAAGAAATTTGGTTTATGATCGTAATTTCGGGCTGCCTACGGGAATCCCCTAATATCCAGAATGATCCAATTAAGTAGGATTAACTTAACTTCACCGGTGGGCATTGGCCCCACCACTCACTCAGAAAGGGCTGGCTATGGGGGCCGGCCCTTTTCTTATTGGCAGCAACAAAAAAAGTCGGCCGCAAGAGGCCGACTTTGATTTCGCGCAGGGGCCAAAGCCCCGAAGCCGACAAATCAATCGATGATCGCGTTCAGCGTCGCGCTGGGGCGCATCACAGCCGCAGCCTTTGCCGGATCAGTGTGGTAGTAGCCACCCAAGTCCGCAGGTGCACCTTGCGCGGCCGCCAACTCGGACAGGATCTGTTCTTCCTTGTCGGCCAGGTCTTTGGCAACGGGCGCAAATACCGATGCGAGCTCGGTATCCTCTGATTGCGCGGCCAGTGCATCTGCCCAGTAACGTGCGAACCAATAATGGCTGTCGCGGTTGTCAGGCTGCCCGACCTTGCGGCTTGGCGAGCGGTTGTTGTCCAGAATTCCCTGCGTTGCGGCTTCGGCGGCTTCGCCCAGGACGCCTGCCTTGGCGTTGCCCTTGCTGTCGGCCAGGAAGTTCAGCGACTCTCCCAGCGCACAGAACTCGCCCATCGAGTCCCAACGCAGATGGTTTTCCTCGACAAGCTGCTGCACGTGTTTCGGGGCCGAGCCCCCCGCCCCTGTTTCAAACAGACCGCCGCCATTCATCAGCTTGACGATGGACAGCATCTTGGCCGAGGTGCCGAGTTCGAGGATCGGGAACAGATCGGTCAGATAGTCGCGCAAAACGTTGCCGGTAATCGCAATGCTGTCCTTGCCCGCCGTGATCGTTTCCAGCGATTGCCGAGTCGCTTCACGCGGCGCCATGATCAAGAATTTGTTAGCCACACCAGCGGCTTCCAGCGCGAGCTTCACATATTGGATTAACTCGGCATCGTGTGCGCGATTTGCGTCCAGCCAGAAGATCGCCTCGGACCCGGTCAGACGCTGACGGTCCATTGCCAGTTGGATCCAATTCTCAATTGGTGCTTTCTTGACCGTGCAGGCGCGCCAGATATCGTCCTTTTCAACTTCGTGCTCGTGCAGCACGTCACCGTTGGCCAAAACGATGCGGATGGTACCGTCGGCAGGCGCCTGGAATGTGGTTGGATGCGAGCCGTACTCCTCGGCCTTCTGCGCCATCAGGCCCACATTGGCGACCGCACCGGCGGTTGCCGGGTCCAGCGCGCCATTGGCTTTGAAGAAGTTGACCGCTTCGTCGTAGACGGGGGCATAACAACGGTCGGGGATTACACAATTGGTATCGCCCTTGGCACCGGATTCGTCCCAACCCTTGCCACCCGCGCGGATCACGGCAGGCATCGATGCGTCGATAATCACATCCGACGGCACGTGCAGGTTGGTGATACCCCGGTCCGAGTCGACCATATACATGGACGGACGATCGCCTTTGATTGCGTCGATGGCGGCAACAATATCAGCGTTGCCCTGAACCCGCTCGAGCAGGTCACCCAGGCCCGAATTCGGGTTTACACCCAGCGCATCCAACTCGGCGCCGAATTTTTCGAACACCGGGGCCAGCCACGCTTTGACCGCATAGCCGAAGATGATCGGGTCGCTGACCTTCATCATCGTTGCTTTCAGGTGCAGCGAGAACATGGTGCCGTCACTTTTGGTGTCCTCAATGGCATCGGCCAGGAACGACGACAACGCCTTGACCGACATGAAAGTCGCGTCAGTCACGGTGCCTTCTGCCAGTGGCCAGCCATCTTTCAGAACAGTGACGCTGCCATCTTTGCCAACAAATTCGATCTTGGCATCGCCTGCCTGCGCGGCGGTGATGGTTGCGGATTTCTCATTGGCGTAAAAGTCGTCGCCCGACATGGACGAGACTTTGGTTTTGCTGTCGGTGGACCATTCACCCATCGAATGCGGGTTCTTCTGGGCATAGTTCTTGACCGCGCGCGCCGCACGACGGTCGCTGTTGCCTTCGCGCAGAACCGGGTTCACAGCCGAACCTTTGATCGCATCATACCGCGCACGGATCGCTTTTTCGTCTTCGGTCGCAGGTTCTTCGGGATAGGCCGGAATATCGTAACCCTGCGCTTGCAGTTCCTCGATGGCCGCCACCAACTGCGGGACCGAAGCCGAGATATTCGGCAGCTTGATCACATTGGCATCGGGCGTCTTAACCAGCTCACCCAAAGCGGCCAGATCGTCACTGATGCGTTGTTCGTCGGTCAGGTTTTCCGGGAAGGTCGCCAGAATGCGGCCCGCCAGAGAAATATCCTTGGTTCCAACGCTGACGCCCGCAGCCGAGGCGAATTTGCGGATGATGGGCAGGAACGACGCGCTGGCCAGCTCCGGCGCTTCGTCTACAATGGTATACAATATATCGAAGTTCGATTTTTCTGCCATATTCCCTTACCTTTTTTAAGCCTTTCGGGGCGTGCGATCCAAGAGTGTGTGCCGAACTGAAACAGGCACCGAGCCGTAACGGAGCAACGATGCCCCACGGGAGACTCTGATTTGACAGGGCCTCCCTTAAATGAGGATTGGCTTGGGATCAATCTTGTTTAGCGGCGCAAATTGACACGGGGGTGCGCACAGCGATGCATTTTCAGATTGATGCCCCGCCAGATGAACGCTCCTATTTACTTTGAGAAAGCCATTCCAGTTTGTCGTGATCGTGGTCCATGTATCGGTCCAATAGCAGATCCAATCTGTTTGAACCTGAAGAATTAGCTGCTACGTCAGTACTTAGGCCATTCTTGAACAATATCCTCTCCATCACGTTCTCGCCGTTCAGTCCCGTTTTTTCAAACAAGCTATGATATTCAGTGCGCGCGAGATCTCGGCGCCCCATGAACTCATATATAAAGGCACGCCCACGATGTTCACTCTCCAGCGTTTGGTTTTCCTTTGTCCAAATATGTCGTGCCAAACGCTTGAGAAAATCCAATTCTGAAACCCGTTGACTTTGAGCGTTACGTAAAAAAACATCGACGAGTCTGATGCCTTCGCTCTCGTCTCCAATCTGCAAATGCACAAGTGCGCGGCTTAGAATGTCCACCTTCGTGTTTGGGGAAATTTCCTGCATCCGCGCTAGAGAACTCAAAGCTTGCGGCGCATTCTTGGTGTGAACGACATGAACTCTCGCTAATTTCCCATGAACCCAAGCCTTCTCGGGCCACCGTTCCGCAGCGCTTGTTGCTGCCGTGAGTGCTTTCTCGTGATCTCTTTCGTCTAGATAAATTCCAATAATTTTCTCTGCGGCATGGTCTGCGTCCGGATCCAGTTCCAGCACTCGCAAGTATCCTTGGAACGCGACTTCGTCCCTGCCCTGCTGATCCAAGTATCGCGCGCGCTTCCAATGGGTGAATGAGGTTTCCGGGGCGATATCCACTGCTCTGTCATAGTCAGCAATCGCAAGTTCATGCTCGCCATCCGCCTCGTGGAGTTGCGCTCGCAAAATCCAAGTTTTGTAGTTGCGCGGCTGCAGTTCCAACGCCAGATCAGTGTCTTGTTTTGCCTCAACCAGCCTATGTTCGGATTTGTAAGCTAACGCCCGTTTGGTCAGAAACAGATGGCGATATTCAGCCGTCATATCCCCAGCTGCAATCAAATTCGAGCACGCATTTATCACCTCGGATCGTGGTTTCTTAGAACTGACACAGATACCGGCCAAGTCCTCGGATTTGAGCGGTTCCGCATACCATAGAAAAGTTGCGGCGCAGGCGGTGATTAGAGCAGCAAGGCGAACCTTCATTCAATCTCCTGAGCATGAATCCACTCATCCATAGGCAGTAACGAGAAGCTAACATTTCAAGTGAAGAACTAGTCTTAACTTATTGGAAACAAAACTTCAAAACGCGCCCCTGCCTCTGAAGGCTCCAACGTTATCCGCGCCCCATGGGCGTTCAGCAGGTTTGCCGCGATTGTCAGACCCATGCCTGTGCCGCCCTGCTCGCGCGCGGTGGTGAAGAACGGGTTGAATATGCGGTTTCGATTGCCGTCGGAAATCCCCGGGCCGTCGTCCTGGACCGACAAACGTCCAGGCTCGGCAATCAGTGTGACGCGCCCTGCCCCGTGACGTCTGGCATTGTCGAGCAGGTGCTGCAGCACGATCCGCAGACCTGAGGAGGCAAGCGGCAGGCATTGGGCCTCGTTCTGAATATCCAGGTTCAGATCGGGAAACACCTTGCGCAGTTCTGGCGACAGCTTGTGCAGATCGGTACTGCCGTGATGTTCTGGAACCCGCGCTGCTGCGACTCGGTTCAACGCGGTCAGATGGGTTTGCATCTGGGTGTTGGCGCCTGCAATCTGCTGAACCAGCTTGTGGTCCTGTTCGGCCAAATCTGCATCCTCAAGCAACTCGGATGCCGCTTGGATGGCGGTGACAGGGGTTTTCAGCTCATGCGTTACGTGGTCGGCGAAACTGCGGATCGATGCTTCGCGCCTTTGCAGCGTATCTGCCATCTCCATTACGGACCCCGCCAGACGCGACAGCTCTTGCGTGCCGAAATGTTCCGGCGGCGCGGCCGCGCGGCCCTGCTGTACCGCGGCCGAATACCGCGCCAGCGCTGCGATCGGGCGCAGTAGCAACCGGACCAGCAAATAGCCCAGACCACATGTCGCCAGACCGATCCCGACAGCCAGAATGGTCGCTGCATTGCGAAACCCGATCTCGGGCCCGAGATAGCGCAGCACGATCAGACCCAACAGTGACAGGGCCAGCGTGCCTGCCAACCCTCCGCCCAGAACGAAGCCCAGCGAGGGGCGCCACTTACGCCTCAGCCCGGCCATGCGCCCATCCGCAAACCGATGCCGTGGACGGTTTCGACCGCCCCGGACCACCCCTGCTCGCCCAGTTTGCGTCGCAGGTTTCTCAGGTGGCTGTCCAACGTACGGTCCGAGACCTGGCTGCCCGTGCCGTAGATCGCGTCGATCAACTGAGGGCGCGAGACGATGGCTTCAGGCGTTTGCATGAGCCGCCGCAAAATCGAAAGCTCCGTCGCCGTCAGCGGCAAGGCCGCGCCGTCCAGACGAACCAGGTGGCTTTGCACATCCAACTCCATTGGGCCGTGACGCAGAATGGCTTGGGTTGCGCTCGCCGTACTGCGTTTCAGGATCGCTTTGATGCGGGCCACCAGCTCTCGCGGGCTGAAAGGCTTGGTCACATAATCATCTGCGCCAAGTTCCAGGCCCAGAATGCGGTCAATCTCGTCATCGCGGGCGGTTAGAAACAGGATCGGCACATCCGAGCGCGCGCGTATGCGTCGGCACACCTCAAGCCCGTCCAGTTCGGGTAGTCCAACATCCAGAACGATGAATTCGGGGCGCTCGCGCAGGGCGCAATTCAGCGCCATTTGCCCGTCGCGCGCGCTGATCACGCTGTACCCCGCACGTTCAAGCGTGATCGAGACCAGTTCGCGTAGTCGCGGGTCGTCATCCACGACGAGAATTTTCATGGTCTTTCTCCGGGCTTGGTTCAACGTTCAGACTACGGATCACGCGATCAGCGCGAAACCCCCATTCGCGCCAGTTGCGAATGACCGGAGGTTGCGCACATGTCCTGAGATGGTGATCCGTGCTCAACTCTGCTGCCGCCATCGATCCCAACTGACAAGCATAGTACATATCGAACCGGGTCGGGTGGTCCAGATTCCAACGGGCGATCAGCGCAGCAAAGTTGACGAAGCAGCAGGCATACAGAACGCCCAGACCCAGGATCACTGTGCGCACAACCAGCCACTGGTTCGATCTCCCCTTCAGAATTTGCCAACCGGTCAGGCACAGACCCAAAGCGACCAGCGCCATCCAGACGGCGGCGTGAACGCGCAGATATGTCAGACCATAGGCCTCGACATAAAGGGACAGTCGCATCAAAGACGAGGCCACCAGCAAGACGTTTTGAGCCAGCCACAGCATCATCCACCCTGTCAGCCCGCGTCGTTCGCCGAGATATGGGCGAGCAGCCAGCGCAAACGCGCCTGCCAGCAACGCGGTCACAAGCAAAGGATAAGCGCCACGATGGGCGTATTCCGCATGGCTCATCCCTTCGGGCAGTTCAGCGTGACCCCAAAGAAATGCAGCATCCATCACCGTTTGCAGCGCCAGCAGCAAGTTGAACAGAATGAGCGCATTTGCCACCGAGCGTACATTCAGACCCAGGCGAGGTGTTGAGCCTTTGCGCCAAGGCCCCATTTTGGGGGCCAGCAAACCCGGCTGCACGGCCACTGCCAGAAACGGCCAGATCATGAACGCCGCGCCAATCCAGAACAGGATGCGGTCCAGTCGCAGATCCATCATCAGGACGTTCTCCAGCCAGTCCGACAGAACCGGGTTGGCCGCGATCATGAGGCCAACAAGCAACAGCGCCCCACCCAATGGGAAACCCCAGTCGCGTAAAAGGTGTCGCGTTGCCTTCCCGGACCCGGTGGATAGGCGCACCTGTTTCACCAGGTTCACCGCTTGCCAGATCGTTATCATGGGAAACAGTCGCAGGAATCGGCGAAACGCTGCTGCTTCGCAACGCCCCTTCAGCGCCCAACACATTGCCACTGTTGATCCGCCGAGAAGAAAGGCCACCGATAGCGCCTGCACATATTCGACAACCGGCAGAAGACTTAGGCCAAACAGAATTGCAGGCCCCATCTGCAGTGTGCGCCGAACGGACAACCACCAGACTGCCCCGGCGAGAATAAGTGCAAAAACCGCCAAAGAAATGCCCGGAGCATATCCCAACATCAGCACATCGGCCAATGCGATCAGAACTGCCAACAGCCCAGTGGCCCGCCGCCAGTTGCGCCCCGCAGTGCCAGCTGCCTCAGTTGGCTCTGGTTTGGGGGTCTCAAGCCACCAACTGTCCTGCAAAACCGAGGGTGGAATGCCCCGTACAACAAACTGTCCCATTTTCTGCTCCGAAGTTTTTGTGAGGGCCTGTTTGACGGACAACGGTGCAGATGGTCACGCAGTGGATGTGCAGAAATTGTGCAGAGGGGATATTCGCACGGCGCACTCTCGTAATGTGTTGTAATCATGAGATTTACCCGTACGCATCTCCGTGCGGGCAAATTCTACTTTCCCTTCCTGACCCTGCTGGCTAGAAAGTTCTCCCAACTCAATTTCAGGAGGTTCCACCTTGGATCGCATCGCCCGCACCATCGCCACGGAAATCAGCGCGCGCGCCGAGCAGGTTCAAGCTGCGGTCGGGCTGCTGGATGATGGGGCCACGGTGCCCTTCGTCGCAAGGTATCGCAAAGAGGTAACCGGCGGGCTCGACGACACGCAGCTTAGGGTCCTTGCGGATCGGTTGGTTTATCTGCGCGAGCTTGAGGCGCGGCGCGACTCGATCCTGAATTCGATCCGGGACCAAGGCAAGCTCACCGAGGACCTGCAGAAATCGATCGCAGGTGCCGATACCAAGGCGCAATTGGAAGACATCTATCTGCCCTACAAACCCAAGCGCCGGACCAAAGCGATGATCGCGCGTGAAAACGGGCTGGAACCGTTGGCGGACGCGATTCTGGCAAACAGGGGCGCTGACCCTGAGATATTGGCGCAGTATTACGTGACCGAGGCCGTGCCCACGACCAAGGACGCGCTGAACGGAGCGCGCGACATCATAACCGAGCGACTGACCGAGAACGCAGGCCTCTTGGGCGAGTTGCGGGCGTTCATGCAGCGCGAGGCGTTGTTGTCGGCCAAGGTGATCGATGGGAAACAACAGGAGGGGGCGAAATTCAGCGATTATTTTGACCACTCCGAGCTGTGGTCCAAAGTACCTTCTCACCGGGCGCTGGCGATGCTTCGAGCCTCGAAAGAGGGGATCGTGACGCTGGACATCGCACCGGATCCGGAAACCGGAGCCGCGCGGGCCGAAAACATCGTGGCGGCCCATCTGGAAACGCGCGGAACGGGATCAGGCGACGCATGGCTGCGCAAGGTGGCGGGCTGGACCTGGCGGGTCAAGCTGTCACTGTCGATGATGGTCGAACTGATGGCTGATCTTCGTGCCCGTGCACAGGAAGAGGCAATTCAGGTCTTCGCGCGCAATCTCAAGGATTTGTTGTTCGCGTCTCCCGCAGGTGCCCGCCCGACGCTGGGGCTGGATCCTGGCATTCGCACAGGTGTCAAAGCAGCTGTAGTAGATGCGACGGGCAAGCTGGTTGCGACGGAAACGTTATACCCGTTTCAACCGAAGAACGATCTGCGTGGGGCTCAAGCCGCGATCCTTAACCTCATCTCGACCCACAAGATCGAATTGATAGCCATCGGAAACGGCACCGCCAGCCGTGAAACCGAGCGATTGGTTGGCGACGCTCTGTCGATGTTGCCCAAAGCGGTGAAAGCCCCGACCAAGGTTGTCGTCTCCGAGGCGGGGGCCTCTGTCTACTCTGCATCGGAACTGGCGGCGCGGGAGTTTCCCGATCTGGACGTTTCGTTGCGGGGCGCGGTGTCCATTGCGCGCCGGTTGCAGGACCCGCTTGCGGAGCTGGTCAAGATCGAGCCCAAGAGCATAGGGGTCGGCCAATATCAGCATGATGTGGATCAGCACCGGCTGTCGCAGTCGCTTGAGGCCGTTATCGAGGACGTGGTGAACGCAGTCGGCGTTGATCTGAACACAGCCTCGGCACCGCTTTTGTCCCATGTCTCGGGTCTGGGGCCGGGTCTGGCCGACGCCATCGTGTCCCATCGCGATCTCAATGGGGCGTTTGCGTCACGCAAGGATTTAATGAAAGTCGCCCGCCTGGGGCCGCGTGCATTTGAGCAATGCGCCGGATTTCTGCGCATTCGCGACGGGTCCGAGCCGCTGGACGCGTCTTCGGTTCACCCCGAAGCCTATGATGTTGCTCGCCGGGTTGTCGCCGCCTGCGGACGCGATATCCGCCAGATCATGGGCCAGGACGGCGCTCTGCGTGGCTTGCGGGCGGAGCAGTTTGTCGATGGCTCTTTCGGTTTGCCGACAGTGCGCGACATATTCGCAGAACTTGAAAAACCCGGTCGCGATCCTCGGCCAAGCTTCGTCACGGCAACGTTCACCGATGGGGTTGAAGAAATTACTGACCTGAAACCGGGTATGATGTTGGAAGGAACCGTGACGAATGTGGCGGCCTTTGGTGCCTTCGTCGACATCGGGGTGCATCAGGACGGGCTCGTGCATGTCAGCCAATTGGCCGATCGGTTCGTCAAGGACCCGCATGACGTCGTTAAGACCGGGCAGGTCGTCAAAGTTCGCGTCGTTGAGGTTGATGTGCCCCGCAAGCGCATCGGGTTGAGCATGCGCAAGGATGGTGGCAAGCCCAATCGCTCGGACACGCCCCGTCAGCGCGGCAAGACACCGGGTTCGAAGAACATGAAAACTGGCGGCTCATCCCGCAATAACGCGATGGGCGACGCGCTTGCGTCCGCCTTCAAATCCTCAGATCGGTGAAGCCCGCTGGGCTCGGGTCGGTGCTGCAATCGAAATCGCGGTTCCGGCCTGGGCGCAGAATGCGGAACATCGCGACGGAGGCGCGCGGTCGGTAACAAACATGTCCACATCTGCAACCGAGGCGATGCAAGCAGGCGCTTTGCGATCGAACTTGGACGCGTCAGCGGCCAGCAAGACGCTGTCACTGCGACGGATGATTTCCTTGCTGATCCCAACTTCGCGCAGATCGAAATCCAGAATATCACCCTCTTCGTGCAGGGCAGAACAACCAATCACGGCGTAATCGAACCGGAATTGCGAGACCACCTGCCGCGTTAGATCGCCGACCATCCCGCCATCCGAGGTGCGCAGGCTGCCTCCGGCAACGACGACCTCGATTTCGGGATGATTGGATAGGATCACCGCGATATTCAGATTGTTCGTCACCACAAGCAGACCACTGTGCCCGCCGAGTTCAGCAGCAACCGCCTCGGTCGTGGTTCCGATATTCAGAAACAACGAGCAGTCGTTTGGGATGTGCTTTACGCATTCCCGCGCAATGTCCACTTTCGCGGCCTGATTCAATTCGCGCCGATCCGCATAACCGATATTGGTCGTGTTCGAAGGCAGGATCGCCCCGCCATGTACGCGCTCTAACTGCCCGGCCTCAGCGAGTTCCGTTAGATCGCGGCGAATGGTCTGTGGCGTGACGTTGAAATGCGCGACCAGCGTGTCAACGGTAACTTTGCCCTCGCGCCGGGCAATGTTGATGATTTCGGGTTTGCGAAGCGTCTGCACCATAGTGTGTTTCTGCGTTGGATCGAACACGCGCACAATAGAGTAAAAGCAAACAGAATCGCAAACAGGGACATTCGTTTCCCCTATCTATAGTATAAATATTGCCCATTTCTCAGGATGAAATCGGTACAATATTAATATTTACAAGAACTTATTGAGATCGAAAAGAAACGAAAATAGACACTTTCCTTTTCCTTGCGATTTTTGCAATTTACCGCCGATAATTGGCGCAAAACGCAGGGGCGAAACGATGACAGACACCTATGATCTGCTTGTGATTGGCGGCGGAATAAACGGTTGCGGTATTGCGCGGGATGCCGCAGGGCGCGGCCTGAAGGTCTGTCTGGTCGAGATGGACGATATCGCCTCGGCCACCTCAAGCGCGTCGACCAAACTGTTTCACGGCGGTCTCAGATATTTGGAATACTTCGAATTTCGGTTGGTTCGGGAATCGCTGATTGAACGGGAAACGCTGTTGCAGGCGATGCCCCATATCTCATGGCCAATGCGGTTTGTGCTGCCCTATCACAACAGCATGCGGTTTGATTCATCGACGCCAACTTCGCGTCTTTTGGGCTTTGTCATGCCTTGGATGAAAGGGCGACGCCCCGCCTGGCTGATCCGGTTTGGCTTGTTCCTGTACGATAATCTGGGCGGACGGAAGATCTTACCGGGTACAACTAGCATAGACCTTAGATCCAGCGCCGAAGGCGCGCGGTTGAAATCGCATTTCGAAAAAGCGTTTGAATACTCGGATTGCTGGGTCGAGGATTCACGGCTTGTGGTCCTGAATGCCCGCGACGCAGAGCAGCGGGGCGCAGAAATTTTGACCAGAGAAAAATGTATCTCGGCCGAGGTCGAAGACGGGATGTGGCATGTGACGACAGAGAACTCCCGAACCGGTGAAACTACCAAACGCACCGCGAAAATGGTGGTAAATGCAGCGGGGCCTTGGGTGGGCGAGGTGTTGCGCGGCACGTTGAAAAGCAACACCGCTGAAGGCGTGCGGTTGGTGCGCGGCAGCCATATCGTCACGCGTCGGCTGTTTGAACACGACAAGAGCTATTTCTTTCAGGGCACCGATGGGCGCATCATCTTTGCAATCCCCTATGAAACGGATTTCACACTGATCGGCACGACGGATGCAGACCATGCGGATGCTGAGATCACACCGGAATGTACGCCGCAGGAACGCGATTACCTCATCAACTTCATCAACCAGTATCTCGAAGCGCCGATCGTACAATCCGATGTGGTCTGGACCTATTCCGGCGTTCGTCCCTTGTATGATGACGGCGCGCGCAGCGCGACGGCGGCGACGCGGGATTATGTGTTGAAACTGGATGCCAGCCGCGGCGCTCCCGCATTGAACGTCTTTGGCGGCAAGATCACCACATATCGGCGTCTGGCGGAAAGCGCGATGGAGGAAATTGGTACGCAATTGCCGAACACATCAGGCCCCTGGACCGCTGGTGTTGCTTTGCCGGGTGGGGATTTTCCCGTCGATGGCGTGCCGGATCTTGTTTCGAGGCTCCGCGACAAACACCAGTTTCTGGATGCACGCTGGGCATTGCGCCTGATCAAGGCTTATGGAACCGATGCATTTCTGATCCTCGACGGTTGCGCCGACATCAAGGACATGGGTCACGACTTTGGTGCGACCCTGACCGAGCGCGAGGTCAACTGGTTGATTGACAAGGAATATGTCTGTCAGGCCGACGACATATTGTGGCGGCGCAGCAAGCTGGGGCTGCGCCTGTCAGACACACAGATCAGCGAGCTTGAGGAGTGGCTGCGCTCGAAGCAGAGCGCAGCTGATTGATCGATTTGCTTTAGTTCGCGCCGGCCATCGCGTGGGCGGTGTCCAGCATGCGGTTCGAAAAGCCCCATTCGTTGTCGTACCAGCTGAGGATGCGCATCATGCCGCCATCTGTCAGGCGGGTCTGTTCCGTGGCGAAAATCGACGAATGCGGGTTGTGGTTGAAATCGGACGAGACCAGAGGCTCGTCAGAAATAGCCAGTACGCCTTTCATTTCGCCTTGGGCAGCAGCGCGGATCGCAGCGTTCACCTCGTCAACCGACGCCGCGCGCTCGGGCATGAAACACAAATCCACCGCTGATACGTTCGGTGTTGGTACGCGGATGGCCGATCCATCCAGACGGCCCTTGAGGTGGGGCAGCACCTCTCCGACCGCGCGGGCCGCACCGGTCGAGGTCGGGATCATCGACATCGCCGCAGCGCGCGCCCGGTACAAATCCTTGTGCATTGTGTCCAACGTCGGCTGATCGCCGGTATAAGAGTGGATCGTGGTCATATAGCCGGTCTCGATCCCGAAAGCGTCGTCAAGCACCTTGGCGACCGGCGACAAGCAGTTGGTTGTGCAGCTTGCGTTCGAGACGATGACGTCCTGACCGCTCAGGCTTGCGTGGTTCACGCCAAACACGATGGTTTTGTCCGCCCCGCTGGCAGGTGCCGAGATCAGAACCTTTTTCGAACCGTTCTCGAGATGCTGAGCAGCTGCATCCCGTTTGGTAAAGATGCCGGTGCATTCCAGGGCAACATCGACATCACCCCAGTCCAGCTTGGACGGGTCACGTTCGGCGCTGACGCGGATTTCGCGCCCACCGACAAGCATCTGGTCACCCTCGACCTTGATCTCGGTGTTCAACGCGCCGTGGACGGTGTCGTATTTTAGCAAATGCGCATTGGTCTCGACCGGTCCAAGATCGTTCACAGCAACGACCGCGATGTCGTTGCGCCCGGCTTCTACCAACGACCGCAAAACGCAGCGGCCAATGCGCCCAAATCCGTTAATGGCAACCTTTACGGTCATGTTTGCCTCCCTTGAGGATAGTCGATGCAGGATCACGTTCAGAGCCCCGGAACACCACCTGATGATGGCACCTCGGTGCTGTTACCGCTAACAATCACAATTACAGGTGTTTTGTCAATAACGCTTGATGCACGAGTGCGGGATTGGCCTTGTTTGGCTGCCGACCGCGGGGCTGGCAGTCAAAGCCGGCGTTCAGATCGGAGGTACGTCCGAGGTCTCAGCGAACCAGAATCGCACGGAAATCGTTTACGTTTGTCCCGGTCGGACCGGGCGAGAACAAATCTCCGACCGACTCGAACGCAGAAAACGCGTCATTCCCGGCCAGATCGGCGGCTGGGTTACGCCCGGCAGCACGCATGCGGGCGCAACTGGTTCCGTCGGCAAAAGCCCCAGCATTGTCTTCCGATCCGTCAATGCCGTCTGTGTCAGCTGCTAGCGCGGAAATGCCGGTGGTTCCGTCCAGTTCCAGCGCGAGAGCCAGCAAAAACTCGGTATTTCGCCCACCGCGACCTTTGCCGCGCAATGTGACCGTTGTTTCGCCTCCGGACAGGATGACCACCGGTTTTTCAAATGGCCGGTTTCGATTGGCGACTTCGCGCGCGATCGCGGCATGGACCCGCCCAACATCGCGCGCTTCGCCTTCGATAGCATCGGACAGGATAACGGCGGGAACGCCTTGCGCCTCTGCCGCCTGGGCGGCAGCATCCAGCGAAATTCCTGCGGATGCGATCACATGAACCTCGTTCCGAGTGAAACGCGGATCATCTGGCAAAGGCGCGTCGGCGGCCGGGTTGCGAATGTGATTCAGGATACTGTCGGGAAGCTCGATGTGGTGGTCGGCGATCAGGTTCAGAGCGTCCTGTCTGCTGACCGCGTCCGGAACCGTGGGGCCAGACGCCACCTGCGCCGGATCATCGCCGGGTACATCCGACACCACGAGTGAAACCACGCGCGCTGGATGGGCCATCGCGGCCAACCGCCCCCCTTTCAGCCCGCTGACATGTTTGCGGATGGCGTTCATGGCCGAGATCGGTGCGCCCGATGCCAACAGCGCGGCGTTCAGCGCCTGCTCATCCTCAAGCGAAAGTCCGTCCGGAGGACAAGGCAGCAAGGACGAACCGCCGCCGCAGATCAGGGCCACGACCAAATCGTCAGGACCCAGATCCGCCACTTCTTGCATCAGGGCTTCGCTTGCCTGCAACCCGGCATCGTCCGGTACGGGATGGGCGGCTTCCAACACCTTGATCCGGTCACATTTGCTGCCATAGCCATACCGCGTTACGACGGTGCCCGACACCGGACCGGGCCAAAGTGTTTCGAAAGCGCGGGCAAGTTGCGCCGCGCCTTTGCCTGCGCCGATGACGACAGTGCGTCCTTTGGGTGGGTCGGGCATATGTCCGGCGAGCGCCTTCAGAGGATCAGCAGCCTGTACCGCTGCATCAAAGAGAGATGTAAGAAATTCAGTGTCCCGCATACCTGTCCATGCCCTTGTTGATCCCGCCATGGTTCGTCACGGTCAGGTCGCCGCCAATGTAAAGGGCCAATTGCCCTGCCATGCAAGCCGTTCCTTTTGGCGGACTTGCGGAAGACCCCCGTTCGACGCAGGCAGGTGCCCCTGAAAAGGTTTTCTCTGGCGCTGCTCGGACCCATTCGGCCCAACGTTCCGTCTGTGTTCTTAGAGCAGAAACCAAAGCGGACTGCTTTCAATTCACCCGCCCCAGCTGTATTATTTTCGCCAATGAGCACTCCTTTTTCGCCAGACACGCCCGAACGGTTCGAGTTTCTGCTGCTCGACGGGTTCTCGAACATGGTTCTGGCCAATGCGCTCGAGCCGTTGCGCGACGTTTTCCTGCGTTCGACGTTTGCGTATCCGGATTGGGAAGTGACAACGCTGGACGGCAAAACGATCCAAAGTTCGTCCAGATTGAAGATCTCACCCGACCGGCAGTTTGATCCGAAGCTGACAAGCGGCACTCTGGTCATCGTGGCGGGTTACCGCGTAAGGGCGCAGGTAACAAAGCAATTGGTGGCTGCAATCCGCGAAGCTGCCCGCAACGCCAAGCGCGTTCTTGCCCTGGACACGGCGGCGTGGCTGTTGGCCGAGACTGGATTGCTGGACGGCCACAGCGCCACGATTCACTGGCAGGAGCTGGATGCCTTCGCCGAAACCTTTCCGCGCGTCGATGTATCGACCGCACGATTTGTTCGGTCGGGCCGGATCATGACATGCGGTGGGGCCAGTACCGCACTGGACCTCATGCTCGAGCTGATACAGGAGTTGTTCGGCCCTGCTGCTGCGTTTGATGCGTCGAACATGTTTCTGTTCGACCCTGTGCGGCAGAAAGAGGCGCAACGCGGCGCCAAGCACCTGATGAACCGTGGGTCGCCCAAGCTGTTGGAGGCCCTGAATGTCATCGCCGAAAATGTCGAACGCCCTTTGACCACTTTTGAGCTTGCAGATCGCGTGTCGATTTCCGAGCGCAGCCTGAACAGGGCTTTTTCGGATGAATTGGGAATGACGCCCGGAAAGTACTATCGCCTGTATCGGCTGCAGCATGCCCGCTATCTGGCACAGGAAACCCGGCTGAGTTCCGAGCAGATTGCGTTGCGCTGCGGGTTTTCCGGTTCATCCTCGCTGGGTCGATCGTTTTTGCGTGAATTCGGCAAACCCATCAGCGCAGTCAGGTCTTAGAGTCCGACGTCAGCCCTGACCGCGCTGGGTGTTTGTCCAAACTCGGCCCGGAAGGCCCGGGTCATGGCGCTTGCGTTGTCATATCCGCAGCGGCTGGCGATTTCAGCCACAGACTGCTGCGTCTCTTCCGCCAACCTTCGCGCAAGGTTCAGTCGCAGGCGTTTATACACCGCTTGCGGCGTGGTTCTGAGTTCAGCCTGAAACAGAAGTTCGATCCGTTTCTGGGAACATCCGATCCTGCGGGCGACGGTTCGGACCGACAGTGGGGTTTCAAGGTGCTCCTGCATTACGCCCAGCGCGCGGTTGACCATAGTATCTTCGGATTTCATCGGCAGAGGGTACCGCGTGCTGACCCCTCGGCTCATCAACAAATGGGCGACTTCCATCGACAACAGCGGGCCGTGATCTCTTTGGATCAGGGCCGACGCGAGATCAAACGCCGCCATCGCGCCCGAGCATGTAAGGCGATCCCCGTCAATTATGAACCGTTCGCGGACCGCGTGGACCGCAGGAAAGCTCTCTTCGAACCGGGTGAGTTCGTCCCAGTGAATGGTTGCTTTGTAGTCGTCCAGCAAACCAGCCCGGGCCAATAACCAGCTTCCGGTGTCCAAACCCGCAAGCTGGGTGTGGTTCTTGGCGGCTGCGAGCAACGCGCGTGTGATCCGGGGCGCGTCCAGATTCAGATAACCATAAGACGGCATGACGACGAGACACGTGCCCTTTTGGTCACCCAATGGCCCATGTGGCGTGATGACCAGATCGCTGGAACTTTGAACAGTTTTCCCGTCCAACGAGCAGAAGCGCCACGCATAGAGTGGTTGGCGCGCCAAGGTATTGGCCGCCCGCAAAGGCTCGACCATGTTGGCAAGACAGTGGTTCGAAAATCCGTCGAAGAGCAGAATGTTGTATTGGTCGGTCAATTTTTCGAACTTTGCATGATATTCGGCTAATTCTGCATGCCATATTGATGCGTGATCGGGTTTCCTGCGTCAATCACCGATCCAAGGAACTCGTGACATGAATTTTGGTCTGACCGACGAACAGGAGATGATCGTTTCGACTGTGCGCAGCTTTGTCGAAAACGAAATTTACCCACACGAAGACGCCGTTGAGCGCACGGGGTCTGTGCCGCTGGAGCTGGGGAATGAGATCAAGCAGAAATGCATCGATCTGGGCTTTTATGCCTGCAACTTTCCCGAAGAGGTCGGCGGCGCCGGACTGTCACACCTTGATTTCACCCTGGTCGAGCGGGAACTGGGGCGCGGGTCGATGGCCCTGACGCATTTCTTCGGTCGCCCACAGAACATCCTGATGGCCTGCGATGATGACCAGCGCGAACGTTATTTGCTGCCTGCCGTGCGCGGAGAAAAGATGGACGCGTTGGCGATGACCGAACCGGACGCGGGTTCGGATGTGCGGGGCATGAAATGCCAGGCCGTGCGCGATGGTGGAGATTGGGTCATCAATGGCTCGAAACATTTCATATCGGGTGCGGAACACGCCGATTTCTTTATCGTTTTTATCGCCACAGGTGTCGATGAGACGCCAAAGGGACCGAAGAAACGCATTACCACTTTCCTTGTGGATCGCGGCACTCCGGGGTTCGAGGTGCGCGATGGGTACAACTCGGTCAGCCACAAAGGGTACAAGAACTGCATCCTGTATTTCGACAATTGCCGCCTGCCGGATGCGCAGGTTCTGGGCGCGGTTGATGGTGGATTCGCGGTCATGAACGAATGGCTTTATGCGACGCGCCTGACGGTCGCTGCCTTTTCGGTCGGGCGTGCCCGACGCTGCTTTGATTATGCACTGAACTATGCCGCCGAACGTAAGCAGTTCGGTCAGCCCATTGGCAAGTTTCAGGGTGTCGGTTTTCAGATCGCCGACATGATCACCGAAATTGACGCTGCCGACTGGCTGACCCTATCCGCCGCCTGGCGTCTGGATCAGAAACTGCCCTCAAATCGCGAGATCGCCTCGGCCAAACTCTATGCCTCCGAGATGCTGGCGCGGGTTACCGACACCACATTGCAGATTTTCGGCGGTATGGGGCTGATGGATGACTTCCCTGTCGAGCGTTTTTGGCGCGACGCCCGCGTCGAGCGCATCTGGGATGGTACCAGCGAGATCCAGCGTCATATCATCAGCCGCGATCTTCTGCGTCCGTTGGGGGCGTAAAAGGTGAGCAAAGACCTTGCCCGGCTGCTACGCCCGAAATCCATCGCCGTCATCGGCGGCGGCGCTTGGTGCCATCAGGTCATTCTGCAATCCGAGCGTATGGGCTATGCCGGGCATATCTGGCCGGTACACCCCAACGCCGCAGAGGTTTCAGGGCACAAAGCCTATGCACTTCTGTCGGACCTTCCTGGACCGCCGGATGCGGTTTTCATCGGCATCAACCGGAACGCGACGGTCGAGGCGGTGCAAACCTTGTCCGACATGGGCGCAGGCGGAGCGGTCTGCTTTGCCTCGGGCTTTTCCGAAGCCTTGGCCGAAGATGATACAGGAGGCGACCTACAAGACCAATTGATCGCTGCAGCAAGCGACATGCCGATTCTTGGCCCGAACTGCTACGGCTTTATCAATGCGCTCGACGGCGCGTTGCTTTGGCCGGATCAACATGGGGCCAAACCGGTCGATCGCGGTGTCGCGATCCTGACGCAAAGTTCGAACATCTCGATCAACCTGACAATGCAGAGACGTGGCTTGCCGATCGCCTATATGGTGGCCTGCGGAAACATGGCGCAGACCAGTCAGGCTGAGATCGCGGCCGCCCTGATCGACGATCCGCGGGTGACGGCAATCGGCCTGCATATCGAAGGCTTCCAGGACATTCGCGAGTGGGAAACACTAGCAGCCAAGGCAGATGACAGGGGCACCCCGCTGGTCGCCTTGAAAGTCGGCGCGTCAGAACAAGCGCAAATGGCGACCATATCGCACACCGCGTCTCTGGCCGGCAGTGATGCCGGGGCGCAGGCGTTGTTGGAGCGTTTGGGTATCCCGCGCCTGTCAGGTCTGCCTGAATTCCTTGAAACGCTGAAGCTGCTGCATTGCTATGGCCCGCTGCCGGGGGGCAACATCGCCTCGATCAGCTGTTCCGGGGGTGAGGCCAGCCTGATCGCAGATATGTCCGTGGGCACTGGCTTGACCTTCCCGCGCCTGACCGACGACAAAAGAGCCCGCTTGCGTACAGCACTCGGGCCGATGGTCGCGCTGAACAATCCGCTGGATTATCACACCTATGTCTGGCGCGATGAAGACGCGATGACGCAGGCGTGGTCAGGTATGACCGGGGACGATATCGACCTGACAGTCTCGATTGTGGATTATCCAACCACCGATCCAACCGATTGGTCCTGTGCAACGCGCGCAGCGATCAGAGCGCGCGCCGAAACCGGTGCGCGGTTCGCCGTTGCGGCGACGCTGCCCGAGCTTTTGCCGGAAGACGTCGCCCAGGAACTTATGAGCGGCGGGGTGGTGCCATTTTTGGGACTGCGCGAGATGCTGTGCGCAACCCGCGCTGCAGGGCAGATCGCTGCGCCCTCATCACTCCCCGTTTTGCTGCCAGGTCCGACATCGGAAAGCCGTACATTGACTGAAGGCGAGTCCAAACAATCGCTCGCTGCATACGGTTTGGGCACTCCGCGAAACTGCACGGTGCGCGGAACAGATAACGCTGCAGTTGCAGTGCAAGGCATGGAGGGCCCCTTTGCCGTCAAAGGCGTTGGTCTTGCGCATAAATCCGAACATTCCGCCGTGCGTCTGGGCGTTCACGTAAAAGACTTGACGCGTATCGCCGCAGAAATCGGAACGGATGAGATTCTGATCGAAGAGATGATCAACGAAACCGTCGCAGAGCTGCTGGTCGGCGTGGTACGCGACCCAGCGCATGGGTTTGTCCTGACACTGGGCGCGGGTGGTGTGCTGACCGAAGTACTTCGCGACACCTCATCCCTGCTGATACCCAGCACGGCCGAGCAGATCCATGCCGCCTTGGGCAAACTGAGAATTGCCCCGCTGCTGTCAGGCTATCGTGGCCAACCGGCGGCTGATATGGATGCTATCATTGCCGCCGTGCAGGCCGTACAGGCCTATGTCATAGAAAACGCCGATACGCTTGACGAGGTCGAGATCAACCCGCTTCTGTGCACGCCGGACAAGGCGGTTGCCGTGGATGCCCTAATCAGAAAGGCCTGAGATATGGACCCAATCAAAACCCGCCGCGATGGGGCGATCCTTGAAGTGACGCTAGATCGACCCAAGGCCAATGCCATTGACCTGATCACAAGCCGCAGAATGGGCGAGGTCTTTGCCGAGTTTCGGGATGACCCTGAACTGCGCGTAGCCATCCTGACTGGTGCAGGTGAGAAGTTCTTTTGCCCCGGCTGGGATCTGAAAGCCGCAGCCGACGGAGATGCGGTTGATGGAGACTATGGCGTCGGAGGGTTCGGCGGTCTGCAAGAGTTGCGCGACCTGAACAAACCCGTCATTGCAGCAGTGAACGGCATCGCCTGTGGTGGAGGGCTGGAGCTGGCGATCTCGGCTGACATGATCCTGGCGGCGGATCATGCGACTTTTGCACTGCCGGAAATCCGCTCGGGCACAGTTGCCGATGCGGCCAGCGTCAAACTGCCCAAGCGCATCCCGTACCATATCGCCATGGAACTGCTGCTGACCGGACGATGGTTTGACGCCGAAGAAGCCAACCGCTGGGGGCTTGTGAACGAAATCGTACCTGCTGATCAATTGATCGACCGCGCTTGGGAACTGGCGCGCCTGCTGGCCTCGGGTCCACCGCTGGTATACGCAGCGATCAAGGAAGTGGTTCGTGATGCCGAAGACAGCAAATTCCAGGACGCTATGAACCGTATCACCAAGCGCCAGTTGCGTTCGGTGGACGTCCTTTATGCAAGCGAGGATCAGTTGGAAGGTGCCCGCGCCTTTGCGGAAAAGCGCGACCCGGTCTGGAAAGGCAAGTAGAGGTTAACGCCGCAGATGAAGCTGGGCGGCTTTGAATGTCAGGGCCATGCCGAGTTTTGTTCCACTTATGCAAATCCTTGCAATTGACAGAAGCAAGGGCGGATGTTTACCTGACACCAACATGGCGCAGGCAACCTAATTTATTTTTATTTTCAGCGTTCTGAGCGACCCACCCAGCGCCAAATCCAACCGACTTGCAACCTGGGGATTTTTCGATGGAGTTGATTGCCGACCAGCTAAGAACCTACCCGATCATGGCCCTGTTCCTGTGTCTGGGCCTGGGATATGGGGTTGGGAAGTTCAAGATTGGTAAGTTCGAACTTGGCGGTATTGCCGGGACATTGCTGGTCGCGGTATTTGTTGGCCAGATTGGCGGGATCAATCTGAGTACCGATGTCCAGAACGTGTTTTTCTCGCTGTTCATCTTCATGGTTGGATACAATGGCGGGCCACAGTTTTTTGCCGCGCTCAATCGAACCGCGCTGACCAAGTTACTGGCTGCGTTCATGATGACGCTTTGGGGATTGTTCTTTGTAATTGCCGTGGCCACCTGGGCTGGGTTGGATAAGGGGCTTGCAGCGGGCCTTGCCGCGGGCGGGCTAACGCAATCCGCGATTATAGGCACGGCAGGTAACGCCATCGACCTGCTGGGTCTGGCTGCGGACGAAGCGGAGAAGCTGAAAACCAATATCGCGGTGGGCTATTCAGTCACCTACATTTTCGGCTCAATCGGACCAATTCTGGCGGTCAGTGTCATTCCGATCATCATGCGCTGGGACCTGCGGCAAGAGGCGATCAAGCTGGCTCAGAAGCTCAGCGGCGGCGGTCGGTCGTTGGAAGAAGGTGAGTTTCTGCCGATGAACCGGTTTGATGCGCGTGCCTATCGGGTCGAGGATGGTGCCCAGGTCGTGGGGAAATCGGTTACAGAAATCGAAGGTGGCTATGACAGTGATGTTTTGGTCGAAAAACTGCTGCGAGATGGCGCGCCTATGGACCCCAAGCCCGATACTGTAATTGTCAGCGGCGACGTGATCGTGGTGTCCGGACTTGTTGGCGCGCTTGCAAAATTTGAAGCCTCCTCGGGCAAGGAGGTCGGAGAATACCCCCCTGCCCTCACCATTGTCGAGGAACGGCGCAACGTGGTTATCACCAACCGCAAACTGACCGGAAAGACGCTGGGCGAACTGCGCACGGCGCTGACCGCCGACCAGCGTCGTGGTGTGCATATTTCGAAAATCACCCGCATGGGGCATGACATACCTGTGCTACAAGATACCGAGATTCACGCAGGCGACGAGGTCAGCATCGTCGGGCATAAGGACGACTTGAACCGGGTGTCAAAAATGGCGGGCTATGTGCCGCCTTCGGCTTCGGTGACGAATTTTATCGCGCTGGGGATTGGCGTGGCCGTCGGATACCTGATCGGCGAGATCAGCTTTGTCATCGCCGGAACAAAGGTTGCCCTTGGATCGGGACTGGGTTGTCTGGTCACCGGCCTGATCATTGGCTACTTGCGCATTCGTCGCCCGAAAATCGGCGGCATCAACCGCGGGGCTGCCAATTTCCTGCAAAGCTTTGGTCTTGCGGTGTTTGTCGGCGTGGTCGGATTGAATGCCGGTCAACCCGCCCTGCAAGCGATTCAAGAATACGGGATCACCTTGCTGTTGCTGGGATTCGTGGTCACTCTGATGCCCATGATTGTGCAATTCCCGATCAACTATATTGCCCTGCGCATCCGCAATCCGGTTGAGGCTTGCGCAGTTGTAACCGGGTCCCGGTCCGGCAATCCCGGTTTTGCGACGCTCTTGGAAAAGACGGGCAACTCAACGCCGACGCCCGCGTTCACGATGACCTATGCTGTGGCGAATATCTTCCTGACGCTTTGGGGTCCGCTGGTTGTCGCCTTCGTGCCCTGACCCGTCAGATCAACAGAAGCACGATGATCGAGCCCCAAAGCGCCAGCAGCACGTTGCCCACGGCATAGCCCAAACCGTAGCCAAGCGTTGGGACCTGGCTTTGGGCGGCTTCCTGAACGGCGGCCAAGCCCGGCGCCGAAGTGCCAGCCCCGCAGCAGGTTCCTGCCAAAACGCCTTCGTTGATGCCAAAAACCTTGCGTCCGACAAGCACTGCCGAGCCATGGGCCAAAAGGACAATAAGCACTGAGCCGATGATCAGCGACGGGCCGCTGTCCAAGACACCTTCGACAAAACTGGTTCCGGACGTGATGCCGACGCAGGCGACAAAGACGCACAGGCCCAATGAATCGAAAATCCACAAGGTTGCTTCGGGCACAAATCCAAACGTTCTGCGGACCGACCGCAACCACCCGGCCACCAGCCCGCCCAGCAAGACACCGACCGACGTGCCCAGACCCAATTCGAGCGCACCGAATTTCAGGGCTGGAATGCCAACAAGCCCGCCCAAAAGAATAAAAAACGCGACGAACACCATATCCGTCTCTTTTGTTTCTCGATCGAGATAGCCAAGTGCGCTTGCGGCATCCTCGATATGGCGGCGCGTTCCCGAGACGGTCAGAACGTCGCCTTTGTGTAGCGTCACGCCGCGAAAGATTGGCAACCGTTCGCCGCTGCGCATGATACCGCGCAGAAAAATGGTTCGGGCCTGCGGATGCTGCGACATCGCACCAAGCGTTTTGTTGACCACTGCGCTATTGGTGACAACGATGTCGCTGGTTTCAACCGGAAGATCCAGCAATTCCGGGTCTTCGATTTCCTCTCCCAACACATGGGCGTGGTCGATCAGGTAAGAGCGCAGTCCGGCGATTGCCGCGATGTCACCGTCTTGCAGGATCATGTCTTTGGACGTTGGTAAAATCTCGTCCCCCCGGCGCACGCGGTCGAAATAGGCGCAAACATGTTGCGGAACCCGGGCTTCAAGTTCGTCTACGCGTTGGCCGGCGAAATCGGGGTTGATGCGGTAGGCGCGCGCCTCAAAATCTCGATGCTGTGAAACAACCGGGTGTTCGTCGCTTTCCAATTCGGCTTCGTATTCGGCGCAGGCGTCTTTCAGCGACCGACCGTATATTCTTGGCGCCACGAGCGTATGAAAAACAATGGTCGCGATCACGCCAACAAAATAGGCCACGGCAAAGCCGGTGGCGATTTCTGCTTCGAAAATTCGTTGGGCAGCAGGGTCCGCGCCGGTTTTGGCAAACGCGTCGATCGCGACCCCGAGAGTTGCACTTTCCGTCACGCCGCCCGCCAACAGACCCGCAGCAATGCCGACGGACAAACTCATCAATGGTGCAAGCAGCGCTGCCGTAATCAAGGCCACGACGCACAAGAGCACTGTGATCGCGATCTGCGGCAACGCGCTGCGATTAAGTGACCGAAAGAACTGTGGGCCGGTCCGATAACCGATCGAAAAGAGAAACAGCAGAAAGAAAGCCTGCTTGACGTCGTCCGACACGACGACGCCGGTCTGGCCAACCAAAACGCCGGCCAACAGGCACCCGGCGACGGAGCCCACCTTGAATGACCCAATTGAAATCTTGCCAAGGGCATACCCCAAGGCAAGGCTGCAAAACAGGGCGAGCTCGGGATGCGCGCCAAAAATCGACCCGATGAACTGCATATCAAAGACCGTCCAGGCCGGTGTTTGGTTCATCCATGCAATGGCAACCCTTTCGATGCGCGATACGCCTGAACATACCCGGTCGCAACGGCCCGAACCGCGCGCCCGATCTGACGGTAAGCGCTGTCGTCTAGGTTGGCAAAGGATACCCGCGCTGACCAGTTCGGCGCGTCGAAACCAGACCCGTTCAGCAAAACGATCCCGTGATCCTGTGCAAGTTTGAACGAGATATCCAGCGGATGCACGTTTTCCTTGATCCAGTCGACAACGTCTTCTCCGATATATTTCCGCAGCCAGAACTCGAAATCAATGATGCCGTAGTATCGATCGAATAGTGGGTTCTCGGGGACATTGATGCCCAAACCTTCGACCAGTTCCGTAAAGCGGTGTTCAAGAATGCCACGGCAAAACGCCTGGTAGGCTTTGTCGTCATCCATCATCTCCACCAACGAGAACAGCGTCATCATCACCTGCTGAGGCAGCGACAACCCGGCGGTGTGGTTCAACGCAACGTCGCGGCTGTCGGCGACGATCCGGTCAATGAACTTCATCTTGGACGGGTCGGGCGACAATGTCGTGTACCGCGCTTCAACCACCTTCTTAACCTCGGCCGGTGCGTCAGCGATCATGCGATCAAATATGTTGTTCTCAGCCACCAGAATCGTGCCCAGACGCCAGCCGGTACAGCCAAAATACTTGGAATAAGAATAAACCCCGATGGTGTTTTCAGGCAGATGGCCCATGACGGATTCGAAATTGGGGACAAATGTTCCATACACGTCATCCGTCAGGACGATCAGATCCGGCCGGCGGGTTTTGACAAAGTTGACCAATCGCGCAAGGGCATCCTTGCTCATCGCGACAGCCGAAGGATTGCCGGGATTAACCATGAACAACGCTTTGACGTTAGGGTCGGCGAGCGCCTCGAGATCTTCGTCGGTCAGCTGAAATTCATCTTCCTCGTCCGAGCACACATGCACGACATTCAGGGCATAATCCTCAAGCTCGGGCATCTCCAGATAGGGCGTAAAGATCGGCGTGGCCAGCGCGATGGTGTCACCAGCGTTCAACAACCGCTGGTTCTTGAGCGACTTGAAGATGTAGCACATCGCGGCAGTCCCGCCCTCGACCGCATAGATATCGAATTTGGCATCAGGTCGATGACCGGCGCACATAGCCCACATGATATATTCGTGCACGATTGCTTCGTTATGTTCGAGACACCGGTCGGGCATCGGATAGTGGTCTCCGACGATGCTGTCGGTCAGCTCCAGCACAAACGTATCCGGGTCGAAGCCGAATTTCTCGATGGCAAAATCCACGGCCGCCGCCAGCGTTTTTGCGCCCGGAGGCACGTTCGGCCCCTCGGAAGCTGCGCAATAGGCCTTTAAGCGCGCATAACATCCCGGCCCCTGCGGCATCCCCGCCAATCCAACCTCGGGCTCATAGCGGTCACGCTGCGCTTCGGTCATCGCGAACTGCCCCAGCAGAAAAAACGCCTCGCGCGCCTTGGTGGCGATCCAATTGGGATTGCCTCTGCCCGCATTCAGATAGGGCAGCGTCGATTTGCGTGATTCCTTCTGTGCAAGCTTGATCAACTCGTCCTTGATCTCGAAAGGGCTGAGGTTCTCGAATTTGTGAAGGTCTATTGGTTGCGACATTGCCGATGTCCTTTTGTCAAAAAATATTCAGAAATTCAGAGGAATAGTAGAAAGAGAGAGATCATTCTGTAAACGGTATAAGGTGCCTATGCGCATTATTTTTCCGAGCTCTATTATTGGCGTTACCGTTCCTTCAAGTTTCTTGCTGTTTGGGTGCGGGATGGGTCCCAGAAAAGAATGTGCTTTCAAAAACTCGACAGACAGGCTTAAACCATTTTTGCCGGGTCGACCCGGACTTTGAACAACTCCCATGCCTCGGATGTCGCGTGGGCAGAACTGAGGATGACACGTCGTGACAATTTCCATCGCACTTCTCGGCGCTGGCCGGATTGGCAAAGTACATGCGCAAGCGATCTCTCGTGATCCCGATGCTGTACTGGGTGCCGTGAACGACGCGTTTCCGCAGGCGGCTCAGGCCATAGCAGACCAATATGGATGCCCGGTTCGCTCGATCGACGAAATTGCAGCGGATGACGCGATAGATGCGGTGGTGATCTGCACACCGACCAATACGCATGCCGATCTGATCGAATCCTTTGCCCGTTCCGGCAAGAAGATTTTCTGCGAAAAGCCGATCGACCTGGATCTGAAGCGGGTGAAATCCTGCCTGAATGTGGTCAAGCAAACAGGTGCGCAGCTGATGCTGGGGTTCAATCGGCGGTTCGATCCCCATTTTGCGGGTATCAAACAGCGGATCGACAGCGGAATCTTGGGCGAGGTCGAGCAAGTCACGATCATCTCTCGCGATCCGGGGCTGCCGCCTTTCGAATATATCGATGTCTCTGGTGGCATCTTTCGGGACATGACGATCCACGACTTCGACATGGCACGCTTTTTGCTTGAGGATGAAGTCACAAGCGTTCAGGCCACCGCCTCAGTGCTGGTCGATGCCAAAGTGGCCGATCATGGCGACTACGACACCGCCTCAGTCCTGATGACGACCCGTAGCGGCAAGCAATGCACGATCACCAATTCTCGCCGAGCGAGCTATGGCTACGACCAGCGGATCGAGGTTTTTGGCGCCCTCGGAGCGTGTTCGGCCGAAAACCAGCGTCCGGTTGCCATCGAAGTGGCAACTGCAGAAGGGTATCTGCGCCCGCCGCTGCATGACTTTTTTATGACCCGCTATACCGAGGCCTACGCGGCCGAAATCGCGGCCTTTGTCGCTGCGATCCGGGACCAGTCGGCCCCACAACCGTCGGGGCAGGACGGGTTGCAGGCGCTGATTCTGGCCGAAGCGGCGTTGAAATCTGTCGCCGAAGGCCGCGCTGTCGATCCTGCAGAAATCGTTTGATTTAGGTTCGGTCGCCGCGACCGCTCGGTTTGCTACGCACCAAACACTTCAGCCTGAATATTGGTGGCAGGAACACCTGATGCCTCCAGCCCCTGACAGATATCCGACAGGAACGGCACCGGACCGCACAGCAAGTACTGGGCCGCGGCACCTGCGCTCAGATCAAGCAGATGCTGAGAAGAAATGCGCCCCGTTTGGTGATAATTTACACCCAGCTTATCCCGCTCGTCGGGATTGCTGTAGAACACCAGCTGCCGCGCGTTAGGCAATCGCGACACAAGGCGCGTTACCTCATCGTGCATGGCATGTCGTGACCCATCGCGAGCGCCGTGGACGAACCAGAGCGGCCTGGGGTCCTGCAACGCCGCGAGGCTATGCAGCATCGACACCATAGGGGTCAGCCCGACGCCCGCGCTGACCAGAACAAGCGGCGCATCGCCTTGTGGGATCAGAAACGTACCGGAGGGTTCAGAGGCCCTGATCCGGGTTCCCACATGTAACGACTGATGAAAGTGCTGCGAGACCACGCCCTTCGGCTCGCGTTTGATGGTTAGGCGATATTGCTGTGTATCTTGTGGATCGCCAGACAAAGTATAACTGCGCTGGACGGGCGCGGTGTAACCGGGGATTTCGACTTCGATCGGCAAGTGCTGACCCGCCCTGAAACGAGGCAAGTCGGCGTTTTCCGGCGACTGCAAATAAAATGAGGTGATGTCCTGCGCTTCCTCCACGCGTCGCACTATGCTCAGCGATTGGGTGCGGTTGTCGGTGCGGCGCCAGCGCAAATGCAAAGCGCCGGGGCGCTCGATCACCGCCTCGACCGTTACGTTAATCATGCGCCGTGCATCTGAGTCATGGGTATTCTGCGGTTCCCAATCGATGCTCGCCCGGCCGGAGATTTGCAGCAGCCCGCCGGTGTCGAAATCAACAAAGGTGACGCCTATTCTTGGGTCGGAGATTAGGTTTCCAATCGTGTTGAAAAAATTGTTGCCAGCATAGTCCGGAATGCGCAGCAGGTTCGGGCTTTCAACTTTCACAAATCCGGGTGCTCCGCCCCGATGCGAGGCGTCATACCCGCGCGACGGCGCATCACCGCCCTGCATGTGACCGGACCCAAGAAACAGGGTATCAGCCCTTGAAATCAGCGTGATTTGTCGCGGACTAAGGCTAGCTGCATGCTGCGCGGGCGCGTGATCGATACGTTCAACGCGATGCCAGTGGCGTTCATGGATATATTGAGGACAATTCCCGAAAGTCTGACGCACATCGATCTCGTATCCAGTGTCGAGCTTGCGGAAAAACCCGCTCAGCCGGTTGCGCCGGCGTGAGGCCAGTTCAATCCCCAGGACGCCGATATCTGTCCCGGCGTCCAGCGTTGTGAACAGTGGGTCTTGCGGGTCCAACTGCGTCGCGATCTCCAGAGTTTGGGGATCAGGTGAACGGATGAACCCTTCGGGGCCATCAATCAATGTCACCCATGTACGGTCAGTTTCGTCGGAACCAGACAAGACCAGAAAAGGCAGCGCGCTGTGAAAGACACGATGCTGTTCAGGCAAGTGGTCGCGGATAAACCCGCCTGCCCAAGCAGCGACATCACCGGCACCCGCGCGCAATTGCGCCGAGCGCTCGCCGGCGTGAAACGGGTTTTCTGCGCTGTTCAAAGTCATGTCCGGCTCCTTCTTGATTTATAGGGCCAGCAAGCCTGTGCTGACCCAGTTGCTCAGGCCAATTCCGGGATCGGCGAAGTTGCCATTCCGACAAAGCCCGGTTGCGCTTCGATCCTGGCAAGCCAACGACGGATGCTCGGGTAGGGTTCTAGATCCACTCCACCTTCGGGCGCGTGTGCGATGTAGCTATAGCCGGCGATGTCTGCGGTGGTGATCGTATCGGCGGCCAACCACTCGCGGTCCTTCAGATGCACTTCCATGACCTTGAACAATGTGTGCGCCTTGGCGACTGCGGCGTCATGGTCCAGCGGTGCGCCAAAGACCTTGACCAGACGTGCTGCGCAGGGGCCGGAATAGACGTTGTCCGCTGCCACCGTCAGCCAGCGCTGGACTTCGGCGGCGGTCTTGGCGTCGTCGGGAAGCCAGTGCGAGCCCTTTGCGTAGCTCTGCACCAGATAGACCAAAATCGCGTTGGAATCCGCCAGAGTGAATCCTGAATCGTCGATTGCAGGCACCAGGCCAAATGGGCTGATCTTGAGATAGTCGGGCGATTTGTGCTCGCCATTGGCCATATCCAGATCAATGGTCTCGTAAGGCAGTCCCAGCAGCGCCAGCATCAGTTCGACGCGGTGGCAATGGCCAGATTTCGGGTTTCGGTAGAGTTTGATCGGTGTCATGAGTCAGTCCTTTTGCAATCAATGTCCGAATTCGCGCGGGGTCGAGTTCGATGTTCTGTCCGGTTTGACGCAGTCAGCCAGTGCAGCTGCTGCGTGTTCAAAGCAGATAATTTGCATCACAAATTGAATGAATATACTAAATATGAAATGTATTATTTTGCGATAAGGTAGTAATTCGAGGCAACTCAATTGGATCGCTTGAGAACACTGGAAGTATTTGTCGCCGTCGCGGAAGCAGAGAGTTTTGCCGGCGGTGCACGTAGCCTAGGCCTGAGCGCTCCTTCCACCACACGCGGTGTCAACGCGCTGGAGGATCGGCTTGGTGTGCGCCTGTTTACGCGGACAACCCGTCGTGTGCGCCTGACCGATGCGGGGCAGACCTATCTCGAGGATGCGCGGCACATTCTGGCGCAGCTACAGGCTGCAGATGATGCCGCCAAGGGAACTGCGACGAACCCTGTTGGACTATTGCGGCTGACCTGCCCGCATGAGTTCGGCCGCATCTATGTAACGCCAATTCTGACGGAGTTTCTGGATGCCCATCCGGGCATGAGCGCTGACGCCGTCATGCTCGACCGCGTTGTCAATCTGGTCGAAGAGGGCTTTGATCTGGCTGTCAGGATCGGGCATTTGCCCTCTTCGGGATTATCAGCCGTTCGGGTTGGGCAGGTTCGACGTGTCCTATGCGCAGCACCGGGATATCTGGCGAAACATGGGGTTCCCAAATCACCGACAGACTTGCAGTTGCACCAGACCGTGTCCGCCGAGTCCGTCAACTCGGTGACCGAATGGCGATTTGGGCACGAATTGCAAACCGTTGTTCGGGTGAAACCGCGCCTGTGCATTGGCAGCGTTGCTGCCAGCATCGCAGTCGCGCGAAACGGCTGGGGCATATGTCAGGCTTTGTCCTATCAGGTGGCACCTGACATCGAAGACGGAACTTTGGTGCCAATTCTGCAGGAGTTCGAACCCGCGCCATTGCCCATTCACCTTGTACATGCCGAGGGTCGGCGCGCACCCGCCAAAATCCGGGCTTTTGTCGAGCTCGCAAAGCACAGGCTCAAGCGGATGCGGGGGTTGCGA
The DNA here is from genome assembly GCF_056540665.1 of Ruegeria sp. AM4. Taxonomy (NCBI): domain Bacteria; kingdom Pseudomonadati; phylum Pseudomonadota; class Alphaproteobacteria; order Rhodobacterales; family Roseobacteraceae; genus Ruegeria; species Ruegeria sp. AM4. The sequence goes on along the minus strand of NZ_JBQFXD010000004.1, from coordinate 191,225 downwards.
TGACGCCCGAAGCTTCAGATGCGCGCTGACAGCGAAAGCAATATTATTCCACAAAGCGACGTCATTTCGAAAGTTAATGACAACCATGTGTGTTTGGCTTAAGTATCTCCATTACTCATTCCATGCCGTAACTAGGTGGTTTTAGTGGAGCAATTGGCGTTTACCTTCGAGATGGGCGTGGTTTGCGCTCTCTTGGCCTTCACCGTATTTCTGTTTGTATCCGAAGTTGTCCGAATAGACTTATCAGCCATTTTGGTCTTGGTCCTTATTGGCTTGCTCAGCTATGCGCCGGGGCTTGGAAATCTTGCGAATGTTCCGAACCTGTTTGATGGCTTTGCGTCGAATGCGGTGATCTCAATCATCGCTGTGATGATTGTCGGGGCGGGATTGGACAAGACCGGCATCATGAACAAGGTGGCGGCGGTCATCCTCAAATATGGGGGCAAATCGGAGAACCGGGTGCTGCCCATCGTGTCGGGCACGGTTGGGGTGATCTCGTCCTTCATGCAAAATGTCGGGGCAGCCGCGCTGTTCCTGCCGGTGGTCAGCCGCATCTCATCGCGCTCGGGCATTCCGTTGTCGCGCCTGCTGATGCCAATGGGGTTTTGTGCGATCTTGGGCGGCACGATGACGATGGTCGGCTCATCGCCGCTGATCCTTTTGAATGACCTGATCCAGACAGCCAATGACGGCCTGCCCGAAGGCCAGAAGATGGAGCCGTTCGGCCTGTTTTCGGTCACGCCGATTGGTGCGGTTCTGATCCTGACGGGGATCGGTTATTTCCTGCTGCTGGGCCGGTGGGTTCTACCCGGAGACACCGGATCGGATAGCACCGGCTCAAGCCAAGGCACTCAGGAATATCTTCAACGTGTATACGGCTTGAAGGCGGATGTGTTTGAGGTGATCGTGCCCGCCGACAGCCCGCTGGTGGGGCAGATACTGGCAGAGATCAATCACGAAAATCACCTGTATATCATTTCGACCTTCTATCGCGGCAAGACCTCGATGGTTCAGGTTCTGACCGCCGAAATCGCCGCGCCTTGCCGATTGGCGATCATTGGCAGGCGTTGGGTGGTTGAAGAGTTTGCCCAGAAGTTCGGGTTGAAAGTCCTGCCGGAACTTGATGTTTTCGTGGAAGAATTTGCGCCGACAAATGCCGGGATCGCCGAAGTGGTTGTCACGCCTGACAGCAAACTAATCGGAAAGTGCCCGCGCGAGCTTTTGTTCCGCAAAACCTATGGCATGTCCCTGCTGGCCATTCATCGCGGCGAAGAAACGCTGAGCCATGTCGAAACCGACACGCACGAATCCACGCAGATCGGGCTGGAAGAGTTTCATGCCGGGGACATGCTTGTGGCACACACCCGGTGGGACAATCTGATGCGCATCAAGCGCGATCCGGACTTTGTCGTCGTGACAACGGATTTCCCGCAAGACGAATTGCGACCACAAAAGGTTGGCTGGGCTCTGGCGTTCTTTGCAATCTCGCTGTCCCTGATCCTGTTTACGGATGTGCGCCTGTCGCTTTGCCTTCTGACAGGTGCAGCAGGCATGATGCTGACCAAGGTGCTGAGCGTGGATGAGGCTTATCGGGCCGTCGGTTGGAATACCGTGTTTCTGCTGGCCTGTCTGATCCCGCTGGGTCAGGCGGTGCAGAACACCGGAACTGCGGCCTGGATTGCGCAGCAGATCATGATCCTACTGAATGGCTGGCCAATCTGGTCACTTCAAGCCGGGGTGGCGATCCTGGCGACCGCGTTCTCGCTAGTGATGTCAAATGTGGGCGCAACCGTCCTTCTGGTCCCGCTGGCGGTCTCGATCGCTGTGGCTGCCGGCGCCAACCCGTCGCTGTTTGCGCTGACGGTGGCGATCTCGACCTCGAACAGTTTTATTATTCCGACGCATCAGGTGAACGCACTGATCATGGGACCTGCGGGATATAAGGTGATGGATTTTGTGCGCTCTGGCGGGATGATGACCGTACTGTTTCTGGTTGTTTCGCTGGTGATGCTGAATCTGTTGTACTGAGCTCCTGCATTCGGCATGTTCCCGCCTGTCGCGGGTGACAACAGGTGCCAAAGGGTGCCGATGCAGAAAAAACGCCCGTTGTTCAAATTTTAACCGATAGATATAAACTCTGGTCAAAAGGGGGCTGCTGCCGGGTATCGATTCATACCCGGCTGGCTTTTGTCTGTGCCCCATCTGGTGACTGAACTGAGGGCGACAGCTCGTGAAATCCAAGAATAGAATGTCCGCGCCACCGATGAGCGAGCTGCGTAAGGCAAGAAATCAGGGCCTGAGCTTTATAGGCCTCGCGTTCCTTTTCAGCGTGTTTGTGAACCTGCTGATGCTGACCGGTCCGTTATTCATGTTGCAGGTCTATGACCGTGTACTCGGATCCCGTTCGGTCGAGACCTTGTCGGCCCTGTTCTTGTTGGTGGCCCTGCTTTACGCGCTGATGGCGATGCTGGACTATGCCCGAGGTCGGATCGTCGCCCGGTTCGGCGCACGCTTTCAATCGTCCCTGGACGAGCGTGTGTTCGAGGCCACTATGCGCCGCGCCTTGTTTCCGCAAATCCGCTCGGCACCGGCAACCGCGTTGCGCGATCTGGAATCGATCCGAGGGCTTTGCGCGTCGCCAGTGTTGCTGGCCGTAATGGATATTCCATGGACGCCGATCTTTATCGCCGCGATCTTCCTGTTCCACCCGTTGCTGGGCTGGTTGGCGGTTGCCGGGGGTACCGTTCTTGTCGTCATCGCGCTGCTGAACCAGGCATTGACCCACCGGAAAGTGGCCGAGGCTCAGGCTGCATCGGCACGGGCAAACTCATTCTCCGAACATGCTCGGCAAGCGGCCGAAGTCGTGCGGTCGCAGGGCATGCAGGAAGACGTGTCCAGCCGTTGGTTAAAGCAACGGACCGAGGCTTTGGCGCAGACCATTTCCGCCAGTGACTGGACCGGTAGTTTTTCGTCTCTTACCAAATCATTACGGCTGTTTCTTCAATCTGCCATGTTGGCGCTGGGTGCCTTGCTGGTGCTTCGCAACGAAATGACTGCTGGTGCGATGATCGCAGGTACGATCCTGCTGGGACGAGCGTTGGCCCCGATCGAAATGGCTGTTGGTCAATGGTCGATGATCGAACGTGCGCGCACCGCCTGGACCAGCCTGAACAAATTCCTCGACAACACTCCTCCTGAACAAAAGCGCACCAGATTGCCAATTCCGAAAGCGCATCTTGAGGCCAAGTCGCTGACTGTCATTCCACCTGGTATCTCGACGCCGACCCTGCGCAATGCGTCGATGAAGCTGGAGCCGGGCAAGGCGCTGGGAGTGATCGGCAAAAGCGGCTCGGGCAAGACGACACTGGCCAAGGCTTTGCTTGGGCTTTGGTCCCCGGCGGCGGGTGAAATCCGGCTGGGGGGCGCGACTCTGGACCAGTATGATCCGGACGCGTTGGGCCAGCATATCGGGTACCTGCCGCAGCAGGTGACCCTTTTTAATGGCACTGTCGCTGAAAATATCGCCCGGATGTCGGAAACCCCTGACCCCGACGCAGTTGTGGCCGCTGCCAAAACGGCAAACGCGCACGAGCTTATCCTCGGCCTTGAAAAGGGGTACGACACGTTCCTTGAAGGCAATGATAGCCAACTGTCAGGCGGCCAAAAGCAACGGATTGCTTTGGCACGTGCCCTTTATGGCAATCCGGTTCTGCTGATCCTGGATGAGCCGAATTCGGCCCTTGATGCGGATGGAACCCTGGCGCTGAACAATGCGGTGCGCGAGTTCAAGTCGGTCGGTAAGTCGGTGATTATCATGACCCACAGGCCACAGGCCATTTCCGAATGCGATGACCTTGTTGTTGTCGAAAAGGGTCAGATCGTGAAGACCGGCAGCCGTGATGAGGTTTTGAACACGATGGTGCAAAACGCAAACGTCATCAAACGGCACCTGAACAAGGTGGGTGATTAATGGCCAAGTCTGTCAAGAAACCGGCGTGGAGCATCAAGGTTCCTGCAGCCGTGGGCATCTTAGCACTGGGCGTTCTGGTCCTGGGTCTTGGGGTGTGGAGTGTACGGACCGAACTGGCCGGAGCGATCATCTCGCAAGGTGTGGTCGAAGTGCAAAGCAATCGTCAGGTGGTCGAGCATCCGGATGGTGGCGTTGTCGGCGAGATATTCGTGCGCGATGGCGATGCTGTCGCCCGTGGCGATATGCTGTTGCGACTGGATGACACATTCCTGGCCTCGGAAAAAACCATCGTGGAATCTCAGCTGTTCGAACTGCTGGCCCGAATGGTCCGACTTGAGGCGGAACGCGATGGGGTCGACGCCGCAGAATTGGGCAACCGCCTGCAAGAATTGCAAAGCCGAGAAGGTATCTCCGCTGATCTTTTGGCCGGTCAAGAGCGCCTGTTCAATGCGCGCGTTGACACGTTGAAGCAACAGACCGAGCAGCTTAGCAAACAAAAAACCCAGATCGAAAATGAGATCGAAGGGAATCAGGCGCAATTGATCTCGTTGCGGACCCAGGTTGAACTGATCCAAAGCGAGTTGGTAGATCAGGAAGGTCTGTTAGAGCGCGGCCTGACGCAAGCCAGCCGGGTCTCTGCCCTGCAACGGGAAGAGGCCAGCTTGTTGGGCGAAATCGGGCGTCTGGAATCCTCGGTCGCGCGTTTGGAAGGTGAGATTTCGAGCACTGAGATTCGAATCGTCGAACTGAAGGCGACTCGGCGTGAAGAGGCGATCTCGCAATTGCGGGATGTTCAGGCCCGGGTTGTCGAATTGGCGGAACGGCGCTTGTCGTTGAATGAGCGCCTGTCGCGTCTCGATATCCGTGCACCGGTTGCGGGAACGGTCTATGACAGCCAGGTCTTTGCGCTTCAGTCCGTTATTCAGCCGGGCGAGCCGATGCTGTACGTGGTACCTCAGGATACGCCTTTGCTGGTGGCGGCAAGGGTGGACGCCTTACATGTCGACCAACTACATCGCGGGCAAGAGGTTGCGCTGCGCTTTCCAGCCTTCAATCAGCGCGAAACGCCTGAGTTGAACGGGCAAGTCAGGAACGTCTCGGCAGACACGTATACCGACGAAGGCACCGGATTCACCTTTTATCGGGCTGAGGTTATTCCGGATGACGGTCAGATTGAGTTGCTGAACGGGCAGGAATTGTTGCCGGGCATGCCGGTTGAGGCGATGATAAAGACCGATGAGCGCACTCCCCTGAGCTATCTGGTCAAACCGCTTGCGGATTATTTCTATCGGGCGTTCCGAGAATAGGCCGGACAGTATTCATCGCTCTTCAGACAGCTTCAATATTGCCCAGCAGGATTGAGGTCATGTCGGTCGCAAATTCGCCGTCCACGACGGTCACCGGTGCCCCAGTGTTGTAAGAGACATTGGTTCTGGTGATTGCCGATAGATCGACGCTATCATCCAGAAACACCCATTCCGCCGGGTGCTGAGCCGTTTGCCCCACCGCATTCTGAAGAACGTTCAGCGCGTCCAGCGCGCTGACAGTACCATCCCGGTTGATATCTGCCGCGATCAGGTTTTCGGGCGCAGCCGGGCCGAAGGTCGGATCCAACCCGATTGCCATCCGTAAGACTTGCAAGGCATCCAATGCCGAAATCTGATTGCTGGCCGTGGAATAGGATTTGACGATCTCCAGCTCGCCTGAGAACGTGCCGTCGGGCATCTCGAGGTCAAACTCTCCCTGTGCATTTGCTTGCGCTACGATCGCGCCCTCGCCAGATGGTGTGAACCGAATCTCAGCCCCCGAAAGCGCCGGATCGGCGGTGGTCGAGTCTATACTCACAGCACCCAGAACGCCCGGACCGGCATTGCTGTCTGGCCCGTTGCTGATGATGACCGGGACGTGGTCGGGCCCGTTGAACCCTGATCCGAAGATGTCGGTGCTGCTCAGCGCTGCGCCATCCGAGGACGCAAGCGATATCGTCTGTCCACGGTACTGTATCTGCGCGCCGTCCGAGGTTGTTGAGATATCCAGTTGCGCGGGCGTTCGCAGCAACCAGAAGTCGGACAGATCGAGCGAATCTGTGCCGCGTTCGAAGTCAGTGATCGTGGTGTGGCCGCTGCCGTGACGCACAAAGAACACATCCGCGCCTGAGCCGCCTGTCAGAGTGGTAGTGCTTGTCCCGGTAATCAAGATGTCGTCCCCCGCCCCACCGATTAGTGCGGAATCGAGAATTCCGCCTCGCAGCATGTCGCCTCCGGACGTCCCGTTGATTGTGCCGAACCCCTGCCGGACCACCCCAAGATCCGCCACTGACACAGTAAGCTGTGTTATCCCGGCATCCTGTTGTGATGCCGCCAGAATTTGCAGTTCATCCCCGACATGAGCCATGCTCAGCGCTTCGACATTCTGTAAGCCACTGGCCAGGGTGTCGGCAAAACTGTCCAGGTAAATCAACTGTCCGTCCTGCGTCATTGTGAACAGAGTGATCCCGTCATCTCCCCCGCCCGCTGCAACAAAAACGCGGCCATCGAAGTCGACGACGGCCAGATCCTGGACCGATTCAAACCGGGTATGGAGCGAATCCAGAACATGATCCGTCGGCGTCAGCCGCCCGTCGCTGCCCAGTTCCATGACGCTCAGCGAGTTGCTGCCGGCACCCGCGACGACGACCCAGGACTTGCCATAGACCTGCACCACTTCGATTGCCGTCGGCGCGTTTATGCCCAACGTCTGGGTTGCGGTGTTTTCGGCGACCTCGGCGAGTGCACCGGTGCCCTGATCGACGCTGAAAGTTGTGAGCGTGCTGTTAATCGTATCTGCGGCAACGATGAAATGCCCCGAACCGGACTGCATTGATTGCAACACATCCGCGCGTGCCAATACCGTTCCGGCAACGCCCAACGATCCATCCGGGTTGATGGTATAGGTCGCGATTCGACCTGCGTCAGCATGAGCGAGCGTCAACAAGCTGCCCGAGATTTGTGCCGCCGCAGAAATATCACCGCTGTATGTTAAAGCACCGGTTTCCTGAAGATCACCAATCTGTCCGGCAGCACCGAGATCATAGCTGACAAGCCCGGTGGCAGTATTAACATCCAGAGCCAGATGGTCTTGTGCGCCCAAAGTGATCGGAACGCCGCTGCGGCCGACCTGATTGCTGATGGTGACACCGTAATGTTGCTGGTCCACCAGTAGCGGACCTGCGCCTTCGGTCAATCGCCAGGACGTGATGCCGCCGCCGACACCCGTCATCGTGTAGAGGAACGTATCGCCGTTAAACGTTTTTAAAGCGATATCGCCGATACCTGAATCGAGCGCTGCGGTCCCCGTTGCAACCACTCTTTCGAACTGAAGTCTCATCGTCACTCACCCCCGTGCCACCCCTGGCACCGAGATCAGAATGATCTGAGGCCCAGACCGGAACCGGAACACGAATGTGGTGAAAACAAGGATTTCAGCTTCAGTTTAAATCGAATTTTCAGGATCGCCCGCATGAGACATCCGGTTACAGAGCCAAAGACAGAGCACCGCTCTGGCCGGATGGCGACGGGCACCACTTATGAGGGGCGAAATGACCAAAGAACCCGTTTCCAATGAAAGCGTGACCCTGGACAACTCGTCTGAGGCCGGGCGCGCGCGGCATGTGCGAAATTGGATCGACCGCAAGCTGCAACGATGGGTCGGACGTGGTCTGGCCGGTGGGCTGGGTTCAACATTGTTGGCCCTGCCTGCCCTGGCGCAGGCCACGTCCGAGCAGCTGGAGTCATTTCAATTTGCCGAAGCGATCCCGGGTGTGCGCTCTGCAAGGATCCTGTCGAACGGCGATGTCCAATTGCGGTTGGAGGACGGCCGCACTCTGGTCGTCTCATCCGAAGATGTGCAAGTCCTTGAAAATGGCGCGATTATGGTTGCCGATGAAATGGCGGGTCAGATCGCACAGTTCGCAGCGGTCGCCGAAGCGGGTGCGGCTGCTGCGACCGCTGGTGGGGTCAGCGGTACGGGCCTGGCGCTGGGGGGACTCGGCGTTGCAGGTGCCGCAGCTGCTGCAGGTGGCGGCGGTGGAAGCGGGGGTGACGATGATGACGACCCCGAACCCCGGCCCGAGGTTACACCCCCCCCGCCGACAGTTACGCCGCCTCCGCCACTGCCAAGCCTGAACCTGGCCGAATTGCAGGCGGATGCGCTGAACAGCACCAGCACGGGAACCTTGGCGGGGGCCGATGCGGCGATGGTTGAGGTTTCAATCGGCTCGATCACAAAAACTGTGGCACCCGACGCCGATGGAAGCTGGCGCGTGTCCCTATCCCAAGCTGAGGCAGCTGCGCTCCCTCAGGGTCATTCTGACGTCACTGTCCGAACGCTGGATGCGGACGGGGAAGAAATTTCCTCGACAACGTCACAATTTGACGTCGATACGATCCCACCAACGCTCGCAATCTCGCCGATTTCTGAAGACAACGTCCTTAATGCCGCCGAACAGGGAATGGATTTGACCGTCAGCGGCAACACCGATGCCGAGAACGGACAAACGGTGACTGTTGGACTGAACGGACAGATCTATACGGGCACCATTTCGGGCGGAAACTGGAGCGTTACCGTACCTGCAGCGGATCTGGCGGCTTTGACGGATGGCGCCACGATCGCGGTTACTGCCGATGTCTATGATGAAGCGGGAAACCCGGCACCACAGGCTAGCGGCAGTTTCCACGCTGACTTTACCGCACCGACCGTAACGCTGGACCCGGTTGCAGGGGGATCAATTGACCTTGTCGATGTCGGTGGTGACCTGACGTTGACAGGCACGACGACCGCAGAAGATGGACAGGAAGTCCAAGTGACGTTCGAAGCTCGTGACTACACCGGAATCGTCGCGGGCGGCGGTTGGAGCGTGAACATCCTGCAAGCCGATCTGGCAGGTTTGTCCACCGGTACACCCGTAGAGGTAAGCGTTGCTGTCAGCGACTTGGGGGGAAACCCCGCGACGCTTGCCACAGCAACCGTTCCCGTTGATCTGACAGGCCCATCAATCTCGATCGCGCCATTGTCGGTTGGCGCTGTTTTGAATGCGGCCGAGGCCGGTTCTGCTCTGACCGTTACCGGAACAACGGGGAATGTGTCCGATGGCCAGTTGGTGACCGTTGAGCTGAATGGGCAGACCTATTCCGGCGCGGTCTCAGCTAACGGTTGGAGCGTCACGATCCCTGCCACCGACTTGGGCGCACTGGCAGACGGGGGGGACTATACTCTGACGGCTGACGTGTCCGACAGCGACGGGCTGGATGCGCCTCAGGCCGATGTGATGCTTTCGAAAGATGTCACTGCCCCGACACTCACAATTGACAGCTTTTCGCATGGCGCGGTGTTGAATGCGGCCGAGCGTGGGTCGGATTTGACAATTTCGGGCACGACCAATGCGGAAGATGGGCAAGAGGTCTCGGTGTCAGTGAACGGGCAGACCTACACAGGCGCAGCGCTCGGTGGCAACTGGTTTGTGACCGTGTCTGCAACTGATCTCGCTGCGCTGCCGGATGGCGCACCCACTTCGGTTAGCGCTGATATCTCGGACACGGCGGGCAACCCGGCGGTGCAGGCCTCTGGCTCGTTCAGCACGGATTTCACCGCACCTTCCCTGACCATTGACCCTCTGGCGGACGGGCTTGTGATGAACGCCTCGGAACGCGCAACGGATTTTGTTGTCACCGGCAGTTCTGACGCTGCAAACGGAACGGTTGTATCGGTCGAAATCGTTCGGGCGGACAACACGGTAGATATCGCTGGCACCGCTACGGTCAGCGGCGGGTCGTGGACCTTTACCGCCTCTTCGGCCAGCCTGAGCGGTTTGCAGGACGCCGAGACCTACAGCGTGAACGCGACCGTGACTGATCTCGCGGGCAACCAATCTTTGGCGTCAACCAGTATCGGAACGGATTTCACCGCGCCGAGCCTCGCGATGAACCCGCTTCCCGTGGGGGCAGTTCTTGATGTGATCGAGCGCGGCTCTGACCTGACTGTTTCGGGAACCACCTCGGCAGCAGACAGCCAGACAGTTTCAGTGACCTTGAATGGCCAAACCTACAACGCTGCAGTTTCAGGCGGCGTTTGGAGTGTCGATGTCCCATCGGCCAGCCTTGCGGCCCTTTCAGATGGCGGGAGCTACACCGTGACCGCCGCGGTTCAGGATGCCAATGGCAACGCCGCAACCGATGCGACCGAAAGCTTTACCACAGATTTCAGGCCTGTCCTGAGTCTCGACCCGGCAGGAGCAAACAATGCCGTCACACTGGGCGACGCGCAGAGCGGTGGACTAACGGTCTCTGGTGGCTCAGTCGGCCTGACCTTGGGCCAAACGATCAGCGTAACGTTGAACGGCTCCCCCGCGGGAAGCGCGACGGTGGCGGCTGATGGTTCCTGGAGCGCGAACATTCCGAGTTCAGAGTTTTCGGGAATTTCGGCAGGTGACGCGTTGGATTTCGCGGCGCAGGCGACTGTTTCGGGCGGACCGGACCCGCTACCGGTTTCGGATCAGGCATTTGCCTATATCGCAGCGCCCTATGCGGTAACTGAAATCGGGCGCAGCGGATCGACCGTCACATTTGCTGTTTATGCGGACCCTGATCGGGATGTTTCCAGCGGGTTGGATTTCGATGTCGATCTGGGTTTCGATCCGCTGGTCGTCTCGTTCAATTCGGGATCAGATGTTGAGCACGACGACTTCACGATCTTTTCGGTCAACGACAGCGGCAATCCCGTCAGATTTGGGGGGGCAGCGCTCAGCATCAGCGACCTGACGCAACCGCTTGTAACGTTTGAGCTGACGGTTCTGGATAGCAGTCAACCGATCGAGCTGGATCTCACGTCCTTGCAGGGTGGCCCGCTGCATGTCTCATTTGGCACCGGTGACGCCGATACCCTCTCGGGTACCAACAGCGATGATATTGTTCGCGGCGGTGCGGGTGATGACATGATCGATCTGTCGGGTGCAGGGCGAGACATCGTCATGCTCGAAGCCAGCGCCACTGATAACGGAATCGATACGATTACCGGCTTTAGCCTGGGACCGGAGGCGGACGTGTCCGACGCGCTCATGTTCAGCGGCCTTGATACCAGCACATTGCGCGGAAGCGGCACAGTTGTCGAAGCCCTTGGCGTGGGCGACAGCATCGGTGCAAATACCGGATTTGTGGGTTTGAACACTCAGTTGGCAGATTTGAACGACGACACAATCGCAAACGCAGCCGAAACACTTTTGGGGGTTCAGGCGGGGGATGAAATCTATTTTCTTGCGACCGACGGAACCAACAGTGCTTTGGTCAAGGTCGACTATTCGGCTCCGAACAACGCCAGCGTTGAAAAAATGGCCCAGTTCGAGGGGTTGTCTGATCTGAGTGCATTTGATGCTGACAATGTGCTTCTGACCGACCCGACCGGGGCATCGGCCTGAGCGGCACGAAAACGGTGTTGCGTCCTAAGACGCAACATCCCTTTGTAGCAGGGGGATGAAATGGAACAGAATGGTCTTTTCCCAGTAAGCCTGTCGCGGCATGGCGATCGATATTGGCAACGTTTCACGTCATACCGCTTTGCGGCAGAGGCGCAGGACTACCCCATAACCGCAAATGAAGTCCTGCCCGCAGCGGCTTCATTTCCTGTCGTTTTTCGGAATCGTCGCGACCAATTCGAGCCCGTCATATTGCTTTCTTTGCAACCGGGTCAAAGAACACCTTTTGTGTCAGATGACGGCCGATGGCTGGGATTTCACATCCCGACCGGAATGCGCTGCTATCCGTTTCTGGCAGGAAATGGTTACGACTCGTCCGAAAGGTCGCTGTTGATGGTCAACGAAGCATCTGGCCTGGTCACCGATGATCCTGCGGATGAGCCGTTTTTTGTTGATGGTGAGCAATTGACGCCGGATCTCTGCGCAGTTCGGGCGTTCCTGCAATCGCGCCTGGCGGCTGTATCTGAGACTCGACAGCTTTGCCGGAAAATTGCCAATCAGGATCTTTTTGTTCCGATCAAACACCATAACGGAATTCCGATGCCCGAAGGGGTTTTCGGTATCGAGGCTGGGCGACTGCTGCGGTTATCCCAAAACCAGATTGCGACTTTGATGAACAGCGGCGCGCTCAAACTAATCCACGCCCATCAAGTATCCATGTCGCATTGCGGCTGGTTGCACCGTGTCCAGCATCAAACCCCTGTTTCTGCAAAGATCAGCGAAAGCGCGGGCGCGCTTATCGAGGCTATGGGCCGCGAAAACCACCCCTGCTCAACTTCAGAGGCGCTTTATGTTTCAGGGTGATGATGTCGACGAACCATCAATTCGAGAAGATGCCGAGGCGTATTGCCCCGAAGGGCGCCAAGCGGCCTTAAGAGGACAGCCCAGAGGTGAGACGTAATGAAGGAAAAGTCCCTTGAACCGAGCGGGCTGGAAGCCTGTATGTTACATGTGGGCAAATCCCTCGAAAGACCGCTAACCCGGGCTGCGCTGCAGGATGCACAATCCGGCGAGGCGGGTGGATTGACTGTCCGAGATGCGATCCTGGCAGGGCGCCGCGCCGGTATGCAGGTTGGGTTTGGCGCTCATAAGCTGAGTGCACTCGATGCCACACTGGCTCCGGCGATATTGGTATTGGAGAGTGGCCAAGCGCTTGTCTATCACGGGCGTTCCGTAAATGGCGACCTCAGAATTTTCGACCCCGATCTGGGGGACGGTATCGGTGAGATGAGCGAAAAATCTCTGGGCGAGGTCTATTCCGGTTATCTGCTGTTGTTTCGGCGTGCCAGTCGGAATGACAACACGGCTGCAGCCAGGGATTCCAGCGGGCATTGGTTCTGGTCAGCGTTGATCGCGAACCGGTGGTCCTATAGCCAGGTTGCGCTGGCGGCGGCCCTGACGAACATCCTTGGGCTGTCCACCTCGGTGTTCATCATGATCGTCTACGATCGGGTTCTGCCGAACGAGGCAACGTCTTCCCTGATCGCCCTGACCGGGGGTGTTTGCCTAGCGCTGGTGTTCGACTTTGTCCTAAAAATCCTGCGCGCAGGTTTCATAGATCGCGCGGGCCAAAAGGCAGACAGGGTCATGGGGCGGCGGATCTTTGACCAGTTGCTGAATATTCGTATGACTGCGCGGCAAGGTTCCACCGGTGCTACCGCCAGCACAGTTCGGGAATTTGAGACGCTTCGGGAATTCTTCACTTCCGCGACCCTTGTCGCGGTGGTCGATCTGCCATTCATCATGGTCTTTGTGCTGACGATTTACCTGGTAGGAGGTCCTCTGGCCCTAATCCCGGCGCTTGCGGTTCCCAAAGTCCTCTTGACCGGTCTGGCAATACAGCCAATTTTGTCCCGCCTTGCCGAGCGAAGCTTTTCCGACGGGCAATCGAAGCACTCTGTCCTTGTTGAAACTGTGTCCGGTCTTGAGACTATCAAGACCACCGCCGCCGCGCGTCTGATGCGCAATCGCTGGGAACAGGCGATCGAACGTCAGTCCGAGCATGGGACCCGTAGTCGAGCCGTGACGCAATTGGCGTTGAACCTGACCGGCTTCACCCAACAAGGCGCGCAGGTTCTCATTGTTTTTTACGGCGTCTTTCTGATCATGGAAGGGCAGACCAGCATGGGAGCGCTTGTGGCCTCGGTCATGTTGACCGGCCGCGCACTCGCACCCCTTGGGCAATTGGCTCAGACGCTGACACGAGTGAACCAGGCGCGTAGTGCCTATCGGAATCTGAACGCGCTGATGCAGGCTGAAAGTGAGCGGCCCCTTGGCAAAAGCTGGATCAGCCGGCCATCATTCGACGGGCGCATCACCTTCAACAACGTCCACTTCGCTTATCAGGATCAGGCCGAGGATGCATTAAAGGGTGTGTCCTTTGACATCAGCCCGGGTGAAAAAGTCGCCATTTTGGGACAGATCGGATCGGGAAAGAGCACAATAGCCCGTTTGATGTTGGGACTCTACCAACCACGGACCGGGTCAGTGATGCTGGATGGTCTGGATATTCGGCAGGTGGATCCCGGTGATTTGCGGCGTAACATCGGCTCGGTTCTTCAAGATGTCTGGCTGTTTTCTGGCTCTGTGCGCGACAATATTGCCAGCGGATCGACCGAGCCCAGTGATGCCGACTTGATCAGGGCCGGGCGTATCGCAGGGGTCGAGGATTTTGTTGCGCGGCACCCATCGGGGTATGACCTTGGTTTGGCAGAGCAGGGTGAGGGTTTGTCCGGCGGTCAAAAACAGGCCATTTCGCTAGCAAGGGCGTTAATCGGGCGTTCCCCTGTGTTGCTGATGGACGAACCGACCAGTTCAATGGATGTCAAAACCGAAGCCAAAGTCATTCAGCGACTCAAAGCAGCAACGCAGGACACGACCCTTGTTCTTGTCACGCATCGCAGCAGCCTCTTGGAACTGGTCGACCGGGTTATCGTGATTGAAGACGGCAAGATTGGCGCTGACGGACCCAAATCCCTGCTGACGCAATACGCTGCCAACGGCAGGAGACACCTCAATGTCGCGGCATCCTGATCTGGAGACTCTGGCGCGCGAAATGCGCGGTCGGGCACCGCTGCGGGGTTCGCTGTTGTTGCTGGTCATTTTGATCTGTCTGACGACTGCAGTGGTTTGGGCGGCGCATACAGAGCTGGATGACGTTGTCCGTGTTGATGGGCGTATCGTTCCCTCGGGCGATATTCAGGTGATCGAGGCAACGGAACCCGGCGTGGTTCAGGCTCTGCACGTAAGCGAAGGTCAGGTGGTAGATCAGGGGTCGGTTCTGATGGTTTTGGATTCATCCCAGATCGCCAGTGAGTTAAGCCAGGAACAACAGCGTGCCTTTGGCTTGATGGCCCGAGCGCAGCGTCTTGAGGCCGAAATCTCGGGGTCTGAACTGTTTTTTGCCCCGAATTTGATCAACGAAGCGCCGGAGGTTGTACGCTCGGAAACTGCTTTGTTTCAAGGGCGGCAAACTGAAGTTGCGGCTGAAATTGCCATTCTCAACCGGCAGCGCGAACAGCGGCAGCGAGAATACCAAGAGGGTCTGGTCGATCGGGTGACCGCTGAAGAAACGCTTGCGGTATTGGCCGAGGAGCGCGCGATGATGGAGCCTCTGGTCGAACAGCGCATGGAACCCGCCACCACGTTATTGACCCTCAGGCGTAGCGAGGCGGAATGGCGCGGGCGACAAACCCGGGCCGAAGCGGTCGTGCATCGGCTTCAGACCGGCTTGGACGAAATCGATGACAGAATCAGGGCTGCGCACAGTCGGTTTCGCAGTGCCGCTCTGACCGATCTGGCGACTGTCACAGCAGAGCTGGCCGCCTTGCAGCCCGTCCTGCCCGCCTTACGGGATCGCGCAGCGCGCGCGCAAATTCGCGCACCCGTTCGGGGCGTCGTCAACCGAATCCACCGCACGACCATTGGCGGCCTAGCGCGAGCTGGTGAGGAACTGATCGAACTTGTGCCGTTGGATGACTCCTTGCTGGTCGAAGCCTATGTGCGGCCAAAAGACATCGCTTTCCTGCACGCCGGACAGCCGGTCAAAGTCAAGATCACGGCCTATGATTTTCTACGGTACGGCAGTCTTGACGGGCAGATCACCCGGATCGGGGCCGATACGGTCACACGGTCCGAGCAGAGCGAGGAAGAGGTCTTTGTCGTTGAAATCCGAACGACAAACACGATGCTGGATGCGGATGGTATCGCGGTCGAAATCATTCCCGGGATGATTACCGAAGTCGATATCCTTTCAGGGCGCAAATCTGTTCTTGATTACGTGATTCAACCGGTGCTGAAGGTTAAGGACGAGGCCCTGCGCGAGTGACAATCACAGCCATTCAACATCACCCAGAAAGATATACCCGGCGCCATAGATCGTTTTGATGAGGCGTGGGTTCTTCGGGTCTTCTGCCAGTTTCGTCCGCAAACGCGAGATGCGAACATCCATCGCGCGATCAAAGCTGTCCCCTGCCCCTCCGCCCAGCATTTCTTGCATGCGGCCTCGGCTGATCAGGCGTTTTGGACTTTCCAGAAACAAACGCAGAACCTCACCTTCAGCGTGGCTGAATTGGGTTTCGGCACCGGTGGCGTCCACCAGAATGTAGCGATCGAAATGTGCCGTCCAACCGTTGAAACGCGCGATCTCGGAACTGGGTGTTGCAGGTCGCGACGATCGCAGGCGCGCCCGAATGCGCGCAACAACCTCGGTGGGGTCGAACGGCTTTGTGATATAGTCGTCCGCGCCAAGCTCCAGCCCGGTGACGCGGTCCTGCACCTGCGCGCGGCCCGAGATGATTATCACTGCGGCCCCTTGTTCCAGCGCCAGACGATGGACCAGCGCAAGACCATCGGTATCTGGCAACGACAGGTCCACCAAACACACATCGGGTGTCACACGATTCAGCGCAGCCTCAAACTCGCGGGCGCGGGCAAAGCTCTGGGTTCGGAACCCGGCTTCTTCCAGAGTATCCGTCAGGATTCGGCGGATTTCGGGCTCGTCATCAAGGATTGTGACCAGCGGTTTTGTCATCAGGCAGCCTCGGCGCGGATCAGAGCGGACAATTGCGCCCGCGAGAACGGTTTGCGCAAAACCGGCGCCAGTGCAAGCGCCTGCCTGTGCAACGGGTCGGAATATGGCAATGAGGTCATTAGGATACAGGCCAGTCCCGGCCGGATTGAGGTCATGACATCCAACCCGGTACCGCGCCCTTCCAACCGGATGTCGGACAGCACCAAAACAATCTCGTCAACATCAGTTGCCAATGCCAGAGCTTCTTCCGCCGAGGTCGCCTCGATCACGGAAAAGCCCAGATCGACGAGCATTTCCCGAAACTGGCTGCGCAGCTCGTCGCTGTCTTCGACCAATAGAACCAGACCTTCCTGTGCGGGCGGCGCGGGCCGGTATGGAAGGCGCAGTACAACCGAGGCGCCGGAAGGCGTGTTGCGAAGGCTCAAGTCTCCGCCAGCGAGTTTGACGGTGTCATAAACCATCGGCAGCCCAAGCCCGGACCCTTCGCTACCTTTAGTGGTAAAGAAAGGGTTAAGCGCCTTGTCCAAAGCCTCGGGTGAAAACCCGGGTCCGGTGTCCGAGACGGTGATTTCAGTCCAAATTGACCCGATTGTATGAGCGCTGATAGTGATCTGACCCGAGTTGCCGCAGGCATCGCGTGCGTTCAACACCAAATTCAACAAAGCATCCTGCACCATTCCCGGATCCAGCATTACCGGCTGGTCGGGCAGCGTATTCACAACCGAAAGGCCAACCCCGCGCGGCAGCGAGGGAGAGGCAAGAACCCGCAAATCTTCCAATAGCCCGCGCATGTCGGTGGCTTTGGGATGCGGGGTCCGGTTGCCGGTCATGTCGGCGATCCTGTTCAATAGCTGGCCGCCGCGTCGCGCGGTGCTTTGCGTTGCAGTCACAAGCTCGCGGGCGCTGTCGGGCAGGTCCATTTTCTCCAACCGCGCCTGCATACCCAAAATGATCGTCAAAAGGTTCGAAAAGTCATGCGCCATACCGCTGGTCATCTGTGCTGCCATCGCGCGCCGGCGCGACTGTTGCAAAGCGACACGTGCCTGCGTCTCTTCGGTGATGTCGACGGACATGACATAGACCCCACCCTGCCCGTCCGGGGTGAACGATACACGCAACCGGCGGGCGTCGCGATCTTCGGTAAACTCGAAGACTGATGTATTGCCCTCATAGGCGCGCTGCAGATGCGCCTCAACCCGTTGGAAAGCTGTATTTCCAAGGGCTTCGGAGATGTGCAATCCCAAAATGTCGGACGGGCGGCCGGGCATGACCGAACTGAGACGGCGGTTCGAATAGTCATACCGACCATCCGCATCCAGATGCGCGATATGGGCTGGCATCATCTCGGCGGTCAGGCGCGTGCGGGCTTCGATCTCGGTCAGTTGACGCTTGGCCTCTTCCAACGCGGTAATGGTTGCGGCGAGTTTCCGGTTTGAGGCCGAAAGCTCCTCGGCTCGCCCCAGAAGTTGTTCCGACAGTTCCTCGGACCGGGCGCGCAACAGATCCTCGTCCTGCTTGGTGCGGGTTATGTCCGTATAAACCGCCACCCAGCCACCAGTAGGCAAAGGTGCCCCTTCGACCGAAATCACCTGCCCGTTTGGGCGGACCCGCTCCATGTAATGTGGCTCGAATGCCAGCGCCTGTTCGACGCGCTGGCGAACCATTTCATCGACCTGATCCACGGTTCCATATTCCCCACGGCTGGCCAGGAAATGAATTGTGTCGTGAAAGCGCGCCCCGGGTTGAACCAGATTGTCCGGCAGATCGAACATTTCCTGAAACCTGGAGTTGCATTGGACCAGCCTGAGCTGGCTATCATAGATCGACAACGCCTGCCCGATCAGATTCAGACCTGCCGTTGTCATCTCTTTGATGCGTTTTTCACTGATCTCCAACTGGGTCCTCCCTGAGATCATGCGTAACATTCCGTTTGATGCAGGTGTAGAGGGTCATCGCGTCGGAATCCATGCCGCTTTGCCCCTGAGACCACAGGCTCGGTGGTATATGACCTTCGGTGCAAGCGGATTTTTGGCAAATGCAATTTGTCGGTTTCGCATAGCTTTCGTTCGTCGGGCTGTGCGAAACTGCATCGCCTCGGCAATTTCCGCTGTGGAAATCTCGTTTTGGTTGCATAAACCCATTGCAGCGGCTTGGTTTTTCACATCACATACGCCCATGAAACAGCCAACGGTGACCCAGGATCGGAACGCTGAAGGCGTCTGCATACGGATTGCGGGCGATCTGCTGACGCAGTCATTGGATCAGATTGAAGCAGCGTTTCAGGCGATCCGACCGGACGGCAACGACGTGATCGTGGACATGGCGGGCGTCAGCGCGCTGGATACAGGTGGCGCCTGGCTAGTTGCGGATCTTGAACGCCGGGTACAAAACAGTGGCGCACAGGTTCGGTTGCAAGCCGTGCAGGAGTCACATGCATCACTGATCGAAACCGTTTCCGACAATATGCCAGACGCAGTGGGCGAACAGGCCCCGCCGCGCGGGTTTGTCGAGGCCCTTGCACATTTGGGCGCGCGAACCACAGGCACCTGGACCGATACGCTTTCAATCATAGAATTCTTGGGGCTGACCCTGCATCGTCTCGCACGTACGTTGGTTATGCCTTGGCGTCTACGCCGTGCGGCATTGGTTTCGCAGATGGAGCAAACGGGTTTGAAGGCCCTGCCCATCGTCTCGCTCATGGGGTTTCTGATCGGCGTTGTTTTGGCCTTTCAGGGTGCGACGCAGCTCAAGCAGTTTGGGGCCGAGATTTTTGTGGTCGAGCTGATCTCGATCTCGATTTTGCGCGAACTTGGTATTCTGCTGACCGCAATCATTGTGGCTGGCCGGTCGGGATCGGCCTTCACTGCGTCGATCGGATCGATGAAAGTCCAGGAAGAGATTGACGCCATGCGCACGCTGGGGCTGGACCCGATCGAAGTGCTGGTCATTCCGCGCGTGTTGGCCTTGCTTATCATGTTGCCGATCCTCGGCTTCGTTGCGGACATGGCTGGCCTGATCGGCGGCGCATTGATGAGCTGGATCGATCTGGGCGTAAGCCCCGGCATGTTCGTAACGCGCCTGAAGGAAAACACCAACGTCTGGCAACTGGCCATCGGCCTGATCAAAGCGCCTTTCTTTGCGCTTGTGATCGGCGTGATTGCCTGTTGGCAAGCCATGCAGGTCAAGGGGTCTTCGGAAAGCGTTGGGCAACGCACAACGGCCTCGGTTGTGCAGTCCATTTTCATGGTCATCGCCATCGACGCGCTGTTCTCGATCTTTTTCTCGGAATTGGGGGTCTGATATGGATGGCACGACCCTGGAACGGGAAACCCAGGCAGACGCGCAGCGCGAGGCGGTAATCCGTGTCCGCAACCTGACCAACAGGTTCGGAGAGCAGGTCGTGCACGACAACCTTAATCTGGACGTCTGGCGGGGCGAGGTCCTGGGCGTCGTTGGTGGATCGGGCACCGGAAAATCGGTTCTTCTGCGTACAATCGTTGGGCTGAACCAACCCGCCGCCGGCAGCATCGAGGTTCTGGGGGTCGATGTGCTGAACGGCCCGGAAGCCGAGCGTAAGCGGATCGAGAAAAGTTGGGGCGTCGCGTTTCAGGACGGCGCATTGTTTTCTTCGCTGACCGTTTTGCAGAATGTCATGGCACCTCTGCGCGAACATACTGGTATCAGTGAAACGCTTATGTCGGCGTTGGGCGGATTAAAAATCAGCCTTGTTGGCCTGCCGCAGTTGAGTTGCAGCAAGTTCCCGTCAGAATTGTCGGGCGGCATGCGCAAACGCGCGGCACTGGCGCGCGCCCTGTCGCTGGACCCCGAGATCGTGTTTCTGGACGAGCCCACCGCTGGATTGGATCCCATCGGCGCAGCCGCCTATGATGATCTGATCCGAGAATTGCAGCAGACGCTGGGGCTGACTGTTTTCATGGTCACGCACGATCTGGACAGCCTTTATGCCATTTGTGACCGCATTGCCGTGCTTGCGGAAAAGCGCGTGTTGGTTGAAGGTCCGATTGAAGACATGACCAAGGTCGATCATCCTTGGGTGCAGGAGTATTTCACCGGCCCCCGGGCGCGCGCGGCGCAACAGAAGGGGCAGGACAGGTAGAGGCGATGGAGACCCGGGCAAACTATATTCTGATCGGTGCGTTCACTTTGGCGGGCATTCTGGGCGTTTTCGGCTTTTTCCTGTGGCTCGCGAAGTTCGAGGTCACAAGGCAATACGCGTATTACGATGTGCTCTTTGACAATGTGTCAGGCCTGTCCGCCGCCGGTGGCGTAAACTATAACGGGTTGCCGGTCGGGCAGGTCATCTCGTTGAAACTGGACGATGACGACCCGTCCAAGGTTCGGGTGCGGCTTGAGGTCGACGCTGACATTCCCGTCACCAAAGAGACCATAGCGCAGTTGCAGTCTCTGGGTGTGACTGGTGTTGCCTATGTCGAGCTGTCCGGCGGTTCGGTAAATGCGGATAGACTGCCGCAAAACAGCGTGATCCCCAGCAAACGCAGCCCGATCCAGTCCTTGTTGGAAGGCGCCCCCCAGGTATTGGACAAGGCCTTGTCGCTGCTGGAAGACCTCAACAAGATTGTCGATGACAAGAACCGCAAGGCAGTGTCCGACATCCTTACCAACCTTGCCGACGCCTCGGGAAAGCTGGACAAAACACTGTCTGATTTTGAATCGCTGTCCGGCGATCTTGGCAGCGCGGCCAAGGATATTGGCGAGTTCACCAAGAAACTGGACCCGTTGGTCGCCAAGGCCGAAGCAGCCCTGACCACAGGGGACAGTACGTTGAAGAGCATCACGGAAACATCGGCATCTGCAAAGACGGCGCTTGAAACTGCCAACACCGCGATTGCCAACGCAGACAAGGTCATCCAGCAGGACATCCAACCTTTTATCGAAAAGGGAACGCAGCTTGCCGAAAGCCTCAAGGCATTGACCCAAGAGGGCAGCTATTCCCTGGGTGTGATCACCGAGACTGTATCAAATGCAAACGCCACGCTGAACTCGATCACGTCGACCATGGACGCGGCCAAAGCCACGCTGTCATCTGCTGACCGCGCCTTCGAGTCCGCAAACAAGGTTCTCGACACGGATATTTCGCCTGTGGCCGAAGAGGTCAGCAACGCAGCCAAGAAGGTTGCGGAAACCGTGTCGAATATGGCCGGGAAGTTCGACAAAATTTCAGACGATCTGCTCAGCGCCTCGCAATCCGCGTCCGAGTTGCTGGGAACGGTGGATGGCATTGTGCAGGACAACCGCCGACAGGTCTCGGATTTCCTGCGTGTTGGTTTGCCGCAGTTCGTTCGCTTTGTCGAAGAGGCCCAGCGTCTGGTCGTCAGCCTCGATCGGTTGGCCGACAAGGTCGAACGCGACCCCGCGCGGTTTCTGTTAGGTACTCAAGCATCGGAGTTTCGCCAATGATCCGGTCTATTTTTCTGGTCGCGACTCTGATCGCTCTGACGGGATGCGCAGGTCTTGGCACTCTGCGGCAGGCGTCCAAGCCCAACGACTTGTATCTGCTGACGCCCAAGAGCACGTTTTCCTCGTCATTGCCCCGCGTGCAAAGGCAGATTGTGGTGCAGGAACCGACCGCGACCGCGGCCGTCAACACGGATCAGATCGCGGTTCAACCAACGCCTTTGCAGGTACAGTACCTGCCACGCGCCAGATGGGCGGATCGCGCCCCGTTGATCGTGCAGGCATTGTTGATCGAAAGCTTTGAGAACACCAACAAGGTTGCCGCTGTCGGGCGATCCACGGTTGGTCTGCGCCCGGATTACGTTATCGCACCTGATCTGCGAGAATTTCAGGGCCATGTGATCGGCGAGTCCGAAAATGGCAAAACCGTGCAGATCAAGGTACGTATCAACATCAAGGTCATCGACGAATATGATGACAAGATCATTGCCTCGTCCTCATTCGAGGAAAACGTTGTCGCGGCCTCAGATGAAACGCCGGACTTGGTCGTCGGTTTTGACGAGGCTTTGGGCAAGACAATGCGTGATGCCGTGGAATGGAGCATTCGCAGGATCCATAACCACAGCATCAACAGCCCCCGGAATTCACCCAGCTGACCAGCCCGTGCAATCAGCGGGACAGGGTCTGGGCCAGACGCATCAGCGTTACCGCCTCAGCGCGGTATCCGAACGGATCATCGCCCTTGGATGCGCCCGCCAATGCGATCGCGTCGTCGTATCCCCAATCTTCCAGATAGGTTCCGTCGCGCAAAAGTTGGCCAAAACCGGCGATTGCGAACGAAAACAGAATGTCATCGGATGTCTCACCTTGTGCAAATCGCATCGGCTGTTCGATCAACTGGCTTTCAGTTTCTCCCGGCGCCTTGTAGCGCAGTTTGAAATAGCCGATCTCGTCCGACCCGTCCTGATTTGCGGCCGTAGCATAGCGCAGTGGATCATTCCGAGTGGCGCCCGAGCCGACGGGGGTCACTTCGTAAATCGCAGTGACGCTGTGTCCGGCGCCGATGTCGCCCGCATCGATCTTGTCATTGCTAAAATCCTCGCGCCGCAGCGCGCGGGTTTCATACCCGATCAGACGGTATTCGGCGATCTGCGCGGGGTTGAATTCAACTTGAATCTTGACGTCATCGGCAATCGGAAAGAGCGCACCTGTCAACTGGTCCACCAGCACCTTGCGCGCCTCGCTCAGCGTGTCGATATAGGCCGCCTGACCGTTGCCGTTTTGAGCCAGCGCCTGCATGGTGGCGTCGTCCAGATTGCCACGACCAAAGCCAAGTACGCTGAGATAAGCTCCCTTGTCGCGCTTGTCGGCGATAAACTCCTTCAATGCCTCGGGGTCGGACAGACCGACGTTGAAATCTCCGTCGGTGGCGAGAATGACACGGCTGATCTCGCCTTCTTGGGCCATCGACTCAGCCACGTCATAGGCCTGTTGCAAGCCCGCCTGCCCGGCGGTCGAGCCGCCTGCTTCAAGGCGTTCCAATGCCGCCAGAATCGTGCTGCGTTCTGAGGCGACTGTGGGTTCAAGCACCTGCCCGGCGTTGCCCGCATAGGTGACGATCGAGACCTGATCCTCGGGGCGGAGTTCGGACAGCATGAGCCGGAAGGACTGTTTGAGCAGCGGCAGCTTGTCTGGGTGCTGCATCGACCCGGAAGTGTCGACCAAAAACACCAGGTTCAGCGGCGGGCGGTCCTGAATGTCCGGCATCGCACCCTGAATTCCGATATGAACCAGATGCGTGCCCGCGTTCCAGGGGGTTGGGGTCACCGTGATCGATGGACGAAACGGCGCGTCGCCTTCCGGTACGGGATAAGAATAAGGGAAATAATTCACCATCTCCTCAACCCGAACCGCGTCTTTGGGGGGCATGTAGCCGTGCATCAGAGAAGATCGGACAATTGCATACGAGGCCGTATCCACATCAATCGAAAAGGTCGAAACCGGTTCCTCGGCAGTGACTTTAAGGGGGTTGGTATTAGCGTTTGCAAAGGCTTCGGTATTCTCTTCGAGAAGTGGCGCGGGTTCGACCGTGGCCCCCAAAGGCGGCATCGCAGATCCAACAGCACCAGCCGAAAGACCGTTTTGCGCGACTGCCCTGCGCTCTTGCTTGGCGATCGGCGCGGCGAACTCTTCAACGACAACCGGTGCTTCGACCACCGGTTCCGCCAGTTGCGATATGGCAAAATCGGACTCGGAATCTGCCAGGGTCTCTGGCTCGGCGACCCGAGCCTCACCGCGGGACAAGGGCTCGACGACTGCATCCCGTGTTTGAGGGATGATCATCACCAAGGCAACCGCCACGATGGCGGTCGTAGCGGTCAGGGCACCGCGATGGGAAATGGTATTCAACATGGACTTCGCTCCTTCTGTCAGGCGGGCCATCGGGCCGCGCTTGTCAGTAGGACGCGCCGTAATCGGCAATCCTTGGCATTGTCGGAAATTTTCCTGCGCGCGCGCCAGATTTTCCGCCCGGCGCTGTGCATCCGGCGCGGGTGTCGCCGCATCCATCAAGGTTCTCAGGTCGTCGAGCTCATCACCCATCGGCAAGCTCCTTTTCCTTCATCGCCCGCAGGCGTTTTCGTATTTCGGACATGCGCCACGACACTGTTCCCTCGGAAACACCCAGAACGTCAGCCGCCTGTGCATGGGTCAATTCTTCGTCCAGTGTAAGCGCCAGCGTGTCGCGGAGGTCTTCGGGCAGCGCGCGCATAGCGCTTTGCAACCAATCCAAAGCGGCGGCGGACTCTATCGCCGCGCTGCGTTGCATACGTTCCAGGTCGCCCCACCCTTCTGCTGCACGCGCCTGGCTGGCCCGTCTGCGCCGCATGTCCTGCGCCGCGTTCACCACAACCCGGTAGAGCCAGGTGGTGAACTTGGCTTGGCCCCGAAAGCTGCTAATCTTTGCGGGCAACGCCGCACAGATATCCTGCGTCAGATCTTCGGCCTGATCGGTTTTGCCGGTCAGGCGGAATGACAGGCGGAACATGCCGTCATAGTGGCGCGCCAACAGGGTGGCGAACGCCTCAGCATCCCCTTGCGCAGCCGCGCGGGCCAGATCTTCGTCAGACGTCATCATACGCATCTCGGAATATAAGACGCAGGCCGATGGCTGATCCTTGGCGCGGGACCAAAGTTTTTTTACCGCTCAGAAGTGGTTGGCATTTGCCGCCGTCCAGTCGACCTCAAAGCTTTGGGGAAGTTTTTTGCCAAGCAACGCGCCATCCTCAAGGAACTCGTACATCTCTGCATAGGACCGTTCGCCTTCGTCAGCCATACGGCGGCGAATATCCCCAGGACGCAGATCCGAAACCGTCGCTTTGCCCATCGCTCCCAAAATCTCGCGGAAACTTTCAACCGTCGCGTCGTGATAGCGCTGCACCCGTTTCCGTTTTTGCGGTACGTTCACGGCCCGCCCCCGGATAGGGTCCTGCGTCGCTACTCCCGAGGGACACCGGTTCGTATTGCAATGCAACGCCTGGATGCAGCCAACAGCAAACATCATCGCCCGGGCCGAGTTGCACATATCCGCGCCAAGAGCGAATTTTTCGACCATGTCGAACCCGGTCGCGACTTTGCCCGAACAGATCACCCGAACCTTGTCGCGCACGCCAATACCACGCAGGCAGTTGTGGACGAAGATCAGCCCTTCATTTGCGGGCACGCCTAGCCGGTTGGTAAATTCGACCGGGGCCGCGCCGGTGCCACCTTCTGCGCCATCGACTGTTATGAAATCCGGCAAAATACCGGTTTCCAGCATCGCTTTGCAGATGGCCATGAACTCGGATCGTTTTCCGATACACAGTTTGAACCCGATGGGTTTACCACCCGACATCTCTCGCAGGTGTTGGACGAACTCCATCAGCCCTGTGGGACCTTCAAAAGCCGAGTGAATTGGGGGCGAGATCACATCTTGATGTAGCGGGACGCCGCGGATTTTTGCGATCTCTTCATCCACTTTGGCGGCAGGCAATACCCCACCATGCGACGGTTTGGCCCCCTGGGATAGCTTGATCTCGATGGCTTTGACCACGTCTTTCTGTGCTTTTTCTGCGAACAGGTCTTTGTCAAAACCACCCTCGGGCGTGCGACATCCGAAATAGCCGGTGCCGATCTGCCAAATGATGTCGCCCCCTTCGGCCAGATGGTGCGGGGATAATCCGCCCTCGCCCGTGTTGTGGGCAAAGCCGCCGTCTTTTGCCCCGCCATTGAGCGCGCGAATGGCGTTTGCGCTCAGCGCACCAAAACTCATCGCGGATACATTCAGGCGAGAGGCAAGGTAAGGCTTTTCGCATTGCGGCCCGCCCAGCATCACCCGCTCTTCGCTTTCATCGACATGTTGCGGTGCAAGAGAGTGATCGGCGCGATGATAGCCAACGGTCATGATGTCGTATTGCGTACCGAAGGCCTGGGTATCGACCTGCCCTTTTGCCCGGGAATAGACCAGGCTGCGCATGATGCGGTTGAACGGGCGCCCGCTTTCGTTGGTTTCAACGAAATACTGCCGGATTTCCGGACTCACAAACTCCAGCATATAGCGGAAGTGTCCAAGGACCGGATAGTTGTTCAGCACGTTATGCTTGGTGGTCAGCATGTCGTACAGACCGATGACCGCATAGGGGACGAGAAAGATCAGCAACCAATAGGCAGGCGGCCAGAAATACCCAAGCAACACGGTCAGCGGCAGACCAACATAAGTCAGCACGTAATAGAGCCTGCGTACAATCATACCTGATCTCCTTGGGTGTCGCCGGTGATGGCGGGGCCTGAATGGGCGCGGTCGAAACATGCCCTGTCTTTCGACCCAAGGTGGTACAGATTGCCGTTTGAGTGCAAGCATTTGTCCCATCACGCGGAACAAACGGTTCGTGAAGTCCGAACCGCCTGCCAGTTGATCCGAGCCTGCGCAAACGGTATGCCGGGGTCGTCGCAGGTCAGAGCAGGATCATTCCAGTGGCAAATGCAGCACCCGCAACCGGGCACCGCGCCATGATGTATGGTGCCGTTTTTGTGGGCGGCGCGGCTGGCTCTCTGCTGCGCGAAGCGCTTGCGCTCGAGATTCCGGGGGCCCCTTTCCTGACAGCGACATTCGGCATCAACATCGCGGCGTGTTTTGTTCTGGGGTGGCTCTATGCGGTTCGGCACAGGGTCCACGCCCATGTCTTGCATCTGGGCGCGGTTGGGTTCTGCGGCGGCTTGTCGACATTTTCGTCTTTTGTCGCCGAATTGGAGCGATTGGCTGCCTCTGGGGGCGGACTGGTACTAGTGGCTATTGTTGCAGAGATTGCTTTCGGTCTGGGGGCTGCGATTATCGGCGAAGCCATCGGGCGCAAAATCCATGGCAATGGGTCTGCATCGTGACCGATCTGTACCTGCACGCCATGTTCGGTCTGGGTGGCGGACTGGGGGCGGTCATGCGGCATTGGTTGTCTCAGCGCGTAACCCATGACCTACCGATCTCTACCCTGATCGTGAACGTATTGGGAAGCCTGCTGTTGGGGCTGTGGATTGGCATCCTTGGTGGCCCCGTCGACATGGGCGAAGAGGAAAAACGGCTGGTGTTTGGATTTTGCGGCGGGTTTACCACATTCTCAAGCTTCGCCTATCAATCGCTGGAACTGCACAGAAACCGCTCGATCGCGATTGCAGCGGGGAACATTCTGCTCAGCCTGGCAATGTGCTGGCTCGCTTTGTGGCTGGGGCTGTTGTTGATGGGTTAGTGCGCCGAGACCGGGGCCTCGGCACTGCGTTTGGGCGCTTTGCAGAAAAACAACAGCGGTATCGTCGCCAGCGCCAGCAGACCAAGATTGTTGAACACCGTCAGATAGGAAATCATCTCGGCTTGCCGGTAAATCTCCTGCCCGAGAATGGCAGCACCTTCGGCGCTGTCCGGGGTCAGGCCAAGCGGTTGCAGATAAGCCTGCGCCGCTGGATTGTAGGGGGTCACATTCTGGCTGAGCGCAGCGGTGTTCGTCTGCAACCCCCGAACTACCCAAGTGCCCACCAAGGAGATCCCGACTGACGAACCCAATTGCCTAGTCACGTTGAACAGGCCCGAGGCCTCGTCCTGGCGCGTCTTGCTGATGCTTTCAAAGGCCAGAATGGACATGGGCACAAAAACCAACCCCATCCCCAGGCCGCTGACCGCACCGGGCATGGCCAGTTGCCAGAACCCGGCATTCAGATTGAGTGTACCAACCATGAAATTGCTGATCGCGGTCAGCAGCATCCCGATGCCAGCCAGTACCCTTGGGTCAAAGCGGGTTACCAGAACCGCGCCGGTACCGACCATGGAGATACCCGCCGCGATGCCGCGCGGAATGAACAGATGCCCGGACTCGATCACCGGATAATCCAGCAGAGATTGCACGAAGGTCGGCAGAATCGCGATGCCGCCAAACAGCGAAATCGCAAATCCGGCGATAACCAGATTGCACAGGGCAAAGTTGCGGTCGGCAAAGAACCGCAGGTCGACCACCGGGTTTTTGGCTGTCAGCGTATGATAGACGAAGAAGGCCGCGCCCAGAGCCGAGGCCAACAATGCTGCTTGGATGACGCGTGAGGACAGCCAGTCCAGCGTCTCGCCCTGATCCAGAATGAATTGCAGACAGCCAATTCCGAGGGCCAGCAGCGCCAGACCCTTCCAGTCGATTACGACCTCTTCGGTTTTGTCCTCCGGCAGTTCGCCGGCCAGCAACAACAACGCCATCGCCGCGATTGGCAGGTTCACGAAGAACACCATCCGCCATGAGAAATACTCGGTTAGAATAGCGCCGATCGTCGGGCCCAGCACAGGCGCAACCACCACACCGAGGCCAAACACGGCCATAGCCTGTCCGCGCTTCTCCCTTGGAAAGGCATCGAACAGGATGGATTGCGACAGGGGGATCAGGAAGGCACCGAACATGCCTTGCGCCAAGCGGAAGGCGACGATGGTCTCAAGGCTCCAGGACAGGCCACACATCGCGGACATGGTCGCAAAACCGGTCACGGCAGTCAGGATCAACCGTCGCCGTCCGACGCGGCGGGCGACAAACCCGGTCAGCGGCATAATGACCACGGCGGATACGATATAGCTGGTCAAGATCCACGTCGCCTGATCCGTCGTCGCACCAAATGCTGCCTGAATATGTGGCAGCGCGACGTTGACGATCGTACTGTCCAAGACCTCAAGAATGGCGCTGAGCACAACGGCAACAACGATTACCGGATTGACGCGGCTGGCTGCGGTCGGCGTCATTTATTTGTCTGAGCTGCAGTCGTATCGACGACGACTTTACTGCTGCCGCCAACGCGCAGCGGTGCGTCGGTCGGATCAAGCTGTATGCGAACCGGAAAACGACGCGTGACCTTGACCCAATTGCCGCTGGAATTCTCGGACGGCAGCAATGAAAACGTATCCCCGGATCCACGCCCGATCGATGCAACTTTTCCGGTCAGCTTGGTCCCCGGCAACATATCGACCTCGATCGTCACCGGCTGCCCGGGGCGAATACGCGGCAGCGAGGTTTCCTTGAAGTTCGCGTCAACCCACCAGTCCGAGGATTCCACGATGGAAAATTGCGGTGAATTGGCCGAAACCGACGAGCCGGGCCTAAGTGTCAGGTTGGCAATCCAGCCATCCGCCGTAGCATAAACCTTGGTCCATGCCAGATCAGCGCCGGCGATCTCAAGCTGAGCCTGCGCCGACAGGATGTCATCTTGTTTCGCAGCCAAACCGCTTTGCAACGCCAAAAGGTTGGACTGGCTGGAGGTCAATTGCGCCGCGGACTGCGCAAAATCCGATGTCGTCTGATCCAAGGATGCCTGCGCCACATCTCCGCTCGCAAATAACGCCTTCGCTCGTTCCAGGTTCTTTTGCGCGGTGTCATAGGCAGATTGCGAGCTTTCCACCGATGCCTGCGCAGCGGCGATTTGCGTCGAATAGGACTGCGCCTGTTGCATGGCGCTGTCCAGATTTGCGTTGGCTTGATCAACCGATGCCTTGAACTGCGTCTCATCGATTGTGAACAGCAAATCCCCGGCTTTGACCAGTTGATTTTCATCCACGCGCACTTCGGCAACCTGCCCCGTCACTTGCGCGGCAACGTTGATGATATTCGCGCCGACATAGGCGTCTTTGGTGGAAGGGTACCGTTCCTGATGACGCCAAAACAGCAAAAGGGCTGCGCTGATGGCAGCGAGCATGGCGACAACCGCGATCGTCTTCATTGATCTCATGAAACGCTCCTATCCGCTGATGCGACCATCCTGCTGTCACATTGCGTGCATGTGCATGCGAATGGCGAGATTCCCCAGAATCCAAACGGTCCCCAGTATGATGATCAAAAGAACAAGCGTCGAAAACAGGATCAGATCCAGATCTTCGCGGCTGCTGCGACGGCGGTCGATATGCAGGAAATAGACCAGTTGTACGATCAATTGCGCCAGACCCAGCAGACCAATCGTCATGTACACGCCGGGCGTTTCGATGCCGTAGAGATAGGCGATGGTAAACACGGTCAGAGTCAGCAACAGCGACCCGCCATACCCGATTACATAGCGGCGACGCTCGCGCCGGTGCAGCTCGGTCCGCCTATCCATAGCTGAGCCCTCCGAAATACACGATTGTGATGATCCCGATCCATATCAGGTCGAGGAAATGCCAGAACAACGCCAGCCGCACGACGCGTGACATGACCAGATCGGTCAGGCCCAGCACACGCAGTTGAATACCCAGCACAACCAACCACAGGCACCCGGCCGCGACATGGAGCCCGTGCAGCGGAACCAAGCCGTAGAACGCCGACAGGAAACCGCTGCGTTGGGGAATGCCGCCTTTTTCGGCCATCGCCATAAAGTCCCGGATTTCAAGCACTAGGAAACAGAGACCCAGTATCAGGGTCACGCCAAACCACAATACGATCCGTGCGCGCGGCAGGTTGTATTTCAGCGCCAGCATCGCCAGTCCAACTGTCAGACTGCTGGTCAGCAGGATCAGGGTCTGGGCGAAGATGCTTTTCAGATCAAACAGCTCATGCGGACCAGGTCCACCCGCCTGCGCGTCGATCATGGTGATGTAGATGGCGAACATCAGGCCGAAATAGACCAGATCGCTCATCAAAAAGACCCAAAAGCCGAACGTGACGACCTCGGTGAACTTATGGGCACTGGCGTGATCTTCGCCAAGGTTCAGACCCGGATAGCTATGCGACGGTGCGCGCCTCATGTGATGGCCTCCATATCCGGTCGGGCCAAGCCCTGATTTTCCGGGGCGGCTTCGTGGTCGCGATCCACGGCCTGAGCGCCGTGGACCCGAGCCAGCCACGCTTCGTGATCCTTTCGAACCTCTTCCGACGGAATGATGATCTCGGTGCTGGTATCAAAGCTCCACAGGATGAAGGCCAACAGCATCATCACGGTCATCAAAATGGCCAGCCACCAGATCCACCAGACCAGAGCAAACATCCAGACGCCACTGAGGACACATAAAATGAAACCAATACCGGTATTGCGCGGCATTTCGATGTCTTCATAGGCGTCCGGTGTCGGGTAGGCCTCGCCCCGCTGTTTCATCGCGGCGAAATCGTCGCGGTCGGTTACGTTCGGGATGATCGCAAAGTTATAGGGCGGTGGCGGCGCGGGAATGGACCATTCCAATGTGCGCCCGTCCCATGGATCGCCAACCAGAACGCGGGTCTTGTCACGATCCCGGATGCTGACCCACAACTGCACCAGCACAGACAGAAGCGCACACAGGATGACCAACGCACCGAGAACGGCGACGATCATATAAGGGTGAAAGCTTGGATCCTCCCAACTGTAGGACCGGCGCGGCATGCCCATCAGACCGACAAAATACAGCGGCAGGAAAGTCAGCATGAACCCGACAGTCCAAAGCAGAACCGTAATGCGGCCCCAACTTTCGTTCAAGCGAAAGCCAAAAGCCTTTGGGAACCAGTAGTTATAAGCTGCAAGTAATCCAAACAGAACGCCGGGCAGCAGGACGTTGTGGAAATGGGCCACAAGGAAAAGCGTATTGTGTACCTGATAGTCCACGGTCGGGTTAGCCAGGATCACGCCACTGAGACCGCCAATCACAAACAACATCAGAAACGCCAAGCCGTACAGCATCGGGACCGAAAACCGAATGCGTCCCCGCCAAAGGGTCGCCATCCAGTCATAGACCTTTACCCCCGTCGGGATTGCGATCAGCATCGTTGCGATCCCGAACACCGCGTTGATCAATGCGCTCTGCCCCATCGCAAAAAAGTGGTGCAACCAGACCGTGAAGGACAGAACCGCAATCGACATAGTGGCAATAACCAACGAGTTATAACCATAAAGGCGCTTGGCCGAGAATGTCGCAAACACCTCGGAATAGATGCCATAAGCGGGCAAAACCAGCAGGTAGACCTCGGGATGACCGAACAACCAGAATAGGTTGGCATAGTTCATCATGTTGCCGCCAAGGTCGTTGGTAAAAAAGTGGAAGTCCAGATAGCGATCGGCGGCCAGCAAAAGGGCCGCAACACCCAACGGGGGCATGGCAAAGACGATCAGGATCGAGCTGCAAATGATTGTCCAGCAATACATCGGCAGCCGCATGAACTTCATGCCAGGCGCGCGCAGCTTGTAGATAGTCACGGCAAAGTTGATACCGGTCAGCGTGGTTCCGATCCCCGAGACGACGATGGCCCAAATCCAGTAGTCCGGCCCAACACCGGGGTTGAAGGCAGCACCGGTATAAGGCGGATAGGCTGTCCAACCACCGGTCGAGAACTTACCCACCACCAATGAGACCATCAACATCATGCCCGCCGACACCGTCAGACCCAGGCTGATTTGATTAAGTCGCGGGAACGCCACATCACGCGCGCCGATCATCAGCGGCACAACGAAATTTGCGATGCCAAAGACAAAGGGCACCGCGACAAAGAAAATCATGATGGTGCCATGAGTGCTGAACAATTCCGCGAAATGTTCAGCCTCAAGAAAGCCCTCGCCCGGCCCTGCGGCCTGCTGGGCGCGCATAACGACACCTTCCAGCACGCCACGTGCCAGCATGACGATGGCAAACACGATGTACATGATGCCAATCTTCTTGTGATCGACGCTTGTCAGCCAGTCACGCCACAACCGTCCCCATAGACGAAACCAGCTCAAAAGGCTGACCACGACCACAGCGCCCACAATCACGATGGCGGCAGCAACGTTCGCCACGATCTCGTTCGTACTTGGATTTTGGATGAGACTGACGATCGGAAAGGCATCCCATGTCAGGCGGCCAAAGAAACCTGAATCAGAAGAAATCATTTGCCCCCCTCCTGCCCATACGCCGTCGTTCCGGGCTGCTGGTCCAGCGGCAGTGGCTTGTCGCTGTGGTAGCGGCCAAGGATGCTGTGGAACAAATCTGCGTCGTCCAGAGTGAAATAGAGCGCTCTTTCAGGCATTTCAGGCGTTCCCAATGCGGCTTGAACCTCATCACGATCCGTGCGCATGGCCAGCGTTTGATAAGTGGTCTGATCAAGCGGGATGCCGCGTGTCTTCACGGTCTCGACCCAAGTATTGAATGCGTCAGGCTGCATCGCGACAGCCTGGAATTTCTGCTTGGTGAAGCCACGCCCATTGTACTGCGTGTTTTCGCCTAGCATCGTCTCGGGTGCGTCAGCGACCAGATGTAGCTGCGTGGTCATGCCGGGCATGGCATAGATCTGACCCGCCAGCGCCGG
Source organism: Ruegeria sp. AM4 (assembly GCF_056540665.1). Classification (NCBI taxonomy): domain Bacteria; kingdom Pseudomonadati; phylum Pseudomonadota; class Alphaproteobacteria; order Rhodobacterales; family Roseobacteraceae; genus Ruegeria; species Ruegeria sp. AM4. The sequence continues at coordinate 157,515 of NZ_JBQFXD010000004.1, read as the reverse complement.
GATCATGAAGGACTGCATCACCGTATCGGTGGTCAGCACCATCGCCACCTGTTGTTTGACAGGAATACCCAACTCACCGACTGTTGCGATTCCATGGTCCGGGTAGATGAACAACCATTTCCAATCCAACCCGACAACCTGCACTCGTACTGCAGGCCCTTCGCCGAAAGAGGCAGAGTAAGGATCAAGCCGATGTGTGGCCTTCCACAGATAGAAAGACAGCATCGCTACAATCACAACAGGCACGCCCCACATCATGAATTCGAGCTTGGCCGAAAAGTCCCAATTGGGTCGATAGGCCGCTGTTCCGCCCTTACGGCGGCGGTATCTGAGCGCGATCCAGGGGACCAGAACCAGCACAGGAACAACGGCAATCAGGATAAGCGCGGTCGCCCGCAGCAAATGAAGTTTCTGCACGGCGGCAATAGGGCCCTGAGGGTCCATGAAACTATCGCTCGCGCCGGCGGCTTGAACCGATGCCAGAAAAACCGCGGCAGCAACCAGTATCGGTCCTGACGCGTGGGACATTCCAGAAATGCGCACGCCTGCCTGTCCTCATTCACTGTCGATTGAGGACAACTATCGACAGAGTCTCAAGATTTCTCAAGGATTTTTCCAAAAGTTCCAGCGCAGTTGACTTAAGGTCTCGGTCGGGCGAAACCCGAAGTGATGCGATTGTTTCTGTTCATCCTTGGCTTGGTTCTCGTTGCAAATTCTGCCACCGCGCAGGATCGCGCTGCGGTTGAACGGCAATTTCAGGCTTGGCTTCAGGAAACCATCTGGCCACAAGCGCGCGCTGCGGGGGTTTCCAGACGGACGATGCAGCAGGCGTTTGACGGCGTCACCCTGAACTGGAAATTGCCTGATCTTGTGCCCCCCGGAAGTCAGGCCAAAACCCCCAAGTCCCAGAAACAGGCCGAGTTCGGCTCACCGGGTCGGTACTTCAATGCCAATTCGGTTCAGGGTGCAACAGCGGTGGGCAAAAAGATGGCCCGGCGCCATGCCGCGACACTGGCGCGGGTCGAGGCGCAATCAGGAGTGCCAGCGCGAATCATCCTCGCGATCTGGGGGCGCGAAAGCGGCTATGGGCAGGTTCCGATCCGCCATGACGCGTTTCAGGTTCTCGCGACCAAAGGGTTCATGAGCACCCGCGCACCTTATTTTACCCAAGAACTTATTGCCGCCCTGCAAATAGCCGAGGCCGGTCACGCTCCTGCTCGTGGATTGAAGAGCAGCTGGGCGGGTGCGCTTGGACAGCCGCAATTCATGCCCTCAAATTTTCTGAAATACGCTGACGATGGCAATGGCGACGGCAAAGCTGATATCTGGCGATCAGAAGATGACACCATCGCCTCGATCGCGAATTATCTTGCAGAACATGGCTGGGTGTCGGGTCGGGATTGGGGCTTTGAGGTAGCGGTCCCTGCCGAGGTCTCGTGCGCATTGGAAGGTCCCGATCAGGGTCGTCTGATCAAAGACTGGGTGGCAATGGGGATCGCTCGGGTTTCGGGCAAACCGTTTCCAAACCATGAATTGCAGGCCGAGGGCTATTTGATGATGCCCGCCGGCCGCAGCGGGCCCGCCTTTGTTGTCACGCCGAATTTCTATGTCCTGAAGGACTACAACACCAGCGATCTCTATGCTCTGTTTGTCGGCCATGTTGGCGACCGGATTCAATATGGTGTTCCCGATTTCAAGGGCCGTTGGGGTGAAGTCGGTGGCCTGTACCGGTCAGACATTGCTGCGATGCAAAGGGCGCTGGAGAAGCAGGGGCATGATGTGGGCGGTGCGGATGGTTTGCCCGGATACAAGACGCGCCGCTCGATCGGTCGCTGGCAAGAAGTATCGGGTCAGACGCCGACTTGTTTCCCCACAGCGTCGATGAAGGCTCGGCTCGTGCGTTGATTCGCACGTTTTTGACGCTGCGGATCGCAGTTGTGCGAAGGCCAGCTTCTCAAAAATATCGCCACGCTTGTTGGTATCAAAACAATCTTTCGACGCGCCGCGCTGCATGGGTTCGATTCCGTCCTATTGGACAAATTGACGCGCTGAACCTTTTACCTTCAGCGAAAAGGTGACAACCTCCGCGCCAGTGAAAGTTCCGTACTTCTGTTTTTCGTAGTCCGAGTGCTGGGCGCACCGCCCGGAATTTTGCGTTTCATACCGATCCAGATCAAAGCCAAACCCGGCAAAACGGGACACACAAACAATGTGGGCCGCAGCTCTGAATTAGCAGCGGCGGCTCCAACCAAAAAATGGGAGAATATCTATGAACAAAATCATTCGTACATCATTGGCAGGATTGCTGTCCTCGACAATCATCACCGGCGCGGCATTGGCTGCAGGAACACATCCTGAAACCGGAGAAGCGCTCGCCGATGATCAGACATTTGTGTACCGCGTCCTGGACGAGCACAGCTCGGTCGACCCGCAGGTCGTAGAAGATACCGATGGCGCCGATATCGTGCGCGACCTCTTTGAGGGCCTGATGAACCAGGACGAAGACGGCAATCTCGTGCCCGGAGTCGCGACCGGTTACACCGTAAATGACAGCAAAGATGTGTACACTTTCACCCTGCGCGACAATGCCAAGTGGTCGAACGGTGATCCGGTGACCGCAAGCGACTTTGTTTACGGTTGGAAACGTGCCGTCGACCCCGCTTTGTCTTCGCCCTATGCATGGTTCATGGAGCTGATGGCGATCGAGAACGCCGCCGCAATCATCGCAGGGGAAAAGCCGGTTGACGAATTGGGCGTCAAGGCCATTGATGACAAAACGCTTGAGATCAAGCTAAGCGCCCCGCTGCCCTATTTCCCGCAGATGACCACGCACTCGACCACCTTCCCTGCCCCACAAAAGGTCATCGAACAGTTTGGCGACGCGTGGACCAAGCCAGAGAACATTGTCTCGAACGGCGCCTATATCCTGACCGAACATCTACCGCAGGAACGTTCGGTTCGAGAACGCAATGAAATGTACTGGGACAACGAAAACACCATTCTCGACAAGGTCGTGGCGCTGGTGATCAATGACGAAAACGTTGCCCTAACACGTTACCTGGCAGGTGAGCTTGACCGTACCGATATTCCGGCAGGGCAATACCCCCGACTGAAGCAGGAACACCCTGACGAGGCCATCAGCTATCCGCGCCTGTGCAACTACTACTATACGTTCAATGTGTCCGACAGCGGGCCCGAGGCGTTCAAGGATCCGAATGTACGTCAGGCCCTGTCGCTGGCCGTAGACCGCGCCATCATCACCGAGAAAGTGATGGCTGGTGGTCAGCCCCAAGCTTACACCTTTGCCCCCGAAGCAACCGCCGACTTTACCGTGCCGGATGTTGAAATGGCTGCGATGAGCCAGGCAGAACGGGATGAGCTGGCCAAGGAACTGCTGGCCGAAGCCGGTTACGGCCCGGACAACCCGCTCAGCTTCGAGATGGTTTACAACACGTCGGAAGCGCACAAGAAAGTTGCCGTGGCGCTGAGCCAGATGTGGAAACAGAAGCTTGGCGTCAACGCCGAGTTGGCCAACATGGAATGGAAAGTCTTCCTGGAAGAGCGTGGCAACCAGAACTTTGAACTGGCCCGTGGTGCATGGTGCGGCGATTATAACGAAGCGTCCACCTTCCTTGACCTGCTTCAGTCCGATTCAGGTTACAACGACGGGAAATACAACAACCCCCGTGTGGACGAACTGTTGGCCGAGGCCAAAACCTCGGACGATCCGTCACCGCTCTATACCGAGGTTGAGCGTATCATCGCACAGGACACGCCTGTGATCCCGATTTATCATTATGCGGGCGTCTTCATGATGGGCAGCGATGTTGGGAACTGGCCAGTGAACAATGTCGAGCAGAACTGGTACTCGAAAAACCTCTACAAGATCGCCGAGTAATCGTCTTTGACCCACGCCCTGTCCCGGAACCGCTTCGGGGCAGGGCCAATAAACATGGGGGCATGAAATGCTTGCCTACAGCGTTCGGCGACTACTGGTTGCCATTCCGACGATCCTGTTGCTGATCGTCGCCTGTTTTTTCCTGATGCATGTCGCGCCCGGAGGGCCCTTTACCTCCGAGCGGCCCCTGCCGCCGCAGGTTCTCGCCAATATCGAGGCACGTTACGGGCTGGACCAGCCGCTTTGGAAGCAGCTTTGGGACTACCTCTACAACATCGTCGTACATTTCGATTTCGGCCCGTCCTTCAAGTTCAAGGACCGGGACGTGAACGACATCATAGCACAAGGCTTCCCGATCTCCTTGACCTACGGTTCGCTCTCTTTCCTGCTGGCAACCGTTGTCGGCGTTGGCCTGGGGATTGCGGCTGCAATCAAGCATAACAGCTGGATCGACTACTTCGCGGTTGGTCTGGGGATCGCTGCCCAAGCCCTGCCGAACTTTATCATGGGGCCCATCCTGATCCTGACCTTCACGCTTTGGCTGGGTTGGTTACCGGGCGGTGGCTGGAATGGCGGACAGTGGCAGTATCTGATCATGCCGGTGATTGCCTTGGCGACCTCGTATATGGGGTCGATTGCGCGGATCACTCGGTCGTCGATGCTTGAAGTCCTGAACTCGAACTTCATCCGCACGGCACGCGCCAAAGGGCTGCCCACACGCACAGTGATCTGGCGTCACGCGTTGAAGCCGACGCTATTGCCGGTTGTTTCCTACCTAGGCCCGGTTTTTGTCTATGTGCTGACCGGTTCGGTCTTTGTCGACATCTACTTTTCGACCGGTGGTCTGGGTCAGGCCTATGTCGGCTCGGCCCTGTCTAGGGACTATGCGGTGCTATTGGGAGTCACCATCCTGTACGGAGCGCTGACCGTGATCGTGAACCTGCTGACCGACCTGGCCTATGCCTGGTTCGATCCGAAAATCCGTTATTGAGGGGCTGGCAATGCTTGGAAAATCACAAAAAGCTGCCCATCTGGCGGAAGAAATCACCGATTACACGGTCATTCAGGGGCGCTCGCTCTGGCAAGACGCGCGGATGCGGTTCGTCCGCAACAAGGCCGCGATGGCCAGCGTTATCATTCTGGCACTGATCGTGCTGTTCACCATCATCGGGCCGTATTTTGCTGTCTGGAGCAACGAGGAAATCGACTGGAACGTCATGGGAGATGTGCGCGGGATGGGCATGCCTTCGGTTGAAACCGGGCACTATTTCGGTGTCGACGATCTGGGGCGCGACTTGTACAGCCGGGTCATTCAGGCAACGACGACATCGCTTCTGGTGGGTCTGATCGGGGCCGCAACTGCACTGATCGTCGGCACCTGTTATGGCATCGCCGCAGGATATATCGGCGGACGCACCGACAGTGTCATGATGCGGTTTGTCGATATCCTTTTGGCGATTCCTGCAACACTGGTCATTATCCTGTTGCTGGTCGTCGCGGGGCGATCGTTCTTCATGTTGTTCATCGCCCTTGGCGCGGTCGGCTGGCTGACCATGGCCCGGATTGTGCGGGGGCAGACATTGACCCTGAAGAACCGTGAGTTCATCGAGGCCGCCCGCGCCGCCGGTGTCAGTGAATTTACAATCATGTATCGTCATATCCTGCCCAATCTTTTGGGTGTGGTGATCGTCTATGCCTCGCTTCTGGTGCCCGAGATGATCCTGACGGAAAGTTTCATTTCATTCCTCGGCCTGGGGATTTCGGAACCTTATACCTCGTTGGGGCGCCTGATCGCCGAAGGGGCCGGAACGATGGGCTATGGAACCCTGTGGCAACTGCTGTACCCGCTGACATTCTATGTCGCGATCATCATCACCATGTTCTTCATCGGTGATGGATTGCGCGACGCGCTGGACCCGAAGGATCGTTGAGATGAGCCTATTCTCTGTTAAGGACCTGAGCGTCCGGTTTGACACCCCCGATGGTGTTGTCGAAGCCGTCAAAGGTATCAGCTTTGACATCAACCCAGGCGAATGCCTTGGTATCGTCGGTGAAAGTGGATCCGGCAAAAGCCAGACCTTCATGGCTGCGATGGGATTGCTGCCGCCAGCGGGGCATGCCGCGGGCTCGGCGATGCTGAACGGTCAGGAAATCCTAAACCTCCCAGTGAACAAGTTGAACCAGATCCGTGGCGATGACGTGGGCATGATCTTCCAGGACCCGCTGACCGCCCTGACCCCTCATCTGAGGGTCGGCCAGCAGATGCGCGAAGTTCTGCAAGTGCACAAGGGATTGCAGGGCTCTGCAGCGCGTGCCCGCTGCCTGGAGTGGCTGGACCGCGTGCGCATTCCTGAAGCCAAACGGCGACTGGACCAATATCCGCATGAATTGTCAGGAGGCATGCGCCAGCGAGTGATGATTGCCATGTCGATGCTGTGCAATCCCAAGCTTCTGATCGCGGATGAGCCGACAACAGCGCTGGATGTGACCGTACAGGCCGACATCCTTGACCTGATGGTGCGTTTGCAGAAGGACGAGGGTACAGCGATTGCCCTGATCACCCACGACATGGGCGTTGTCGCGCGCATGTGTGATCGCATTCAGGTGATGCGCTTGGGCCAGTTCGTCGAGGCTGGCGACACGCGCGAAATCTTTCGCGCGCCGCAGCACGAATATACCCGAACGTTGCTTGAGGCGATGCCTCGCATCGATGCCGGTGACGCGCCCAAGGCATTGGGTAAGACCGAGGAGCCATTGCTTCGGGTCGATGACGTCAAGGTGCATTTCCCGATACATGTTCCCGGCGGGCTGTTCGGGCGCAAGGTGCCGCTGAAAGCGGTCGACGGGGTCAGCTTTGACATTCGCAAGGGTGAGACGCTGGGCGTTGTGGGCGAATCCGGTTGCGGCAAGTCCACATTGGCTCGAGCCGTATTGCAACTGATCGAACCCAGTGCCGGAAATGTCAGTTGGCTGGGCCACCCGATTGTCGGGCTGAAACGGGCAGAGCTGAACAAATACCGCAAGGATTTGCAGATCGTGTTCCAGGACCCCCTGGCCAGTCTCGATCCCCGGATGACCATCTCGGCCTCGATCGCTGAACCGCTGAAAACATATCGACCAGACCTGACCGAGCGCGAGCGCAAGGATATGGTCGCCGAAATGATGGAGCGCGTCGGCCTGAAGGCCAATATGATCAACCGGTACCCGCATGAATTGTCCGGCGGTCAGAACCAGCGTGTCGGAATCGCCCGCGCCATGATCAACAAACCAAAACTGATCATCTGCGACGAGGCTGTTTCGGCCCTGGACGTGTCCATTCAGGCGCAAATCGTCGAATTGTTGCGTGAATTGCAACAGGAATTCGGTCTATCGATGATCTTCATCAGCCACGACTTGTCGGTGGTCCGCGCGATTTCCAACCGGATTATGGTCTTGTATCTGGGTCGCATAGTCGAGCTGGGGGATGGCAAAATCGTATGCTCGGATCCGGTTCATCCATACACCAAGTCATTGATCTCGGCGGTCCCGATACCGGACCCGGATGTAGAACGCGCACGCAAGCGCCTCAAATTGCCCGGCGAATTACCTTCGCCCATGGACCCAAAGGCGGCTTTGCGCTTTCTGCCCAGCCGGTTGGAGACCGGGCAAGGGGACTATGTTCCGCGCCTCAACGAGATCGCACCGGACCATTTTGTCGCCGAGCATGACCCGCTTGAAGCAATCATGACAAAGACGTGATCAGCGCACCCCATCACCCGTTGCGGTGCCTGGGGCGCGTTAACTTCTTTGACTCCGGGCCGGGCCAATGGCAGGTTTGGACCGGTTATCGCCTTTTATGAGAGGCAAAGTTGATTGATCGGGCGACCCGCCCTATGAGAGTGCTCCGGCCAGACAAGCAAAGCGCCGGAAATATTATGAATTCGAGAGGTCACATGACACGCAAGGTCACCAAGGCGATTTTCCCCGTAGCGGGCCTGGGCACCAGATTTTTGCCCGCCACAAAGTCAGTCCCGAAAGAGATCATGACCCTGGTCGACCGGCCTTTGGTACAATATGCAATCGACGAAGCGCGGGCAGCCGGGATCAAGGAGTTCATCTTTGTGACCTCGCGCGGGAAATCAGCGTTGGAAGACTATTTCGATCACAATCTGGTTCTTGAACAGGAACTAAAGTCGAAAGGTAAGGATGACCTGCTTGAAACGCTCAACGCGACCAACATGGAAAGCGGCGCCATCGCCTATATCCGCCAGCATAAGGCGCTTGGGCTGGGTCACGCAGTATGGTGCGCGCGTCGCCTGATCGGGGACGAACCATTTGCCGTCATGCTGCCTGACGACGTGATCGCCGGCGAAAAGCCCTGCCTTCAGCAGATGATCGAGGCCTACGAGGAAACCGGCGGCAACATGGTCGCCGCGATGGAAGTTCCGCACGAAATGACAAGCTCGTACGGAATTTTGGATGTGGCTGACAACAGCGGAACGGTTGTTCGTACCAAAGGTATGGTGGAAAAACCCAATCCCGCCGAGGCGCCGTCGAATTTGGCCGTGATCGGTCGTTACGTCCTTGGCCCTTCGGTCCTTTATAACCTCAACCAGAAGAAAAAAGGCAGCGGCGGTGAAATCCAGCTGACCGACGCGATTGCCGAGGATATCGGCAATGGCGTTCCCGTGTTTGGTTACAAATTCGCTGGTCAGCGATTTGATTGCGGATCGAAGGCAGGGTTTCTGCAAGCGACCGTCGCCTTTGCGCTGGCCCGAGACGATCTGCGCGACGACCTGCATCAGTATCTGACGGATATCGTTGCTGCAGAACGGGCTGCCCAATAGAAAAATCTGCTTTTCTTAAGCGGCTTTGGTTGCGATAGTTAATGTAACGAGTTGATCGGAGGGAAGAGGCATCATGAGCATTGTCTACCCGGTAATTCTGTGCGGCGGGTCAGGCACGAGGCTTTGGCCCCTGTCACGAAAAAGCTATCCAAAGCAATTCGTGCCCCTGATCGGCGATACAACTCTGTTGCAGCAATGTGCGTCCCGTTTGCGTGGACCGGATGCTGCGCCCTATGCCAAACCGCTGATTCTGACCAACGAGGCCTTTCGCTTCATTGTGCCCGAACAGTTGGCCGCGATTGGGCTTGATCCAGGTCCAATTCTTATCGAACCCGAAGGGCGCAACACTGCACCTGCTGTGCTGGCTGCGGCCATGTATCTGGCGAAGGAACATCCAGATGCGGTGATGTTGGTCGCAGCCTCGGATCACGTCGTGCCCGACCCGGGCGCATTTCACGAGGCCGTAAATCAGGGCGTCAAAGCCATCACCTCTCGCAAGGATCTTGTGACATTCGGGATTACCCCGGATCGGCCAGAAACCGGTTATGGCTATCTGAAACTTAGCCAAGCCCCCGACCCTTCTGGTGAGGCGGTGCCATTGGATCGTTTCGTTGAGAAGCCCGATCTCGACACCGCCAAATCGATGGTTTCGGATGGCAGTTTTCTTTGGAATTCCGGTATTTTCCTGTTTGCCGTTGCCGACATTCTGCAGGCCTTCGAAAAACACGCGCCTGACATGATGGCCCCCGTGCGCCAGGCGGTAGACGAGGCCAAGACTGATCTGGGGTTCCTGCGGCTTGACCCGGAATCCTGGAGCGGCGTTCAGGACATCTCGCTTGACTATGCAGTCATGGAAAAGGCCAGCAACCTCAGCGTGGTGCCCTATGGGGCTGGATGGTCGGACGTGGGCAGTTGGTCTGCTGTTCAGGAACTTGGCGCACCCGATGCAGACGGAGTTGCGACCATGGGCGAGGTGACTGCGATTGACTGTCGGAATGTGCTGATACGATCCGAATCCCCCGCGCAGGAGGTCGTTGCGCTGGGGCTCGAGAACGTCGTCACGGTCGCCATGCCCGATGCGGTTCTGGTCGCTGACATGAGCCGCTCTCAGGATGTAAAGAAAGCCGTTGAAGCGCTGAAAGCGAAGGGAGCGAAACAGGCGGAATCGCTGCCGGTAGATCATCGCCCGTGGGGCTGGTTCGAAAGCCTTGTGATCGGCGACCGGTTTCAGGTCAAACGCATTCATGTCCATCCGGGTGCGGCGCTGAGCCTGCAATCTCATCACCATCGATCCGAGCACTGGATTGTCGTCGAAGGCACCGCCGAGGTCACAATTGGCGACGAGGTGAAATTGGTATCCGAAAACCAGTCTGTCTATATCCCGTTGGGGGCTAAGCATCGCATGAAGAACCCCGGAAAAGTACCGATGGTTCTGATCGAAGTGCAGACGGGCACCTATCTGGGCGAAGACGACATCATTCGTTACGAAGACGTTTACGCCCGCAGCTGACGGGCAAGCGCAGTGCAAATCCGTTAACAGGCGCTTGAGAGGGCGTTCGGCCAAGTCAGGTCGGATTCACGACATCCAAGGCAGTTTGGCGCGCAATCATTGTCGGGCCGACAGCTACAGGAGGATGCCCCGTGCCGCAAAACACACCCAGACTGAACCTGCCCTTTCTGCAACCGTCTCAGGCGCAGAAACATGTAACGCATAACGAAGCGCTGCGTCTGTTGGACCTGACGGTTCAGCTGACGTTGACCTCCACTGATGCGACAACGCCGCCAGTAGTGCCCGATCAAGGCGAGATACATGCATTGGGCCCTGCACCGACGGCGGATTGGAGTGGTCATGCCCATGAATTGGCCGCCTGGATCGATTCCGCCTGGCATTTTCTGGCACCAATCGCCGGTTGGCAGGCCTGGGATCTGTCGTCAGGCCAGCTCAAGATCTGGAACGGTTCGGATTGGGTGGACCCGCCGGTGGCGACAGATAACCTGCCTGGTGTCGGGATTGCGACGGGGTATGACGGCACAAACAAATTGTCGGTGTGCGGCCCTGCAACGTTGTTGACCCATGAAGGCGGTGGGCATCAGTTAAAAATCAACAAGGCCAGCGCAGGTGATACTGCATCGCTGCTGTTCCAATCGAATTGGACCGGCCATGCCGAGATGGGCTTGTCCGGCGACACCGGCTTCTCGATCAAAGTCTCCTCTGATGGCGGCACCTGGATCGAAGCCATGCGGTTCGACCCGGCGACCGGAGCAGCCAGCGGCGCCGCCGTTCAGGCCAGTGCCAGCGACACGACTGCAGGCCGCCTGATGCGCGCCGACTATGGGTATGGACCGGGCAACCTGCTGGGGGTGGTCTCAGAAAGTGGCGGTCTTCCGTCCGGCGCGGTAATCGAGCGTGGCTCAACGACCAATGGCGACTATGTGCGCTTTGCCGATGGCACGCAAATCTGTTCGGCCACGCTGGATCCGGTTGCTTGCACCAGTGGTGAAGGCGCTTTGTTTGCCAGCCCCGACGCGACCTGGACATTTCCCATGGGCTTTGCGCCAGGCACGGTCCCGGTAACCAGCGGCAGCGGTGGGGCGGGTGTCAGGTTCCTGGGTTGCGATACCGCAACCGACGCTCAAGTGGTGGTCAAAGTGCTTGCGACCGCCTCGGACGCAACGGCAATCGCGCCCACCGTCGTGGCAATTGGTCGCTGGTTCTGATTGATGCTGGCCGTCCGCAGCCTTGCGGACGGTCTAAATGTCTGCGGTCCAGACCCGGTAGCGGCCCTGCCCGGTAACCTCGCGGATCAATCCGCGGCGCGAAAAGATATCCAGGTTTCTTTGGGCCGCAGCACGTGATGCGCCGGTCAGTTCTTCGGCCAGCGGTGCGGACACCATCGGCCATGCGGTCAGCACGTCAACCAATACCGGGGGGGTACGGCCGCTCAGATCACTGATGAGATCTTGAGCACGCTCTTCCCAGGTCGAGATGCGATCAAGGTGCAGCAATGCGGCCAACGCCGCCTGACCGGCACCTTTGAGCCAAGCTGCAAGTTTCTCAACCGGGTCGCCTGCACCGCGCAGTGCGCCCGGTCCCGACAGTGCCAGTGGCATGAACAACGCGCCGCCCCTTCCCATGCTGGCGGCTTGGCGGGCTGCGATGATTGCGGCCTCGGTATCCTGTCCGATCCCCGGTGAGATCGCGCGCCAAGCATGAAAGCCAACTGCGGCATGCGTGACCGGATGCAAACTCTGGGTCTCATGCAGAACGTCGGCAAGATCGGCGATTGCCTCAGGCACATCCTCGATACCCTGTGCCTGACGGTCCAGAAATGCGGTCAACCCGCTCTGCCAGCCGCCCTCGGACGGGCCCGCGCGCATCGTCAGTCGTCGCACCGCCCAACCGGCGCGCGACAGCGCCTGCACGTCATCGCCGGTGGCACCGATCCGCAGCCCGGTCCACAGGGCCAGACGATCCACGCTAACCCGATCGCCGGTCCACCAACCCAGATCCGATACTTCCATCAATGCAAGCCGGTGCCCCCACCCTTTTGGGCCCGCCCGCAACCGTTCATCCAACGCGCCGAAGGTAGCCGACAATTCGGCCAATTCAAACGCCAACTCGGCCTGCGCGGCACGCCAATCCCGCACATCAAATAGCGAATTTCGCTCGGCGCGCGGCAGGGGCGGTAAAAAGTCGTCTGTTTCGCTGCCATCCTTGGGGGGAAGGAACCAAAGATCCTCCTCGTCCGGAGGATCTGCATCATAGATGCTTTGCGGTCCTAGTTCCGCATCGTCGTCGTCAGAATCTGATTGCACCGTTTTTGGCTTCATACCCGGTATTCTTTGAGCATTTAGCACCGTTCACAAGCGATTTTCACCAATTTTGACGGGTCAGCCACTAAAGATGTTTTGCAGGCTGTTCAGCCTGTCTGTCAGATCCACCTGATCATCGCTTCCCAGCAACATATAGCCATAGCCGTCCCTGGCCCAAGTCGCGGTGGCGAGGCCGCTGAGGATCGCCTCATTGACGTTTTTGTTCGGGGCCGCCTGGCCTTGCCGGATGACGCAGAATGCAAATGGTTGCCCCTCGGCATCCGCAAAAACAACCTGAACCAAAGGTTTGCCTTTGAACGACAGAACCTGTGCCCGCTTCAAGTCCAGCCCGGGCAAGTTTTCAAGCGCGCCCCGATTCAGAGACCGACCCAGCTGCGCTTCGGCCTGAGCGAACTGGGCGTCCAGTGCCTGCGGTGAATTGTCGAGTTCAAGGATCGTGTCCGGCGAATAGAGCGACTGATAGATCGCCGCTTGCTGCGCCCAACCCAACTCGGCCGGGCGTGTCGCCCAATATGTCGCCGACGCCGCAATCACCGCGACCGAGGCTGCAACAGCCAGCAAGCGCAGCGGGCCTGCCCCCGCTGTCGCATGGGCGAAAGGCTGCGGGTCGGGCAAATCGACCTGCAAGGGCTTCGACGGCACGGCATCAAAGACCTGCCGAACCACCGGTGCAATCGGATCCAGCGCCATCAGACGAGCCTCAAGCGCGGAATCCTCGGCAACCGCACCCTCGATCGCGGCCGCCTGCGCTTCGTCCAGGCTGCCATCGAGGTAAGCCAAAAGCGTTTCGTCGGAGACCTTCATTTGCCACTCCGTTGCACGGTGTCGGCCGCATCGTGCTGCAACACGGTTTTCAGTTTCTGCCGGGCGTTGGAAAGCCGGCTCATGATTGTACCGATGGGTACGTCCAGCATGGCAGCGGTTTCGCGATAGCTGTATCCCTCGACGAACACAAGGACTACGGTTTCGCGCTGCGCCTCTGGCAGTGCCATCACTTGTTCAAACACTTCAGCAGCAAAAATATTCGTTTCTGCGTCAGGACCAATGGCAACCAAATCCGCCTCGGGCGTAACAGACAGGGCCTGCGCCTTGCGAACCGAGCGCGCGCGCAGCTCATTCAGCCAGATTGATCGGCAAATCGTCATCAGCCAGCTGTCCAGCCGGGCATACGAAGTAACCTGATGGTGACGTTCCAACGCTCGCAGGCACGTGGCCTGCAGCAGATCATCTGCAATGTCGGATGCACCGGATAGCGCCAAGCCGAAACGCCACACCCGTTTGGAATGTGTCTGGATGGCGCCGCGAACGGCCTGTTCGGAACTTACTTCGCCATTCATCGAATAAACCGAAACCTGCGCGTGTTTGTCTTTGCATGGGATCTGGCCCGCTTGTTCTGAACTGGCATAAACTTTGGAGGAAAGAAATGAAACTTCTGCTGAAAACAATCACGATTGCGTCGACAATTATTGCAGGGCCGACATGGGCGGCGGACTGGACGTTGAATTCCGAAGCCTCTCACCTAGCCTACGGAACCATCAAGATCGACGATATTGGTGAGGTCAATTCCTTCACCAACCTGAGCGGCCATGTCAGCGAAGAGGGTGAAGTTGAGATCGACATCGATCTGTCCTCGGTCGAAACCAATATCGACATTCGCAATGAACGGATGATCGAACATGTCTTTCGTAAGGTTGCCACGGCAAAACTGACCGCTCAGATCGACATGGCAGCAGTCTCGGAACTGGACGTCGGTGCAAGCACGACGGTCGAGGTCGACGCGGCACTGGAGCTAGCGGGTACGGATGTCGAGTTCTACACGGATATGTTCATTCTGCGCGTGGCAAGGGACGCGGTCATGGTTTCGACCAATGATATGGTTTTCATCAGCACCGAAGATGCGGGTGTATCCGCCGGCGTCGACAAACTGATGGAACTGGCGGAATTGCCGGGTATCACCCGTACCGTTCCGGTGACTGCCCGTTTGATATTCAATCAGAAAGGCTAGGCTTTGTCCGCATGTCGGGCGGCCATCAGAGCCAGCAATTGTTCTTTGGCCCGCGCGATATGCGAAACCAGTAGGTCGCAGGCTGCGTCGACCCGACCGGCCTGCGCCAGTTCAAGCATTTCGCGATGTTCCCGCCGGGCCGCTTCCCGTTGCTGCATGACGCTCAGATGCATGCGGATGTATCGGTCGGATTGCAGCGAGATTCGGTGCAGCAAGTCGTTGGTTAGACCGCGACCGGCCGGGGCGTAAAGTGCCGCGTGAAATCGTTGGTTCAATGCCCCCCATTGGGCGATGTCATCCGCGTCGTAAGATGCTTCCATTTTTGTCAGAATATCCTGACACCGCCCCAGTTGCGCCGCAGCCATTGCAGGAATGGCCCGGCGGAACAGATCGACCTCAAGCAAGCTGCGCAGGTCGAAAATTTCGGCGATCTCTTCGGGTGAATGCGTGGTGACTGTTGCGCCGCGATTGTTGGCCAATTGCACCAGGCCTTCTGCGTCCAGTCGTTTCAACGCCTCACGAACAGGCATGCGGGACACCGCATAGTCATCGGCCAGAGCCTCTTGCCGGATCGTTTCACCTTCGGCCAGCTCGCCGCTGAGGATACGTTCGCGCAGATCGCTTGCGATCACTTCGGGAAGGCTTTGCCGGGTGATTGCGCGGTTCGACATCACCTGGCCCCCCAGGTGTCGCCCAGACGGTAACCCCCGGGCCATGGGTCGTCCGGGTCCAGCATGTGCTGATGCGTGCCGGTGATCCACGCCCGGCCCGAGATTTCGGGAATGATCGCCGGACGTCCGTTCAGGTCAATCCGATCAACAATCCGGCAGCGGAATTCACTGTCGATGACCGAGCGTGCGTGATAGCGATCTGTTGCCTGCATCTGCCCCTTGGCCAGCATGACCGCCATCCGCGCCGATGCCCCGGTGCCGCAAGGCGAACGATCCAGCTTTCCCGGTTTGATCGCCACCGTGTTGCGGCCAGTCAGAATATCCCCTTGCCGCTTTAGCGGTCCGGCAATCTGACAGAACGAAATATGGTTCCAGTCCTTGCCCGGATGGCTGAAGCCCAGCTGCTCGTTCGCTGCATCCGTGATCCGCGCGCCAGTTCGCGCCAGATCAGCCCCTTCATCCGGCGTCAGGTCAAACCCAAGATCCGCCGCCTCAACGATCACAAAACTGTCGCCGCCAAACGCCGTGTCCACACGCAGCGTTCCGATCCCCGCGACTTCGATTTGCGCATCCAGCTTGTCGGCAAAGCTGGGCACATTCTGCACGAAAACACGCTCGGCCTTGCCGTTTCGGCACTCGGCCCGCACGCGCACCAACCCTCCGGGCGCTTCGAGCGTCAGATGCGTTTCAGGCTCGTGCATGGGCAGGATGCCGCTGTCCAGCAGCACGGTTGCCACGCAGATCGAATTCGAACCGGACATCGGCGGCGTATCTTCAGGTTCCATGATGATGAATGCCGCATCAGCGTCGGGGTGTTTGGGCGGCACCAGCAGATTGGCATGGCGGAATACACCGCCGCGTGGTTCGTTCAGGACAAAGTTCCGAAGGGTCTGGTCGCTTGCGATAAAACTGCGCTGATCCCAGATTGTTTCGCCCGGAGGTGGGGCAACGCCGCCGACGATGACATCGCCCACCTCGCCTTCGGCATGGGCCGAGATAACATGGATGGTTTTGCTGCTTCGCATGGCTTGTCCTTACAGCTCAATCCCGGCGCGAAAGGGATCGCGCGGGTCAAACATCAATGTTGAGTCCGAAATAATGTAAGCCTGACCAGTGATCTTAGGGATGACGCCTCCGGACGTGCCAGGCTGAAATGACAGACGATATGTGCTGCCGATGACACTTTCCTGAACGATCTCTTGCCCAGCGGCCAGCGCACCGTTGGCAGCCAGACAAGCCAGCAGCGCCGAACATCCGGTTCCGCAGGGTGAGCGATCATAGTTATCGTCCGGGCACAAAACAAAATTCCGCGCGTGCGATCCGTCGCACGCAGCCGTCCCTTGCAGAATCACGTGATCGACCGGTTCTGCGTTTTCGCCCCCTGCGCCCTGTGCGATCGCAGTTTTCCGGATGGCCACGGCCAAACTCGTCAGTTGATGAATATTGCTGGCTTCAACAGGTATCGGGCTGGGATCAACGATGAAGAACCAGTTGCCGCCATAGGCCACATCGCCGGTGATCGAACCATATTCCGGTACGCCCAGCGAGACAGAGCGGCGCACGCAGCGGCTTTCAACATTTGTTACGGTTACCGTGTTTGCATCATGCAATTCGACGGTCACAACCCCGGCAGGCGTTTCGATCCGGTGCGTACCAATGTTGATGCGTCCCAGATGCGCAAGCGTGACTGTCAATCCGATGGTGCCATGGCCACACATGCCCAACACAGCATCGACGTCGAAATAGATCACTCCGGTCACACAGGATCGGTCAACAGGTTCAACCAGCAGCGCGCCGACCATTGCAGGCTGACCCCGCGGCTCGAGCATGACGGAACGATAGAACCCCTCATGTTCGGTCGCCAGCTTATGGGCACGATCAGCAAGCGGACCGGACCCCAGATCGGGTGCGCCATCCAGGATGACGCGCGTGGGCTCGCCACCGGTATGGCTGTCGATCACATGCATTCGGCGATCACCCCACCCTGCTTGGACCAATCCGCAAACCAGTTCTGGAACAAGCTATATTGTTGCTCGCAATAATTCCGTTGGGCATCGGTCAAAGCGTCCGTTTCATTGAAGTGCAGGCGGTATTCGTCTTCGCCGTTCAACACCAACAAATGTTTGTAATACAATACCAGATCAGGCCCTTCATCGAAGCTGGACAGGACATGGAAGGCTTCGGTCAGTTCCTGCGCGCGCATGCGGGCTTCGGCATGTCCGTTTGCGGCTTTATGCGAGAGCGCCGACAACAACAGGGCTTCGCGCGGCAAAGCGGTTCCAATTCCGGTGATCGAGCCGGTCGCGCCGCAATTGACGATACCGTGATAGACCTCGGTATCCACGCCCACCATCAAGGTGACCTGATCATCCTGACTTGTGATCGTTTCGGCCGCATAGCGCAAATCTTCCCGACCGCCGAACTCTTTGAAACCGACAAGGTTCGGATGTTCAGCCCGCAGGGCAAAGAACAGGTCTGCTCGGGTGGCAAATCCGTAATACGGGCTGTTGTAGATGATGGCTGGCACGTCTGGCGCAGCCGAGAGTATTGCCTTGAAATGGTTGTGTTGCGCGGTCGGAGAGCTTCCGCGCGACAGCACGCGAGGTATCACCATCAGACCCGCTGCGCCAACGTTCTGAGCGTGGGCTGCATGGGCAACGGCAGATTTCGTATTGATTGCACCGGTTCCGACAACGACCGGCAGGCCCGCATCGACCAACCTCGCGACGCCATCCATTCTTTGCGCGTCGCTCAGCAACGGCCAATCGCCCATCGACCCGCAATAGACCACGGCGGACATACCTACCGAGATCATTTCCATTCCCTTGCGCACAAGCGCGTCGAAATCCGGTTCGCGACTTGAGGTACAAGGGGTCATCAGGGCCGGCATCGTGCCGGAAAAAACGGTCGTGGACATCGGCTTGTCTCCGCCTGGCTAATTGTTCGATTCACTGGTTATCGGATTTTGGATACAAAATCCAGAACAAGAAATTGGACAAGAAAAAACGCGCCGAAGCTGATGATCGGCGCGCCCGAGTCGTCTTTTTTGCAATTGGCCTTACCGCAGCCGCAAACCACTTTCCGGGTCAAACAGCATGGCGCGTTCGGGACGCACGGAAATGCCAATCCGCTCACCTTGCGTGCTGCGTTGATCTTCGCGCTCTTCCACGATCAGCTTGTCGCCATTTGGCGTGATTAGATAGGAGTAGGATACGCCGCCCAATGCCTCGGTCAGATCAACTGTGCAGGTATCGCTGTTGCGATCGACCTGAATGTGCTCGGGCCGGATGCCCAAAGTCACCTTTTTGGCGTCTGCGGGCACTCCGTCAGTGACCGGGATGGCCTCGGTCAGCGCAGGATGACGTACGGTGCCGTCCACAACGTCACAGTCCAGAAAGTTCATCGCCGGGGAACCGATGAAACCCGCGACGAACTTGTTATCCGGGTTACGATACAAATCCATCGGAGCTCCAACCTGTTCAATCCGCCCGTCCCGCAACACGACGATCTTGTCGGCCATCGTCATCGCCTCGACCTGATCATGCGTCACGTAGATCATGGTCGCGCCGATCTCGTTGTGCAGACGGGCAATCTCGACCCGCATCTCGACCCGCAATTCTGCATCAAGGTTCGACAAGGGTTCGTCGAACAGGAATACCTCGGGACCACGCACGATGGCGCGACCGATCGCGACACGCTGACGCTGGCCGCCCGATAGCGCCTTGGGCTTGCGTTTGAGGTATTGATCCAATTTCAGGATGTTCGAGGCGTCCTGAACCTTCTGATCAATCTCGGTTTTTGCAACACCGTTCATCCGCAGGCCGAACCCCATGTTTTCGGCCACGGTCATATGCGGATAAAGCGCGTAGGTCTGGAACACCATCGCAACCCCGCGTTTGGCCGGGTCCATGTGGGTTACATCCCGCGCGCCGATCTGGATCTGCCCTTCCGAGGTCTCTTCGAGCCCAGCGATCATGCGCAACAATGTGGATTTCCCGCAGCCCGAGGGGCCGACGAACACACAGAACTCACCATCTTCGATCTGCAGGTCAATTCCGTGGATAACCTGCGTTTGGCCGTATCTTTTGATTGCCTGATTCAATGTCACGCCTGTCATGTCGCTTGCATCCTGTCATTGACTACATTTGCGCGGGTCTCGGGGAACCGCCATGCCTGAGCCTCGGTACCAATCTGTTCCGCCACATAGCGGACACGCGGGACCCAAGCCTCCAACTGATTGAAATCCATTCTTTCTGTCGATCCGGTGACCGAGATTGCGCCCAGCATCCGGTTGCCTGGGGTCAGGACCGGACAGGCCACGCAGATGATGCCGGGCTCGTGCTCTTCATCGTCGACCGCGTATCCACGTTTCCGAATCAGCGCGAGGTCGGCGCGCAACGCGGCCTCATTGGTCAAAGTCTTGTCCGTAAAGCGGTGATAGCTTTGCTGCGAAACCGCTTTGTTCAGCGCCTCGTCATCCAGATAGGCCATCATCGCCTTGCCGACGCCGGTGCAATATGCCGGTCCGACCTTGCCGGCTTGCGAGTACATTTCGATCGGTTGCGCCGCATTGCGCTTGTCAACATACAGCACCTGATTGGAATCAAGCTGCGCAAGATGCACCGTCTCGCCGGTTTCCCGGCTGAGTGCATCCAGATAAGGCCTCGCGATAGGTGCCAGCGAGCTTTGCGTCCACGCGGCATGCGCCAGACGGACAAGCCGCATTCCCGGCGTATAGGTCTGTCTTTCGGGGTCATAGGACAACATGCCCTGATTGGTCAGGGATTGCAGAAACCGATACAGGGTCGCCTTTGGAAAGGCGCTGTGGTCAAGCAGCTCTGCGAATCGCACAGGGCGACCAAAGGCCGCCACCTGATCCAGCACATCACATGCTTTGCCTATCGTTCCGTCACCTGCCACGGCTCCGCGATCTCCTCCCATTTCCCCGGACCAAAGGCACGAGGGTCTTGACAAGACTAACCGAGTCGATGTGTAGTTTTCAATATATAAAACTTGGTTTCATTATTTGGAACCTCAAAAAGAAAATGGAAGCTAAGGGAGGAAACCATGCATTCCATGTTCAAACGTACTGCCGCCGCTCTGGCGGCCAGCGTCGCACTTGCTGCGCCCGTGGCCGCTGAATTGACCGGCGAGCTGCGAATATTCCTCGATACATCCAACCCGGCGCCGCGCGCGACGATGGAAGCGATGATCGAACGGTTCCAGCAAAAGCACCCGGGTCTGGAGATCGAAACCACCGTGATCGACCGCGAGGCCTACAAGACCCAAATCCGCAATTTTCTGACGGCGGACACGCCGGATGTTGCGAACTGGTACGCAGCCAACCGCATGAAGCCCTATGTTGAAGCCGGTTTGTTCGAGGACGTTTCCGATCTTTGGACCGAGCCGGAGATCGCCGAAAACCTGGCCTCCACCAAGGGTGCGATGACCCTCGACGGTAAGCAGTGGGGTGTGCCCTATACCTACTATCAGTGGGGTGTGTACTACCGCAAAGACATCTTTGACGAACTGGGTCTATCCGAGCCAACAACCTGGGAAGAAGAACTGGCGAACTGCCAGAAGATCGTCGATTCCGGGCGTACATGTTATACAATTGGGACACGGAACTATTGGACCGCCGGAGGCTGGTTCGACTATCTCAACATGCGCACCAACGGGTACGACTTTCACAACCAGCTGGCCAACGGTGAGGTTAGCTGGGAAGATGATCGTGTAAAGCAGACCTTTGCCAACTGGAGACAATTGGTCGATATGGGTGCCTTCCCCGATGACCATACGGCGCGCAGTTGGCAGGAATCGCTGCCCCTTATCGTACGGGGCGATGCCGCTGCGATATTGTTGGGTAACTTCGCTGTTGCGCCGCTGCGCGAGGCGGGTCTGACTGACGACCAACTGGACTTCTACCAGTTCGTCGCGATTAACCCGGACGTTGAGCTGGCCGAAGATGCACCGACCGATACGTTCCACATCCCTGCGAACGCATCGAACAAAGAAGCCGCGCGCGAATTTTTGCGCCATGTGGTTTCCGCAGAGGAGCAGACCGAAATCAATAACGGCGCGAATCTTGGGCAACTGCCGGTGAATGCACAATCCTCAGTCGATGATGACAAGTTCCTAGTCCAAGGGTTTGAGATGCTGTCGTCAAACAGCCCTGGCGGTGTTGCCCAGTTCTGGGACCGCGACGCACCAGCGGAAATGGCCAAAGTTTCGATGGAAGGCTTCCAGGAATTCATGGTCAAGCCGGACAATCTGGACCGGATTCTGGCCAAACTAGACCGCGCTCGTGAGCGTATCTACGACAACTGATCAGGGTATGGCCGGGCTGAAGCCCGGCCTACACCTTTGCAAATCGTAAGGCGGGCGACTGTCCGCCTTGCTTCAACCAGAGCCGAGAACTCCCATGACCGTAGCCGCAGACGCCCCCGAACAGGAAAGCTGGTTCCACAGAAACCAACAGCGTATCGCGCCGTGGTTGTTTCTGGCCCCCGGTCTGCTGTTCTTTTTCGTATATGTCATTTTGCCCCTATTTCAGTCTTTCAACCTGTCCCTCTATGAATGGGATGGGCTTGGAGCTGCCGAATATGTGGGCTTTCGCAACTACGAAGACCTCTATTGGGAATGGGTCGATCGGGATGCGTTCTATATCTCGCTCAAAAACAATCTGATCTGGCTGATCCTCTACCTCTTCGCAATTCCAGGGGGACTGTTCATCGCCTTG
The DNA here is from genome assembly GCF_056540665.1 of Ruegeria sp. AM4. NCBI lineage: Bacteria > Pseudomonadati > Pseudomonadota > Alphaproteobacteria > Rhodobacterales > Roseobacteraceae > Ruegeria > Ruegeria sp. AM4. Next base: position 135,542 of record NZ_JBQFXD010000004.1, on the reverse strand, counting down.
TTCCTGAACCAGACGGTTTGGGGCATCCGGCTTTACAAGTCACTGTTTTTCTTTCCCTTTGTCATCTCTCAGGTCGTCGTCGGGCTTGTCTTCACCTGGTTCTACGACCCAACCTTCGGCCTGTTGAATGAATTCCTCGGCCTGTTCGGCATGGGCCCTCTGAACGTGCTGGGTGACGAGAGGTTCGTGACCTACGGCATCATTTTCGCAGGCTTATGGCCGCAGACGGCTTATTGCATGATCCTGTATCTGACCGGCCTGAACGCGGTGGACCCCGAACAGATTGAGGCCGGACGTCTGGATGGCGCAAAAGGCGCAAAGATGCTGTGGTTCATCATTCTTCCGCAACTGCGCCCCGCCACTTTCATCGCCTTTGTCGTCACGATTATCGGTGCCCTGCGCAGCTTTGACCTGATCTCGATCATGACCCAGGGCGGGCCATTCGGCTCGTCACGCGTGCTGGCCTACTACATGTTTGAGGTGGCGTTGTCCGAATATGGCTTCCGCATGGGATACGGTGCTGCCATCGCCGTGATCCTGTTCCTGATCATGCTCTGTTTCATCGCCTATTTCCTTTGGTCGATGTACCGCGAAGAGAAGGGGCACTAAGATGTTTCCCAGACCCATCGAAAAACAACCCCGCGCAGCACAGATCACCTATCAGGCCATGCTGCCGCTTGCGCTGCTGCTGTGGCTCGGGCCGCTGCTTGCGGTGGCGCTGTTCTCGGTCAAACCTGCAGCGGATTTCACCAATGCCAACTACTGGGGCATGCCCTCGAGCTTTGAAGGCGCGTTCAACTATGGACAGGTTTTCTTCAACTCGGATATGCCGCGTTACCTGCTGAATTCGTTCCTGATCACTGTCCCGACAGTGCTCGGATGTGTCGCGCTGAGTTGCATGACCGGCTTCGCGCTCGGCATCTACAAGTTCAAATCGAACCTCTGGATCTTCTTCATGTTCGTCGCAGGGAATTTTGTACCTTTCCAGATCCTGATGGTCCCGGTGCGCGACCTGACGCTGGAACTGGGTCTCTACAACACCAAGACCGGCCTCGTGCTGTTCCACATCGCCTTTCAGACCGGATTCTGCACGCTGTTCATGCGCAACTTCATCCGAGCGCTTCCATTCGAGCTGATCGAGGCTGCGCGGGTCGAGGGCATCAGCGAATGGCGCATCTTCTGGTACGTGGTTCTACCGCTGATGAAGCCTGCCATTGCTGCGCTCAGCGTGCTGATCTTCACCTTCATCTGGAACGACTATTTCTGGGCCGTGGTCCTGACCCAGGGCGCTGAAAGCCAGCCCGTCACGGCGGGGATCACCAGCTTTAATGCGCAGTTCCGCGCCGCCTATCAGTTGATGAGTGCCGGTTCCATCGTCGCGGCCTTGCCGCCGGTTGCTATGTTCTTCCTGATGCAGAAACACTTCATCGCGGGTCTGACCCTCGGAGCGGTAAAATGACAAAAATTGCATTCGTTGGGGCTGGTTCCACGATCTTCATGCAGAACATCGTGGGCGACGCCCTGCTGACCCCTGCCCTGGCCAACAGCCATTTCGCCCTGATGGACATCGACCCGCAGCGCCTCGGTGAAAGTGAGGCGGTCGCCAAGGCAATGATCCGTTCGGTCGGGACCGGCGCAACGGTGTCCACACATACAGACCGCCGCGCGGCGTTGGACTGCGCCGATTTCGTCATCACTGCATTCCAGGTCGGCGGGTACGAACCTTGCACGGTCGCGGATTTCGAAATCCCCAAACAATACGGTCTGCGTCAAACCATTGCCGACACGTTGGGCATTGGCGGCATCATGCGCGGTCTGCGTACCGTCCCCGTTCTGTGGGATGTCGCGAATGACATGATGCAACTCTGCCCGAATGCCACACTGCTGCAATACGTCAATCCGATGGCCATTAACACCTGGGCATTGGCCGAACGGTTCCCGACCCTGAAGCATGTCGGCCTTTGCCATTCGGTGCAGAACACGGTCGAGGAACTGGCGCACGATCTGGATTTGCCCAAAGCGGACATCCGCTATCAGGTTGCGGGCGTAAACCATGTCGCATTCTTCCTGCGCTTGGAATATCAGGGGCGCGACCTCTACCCTGCTCTGCGTCAGGGCTATGCCAGCGGCAGGCTGCCAAAGGCCCCACTGCTGATGCCGCGCTGCCCCAACAAGGTGCGTTATGAGGTCATGGACCATCTGGGCTATTTCTGCACCGAAAGCTCCGAACATTTTGCGGAATACGTTCCCTGGTTCATCAAGGACGGGCGGCAAGACCTGATTGAGCAGTTTTCGATCCCTCTGGACGAGTATCCGCAACGCTGCATCGAGCAGGTTGCCAACTGGAAAGAGCAGGCAAAGACACTGACCGACGGCCGCAATATCGAGGTCATTCGCAGCCACGAATTCGCTGCAGATCTGATGAACGCCATTGTCACCGACACAGCCTATACGGCCTTTGGCAATCTGCCTAACACCGGTCAGATTCCGCAGCTGCCCTTAGGCGCTGCGGTCGAAACCCCTTGTCTGGTGGATTCCAATGGTGTGCAACCGTCGGTCGTCACAGACATTCCGCCGCAACTGGTTGCACTGATGCGCACACAGATCAACGTGCAGGAGTTGACGGTGCGCGCTCTGGTCGATCAGAACCCCGAGCATATCTACCACGCCGCAATGATGGACCCGCATACCGCTGCCGAGCTGGACCTGCGTCAGATCCGCGGCCTTGTCAGCGACCTGCTGACCGCCCATTCCGATTGGCTGCCTGACTGGTGCCGCCCGGCCCGCGCCGCCTGATCTTCATCTTTTCGAAAATACTCAATTCCAACTTCAGCCACAAAAAGCCACACCAGAACATGACGAAACGCCGCTCTCAGCATTGGTACGGAAAGCTCGACAAGGACGGGTTCATCCACCGGTCGTGGATGAAAAACCAGGGCTTTCCTGATCACGCATTCGATGGACGCCCCATCATCGGCATATGCAACACCTGGTCGGAACTTACCCCCTGCAACTCGGGCCTGCGCGATCTGGCCGAGGGCGTGAAGCGCGGCGTGTGGGAGGCCGGAGGGTTCCCGGTCGAGTTCCCCGTCATGTCGCTGGGCGAAACGCAGATGAAGCCCACCGCGATGCTGTTCCGCAACCTGCTTGCCATGGATGTCGAGGAATCCATCCGCGCCTATGGCATTGACGGGGTCGTGTTGCTGGGTGGCTGCGACAAGACCACTCCGGGGCAATTGATGGGCGCGGCCTCGGTCGATTTGCCCTCGATCGTGGTCAGTTCCGGCCCGATGCTGAACGGCAAATTCAAAGGCAAGGATATCGGCTCGGGCACGGATGTCTGGAAGTTCTCGGAAGCGGTCCGCGCCGGAGAGATGACCCTTCAGGATTTCATGAACGCGGAATCCGGCATGTCGCGCAGCGCAGGCGTCTGCATGACCATGGGCACCGCGTCCACGATGGCCTCACTGGTCGAGGCGATGGGCATGAGCCTGCCCACCAATGCGGCGCTGCCCGCAGTCGACGCCCGCCGCATGGCCCTGGCGCATCTGACCGGCAAGCGGATTGTCGAGATGGTGGACGAAGATCTCAAACCCTCGGATATTCTGACCAAAGAAGCTTTCGAAAATGCCATTCTGGCCAACGCCGCCGTGGGGGGATCGACCAACGCTGTGGTGCATCTGCTGGCACTGGCTGGCCGGGTGGGCGTGGATCTGACACTCAAGGATTTCGAGATCGGTTCGGAAATCCCGCTGCTGGTCAACTGTATGCCTTCGGGAAAATATCTGATGGAAGATTTCTGCTACGCAGGCGGCGTGCCTGCGGTGCTGAAGGAGCTCAAACCTTTCCTGCGCCCTGCAAAAACGGTGCTGAACAAGGATATCGCGACCCACTTCGAAGGGGCTGAATGTTACAACCGCGATGTCATCCACAGCTTTGACGCGCCCGTTAAACCCGCTGCTGGTCTGCGCGTTCTGCGCGGCAACCTGGCACCGAACGGGGCTATCGTGAAACCATCGGCAGCGACAGACGAATTGCTCGAAACCGAAGCCGAGGCTTACGTTTTTGAAAACATTGAAGACCTGAAGGCCAATATCGACCGCGAAGATCTGCCGGTGACGCCCGAGACCATTCTGGTCCTCAAGGGGTGCGGTCCGAAGGGCTATCCCGGCATGCCCGAGGTCGGCAATATGCCGATCCCAGCCAAGCTGGTCAAAGACGGAGTACGCGACATGATCCGTGTTTCTGATGCACGTATGTCAGGCACCGCCTTTGGCACTGTCATCCTGCATGTCAGCCCCGAGGCGCAGGCCGGTGGGCCACTCGCGCTGGTCAAGACCGGGGACCGCATTCGCATTTCAGCCAGCAAAGGCGAGATGGAACTGCTGGTTGACGAAAAAGAACTGGACGCCCGCCGCGCAGCGTGGCAACCGGATGCTCCGCATTACACCCGTGGGTACGCAAAGCTTTATATCGATCACGTTCTTCAGGCCGATCAGGGCGCGGACCTGGATTTTCTTGTGGGCAAAGACACCCGCCTCGTCACCAGAGAGAGCCACTGATGGACCAACCCGCCACATTCAACGACCTGAACGACGCGTCCGTCTTCATTACCGGCGGTGGATCCGGGGTTGGCGCGTCGCTGACCGACGGTTTTTTGTCCCAGGGTGCCAATGTCGCCTTCATTGGCCGGTCGGACGCCAGTGCTTTTGTTGCCGAAATGCGGGACAAGCATGGCCGCGAACCGCTGTTTTTGCAGGGCGACATCACCGATACCGAACTGTTACACGCCACCATGGTCCAAGCGGCCGAGGCCAATGGCCCCATCAAGGTGCTTGTGAACAACGCAGCCAATGACAAGCGGCATGAGCTTTCCGACACCACACCCGAGTTCTGGGACTGGATGATCGAGGTTAATCTCAAAGCCTACTATTTCGCTTGTCAGGAAGCCGCGCGCCAGATGCAGGACGCAGGCGGTTCGATCATCAACTTCAGCTCAATCAGCTATATGATGGGCAATGCAGGATATCCGATATACACCACGTCGAACGCCGGAATCACCGGGATGACGCGGTCTTTGGCCCGCGAACTGGGGCCACGGAATATCCGAGTGAACGCCTTGGCCCCGGGCTGGGTGCTGACGCAGAAACAGCTGGACAAATGGGCGACGCCCGAAGATCTGGCAGCGCATATGGACCGTCAATGCCTAAAGGAACACCTGACGCCCGAAGACATGATCGCACCGACCCTGTTTCTGGCATCCTCAGCCAGTCGCGCAATGACCGGTCAGTGCATGGTGGTCGATGGCGGCGTTGTGACGACGGGGTAGAACGATGAAAGCAGAATGGATCGCTGTCGACTGGGGAACATCCCATCTGCGGGCCTGGGCCATGCGGTCGGACACCGTGCTGGACCAAGCGCAGTCAGATAACGGCATGGCGCGGATCGCCAAAGGCGAATTCCAATCTGCGTTGCTGGACCTTATCGAGGGTTGGCTGGAGACCGCGCCGGTGGATGTCGTCGCCTGCGGCATGGTCGGCGCGCGACAAGGCTGGGTCGAAGCACCTTACGCAGCCGTTCCCTCGGCCCCGGTTCCTGCGGCGCCCGTTCGTGTGCCAAGCACCGACCCGCGTATTCGGGCTTTCGTCGTTCCCGGTCTGAAGCAACTGGACCCGCCCGACGTCATGCGCGGCGAGGAAACGCAGATCGCCGGATTTCTGCGTACGCGACCGAATTGGGACGGCGTACTCTGCCTGCCCGGCACCCATACCAAATGGGTACAAGTCAGCGCCGGAGAGGTCGTCAGCTTCCGAACCTTCATGACGGGTGAGCTGTTCGAGTTGCTGCGTGGGCAATCGGTGCTGAAACATTCGGTCGGCGACGGCTGGGATCAGACTGCCTTTGCCGAGGCGGCGAATGACACGTTGTCCAAGCCGGAACAGCTGGCGGCGCGTCTGTTTGGATTGCGGGCGGCCGATTTGCTGAATGCGCAGGATTCAGGGATTGCCAGGGCTCGTCTATCCGGCATGCTGATCGGGGCCGAACTGGCCGCTACGCGCGCCTATTGGCTGGGTCAGCAAATAGCGATCATCGGGGCCGACACGCTGGCCCAAATTTATGCAACGGCGCTGGAACAGCAGGGGGCTTTTGTCGAAACCGCAGACGCCGCCCAATCGACCCTATCGGGTCTGTTGCAAGCCCGGAACCTGACAAGAGAAACCGCATGAGCCGTCCCATCATTGCAATTCTGCGCGGTCTGCATCCATCAGAAGCCGAGGCCGTTGGTCGTATTCTGATCGACGCGGGCATCGACAAAATCGAAGTCCCGCTGAACTCTCCCGACCCTTTGGAAAGCATCGGAATTCTGTCCAATGCCTTCGGTGAACAAGCCCTGATCGGTGCCGGCACGGTGCTGAGCACGGATCAAGTTGACGCGGTCGCGGGTGTTGGGGGCAAACTGATCGTTTCACCAAACTGCGATACCGCTGTCATCGCGCGCACGGTTGCCTTGGGCCTGGAAAGCTGGCCGGGTGTCTACACCCCAACCGAGGCCTTTGCAGCCCTCGGCGCTGGTGCGACAGGGTTGAAACTGTTCCCAGGTGTCATGGCTGGCCCGGCCGGAGTGGCCGCGTTGCGCCCTGTTTTGCCCGTCGGGACCCGCGTCTACGCAGTGGGCGGTGCAGGACCCGACAATTTCGGGCAATGGATCAGCGCCGGAGCGGATGGGTTCGGCATCGGGTCCGCGCTGTTCAAACCTGGCATGACGATCACTGAAATCTCTGAGCGCGCGCAGAAAATCGTAGCTTCCTTTGATCAGGCTGCAGGATGACCGAGATCTATGATGACCGCCCTTGCCTTCTGGGAGAGGGGCCGCTGTGGCACCCGGAGCGGCAGCAGCTTTTTTGGTTCGACATCAACCGCAAACGGTTGATGACCCGTAAAAACGCGGCAGCCAAAAGCTGGGATTTCGACGAACATGTCTCGGCCGCCGGATGGGTTGATCGTGAGACCCTGCTGATCGCGTCTGAGACCGGGTTGTGGCGGTTTGGGCTGGACTCTGGTCAGAAAGATCGGGTTGTCGGACTAGAAGCGGATAATCCCACCACCCGCTCAAACGATGGGCGCGCGGACCCTTGGGGCGGGTTCTGGATCGGCACGATGGGCAAGCAGGCCGAGCCAGGTGCCGGTGCGATTTACCGCTATTGGCGCGGCGAATTGCGGCAATTGGTGCCGGACGTGACGATATCGAACGCGATCTGCTTCGCACCTGACAAATCCTATTCCTATTTCTGTGATACGACCACGAAACAAGTCATGCGCTGGGATTTGAACGCTCAGACCGGTTGGCCCGAAGGGGACGCCCGGGTCTTTCTTGATCTTCGGGCCGATGGTCTGAACCCGGATGGAGCAGTTGTTGACGCCGATGGCAACATCTGGATCGCTCAATGGGGCGCGGCGCGGGTCGCTGTCTATAATGCGACCGGGCAGTTTCAGCGCGCGATTTCGATACCGGCGCAGCATACATCGTGCCCGGGATTTGGCGGCGAAGACCTGACCACTTTGTTCTGCACAACAGCCCGTGAGGGGCTGAGTGCCGACGAGATCAACACAAACCCTTCCAACGGTATGACCTTTGCCGCGCCAAACGCTGGGCAGGGTCAGGCGGAACACAGAGTAATCCTATGAAGCCGGAACTTGGCTGCTGTTACTACCCGGAGCATTGGCCCGAGGCGATGTGGGCGGACGACGCCGCGCGCATGGTTGAGACCGGCCTGACCTGGGTTCGCATCGGTGAATTCGCCTGGAGCCGGATGGAGCCGGAACTGGGTCATTTGCAATTCGACTGGCTGGACCGGGCCGTCGAGACGCTGGGTGCGGCAGGCCTCAAGATTGTCATGGGAACGCCTACCGCGACGCCTCCGCGCTGGATGCTGGACAAGCATCCGGACATGCTGGCCCGAGATGCGCAAGGACATCCGCGAAAATTTGGGTCGCGGCGTCACTATTGCTTTAGCCATGCCGGATACATCCAGGAATGCCAACGCATCACGCGCATCATGGGTGAACGCTATGGCAGGAACCCGCATGTCGCAGCGTGGCAGATCGATAACGAATATGGCTGCCACGACACGACGATCAGCTACAGCGCCGCGGCGCTGAATGCCTTCCGGCTTTGGCTCGCGCGACAATACGGGTCCGTCGAGGCCTTGAACAATGCCTGGGGCAATGTGTTCTGGTCGATGGACTACAACAGTTTCGAGCAAATCGAGCTGCCGAACCAGACTGTGACCGAAGCCAACCCCGCGCACGCGCTTGCGTTTCGCCGGTTCAGCTCGGATCAGGTCGTGGCGTTCAACAAGGCGCAGGTTGACGTGTTACGCGGACTGACGGACGCGCCTTTGCTGCACAATTACATGGGTCGGGTGTTGGAGTTCGATCACTTCGCGATGGGTGCCGATCTGGATATCGCCACGTGGGACAGCTATCCCATCGGCTTCTTGTCGGACCGTATCGAGGCAGAGCAGACGCACAAAACCACTTATCTGCAGCAGGGCGATCCAGACATGCAGGCGTTCCACCATGACCTGTACCGCGCTGTTGGTCGTGGGCGCTGGTGGGTGATGGAACAACAGCCGGGACCTGTAAACTGGGCCCCGTACAACCCTGCCCCGCTGCCCGGAATGGTCAGGCTCTGGTCGCTTGAGGCTGTAGCCCACGGCGCCGAGGTGGTCAGCTATTTCCGCTGGCGGCAAGCGCCCATGGCGCAAGAGCAGATGCATGCAGGGTTGCTGACACCAGACAACCGCGCTGCCCCCGGGCTGACCGAAGCACGTCAAACGGCGGATGATCTGGCAGGATTGGGGAACGTGGTACAGACGCAGGCTCGGGTGGCGATTGTATTCGACTATGCCTCTGACTGGGCGTGGACCACCCAGCCGCAGGGGGCGGGTTTCGACTATTTCCGACTGGTGTTCTCGGCCTACCGGGCGTTGCGCCGCGCCGGGCTATCCGTGGACTTTGTGTCCGCAACTGATGTTCCGAAAGACGGCTACGATCTGATCCTCGCGCCGGGGCTGGCCACGCTTGGGGGCGACGTCGCTGCCGAGATCAAAAATGGCGCGCGACTTGCGGTATTTGGCCCGCGTGCCGGAGCGATCACGCCGGATTTTCAGATACCTGAACAGGGCCGCCCCGGCCTGCCAGGTCTGGATTGCGAAGTGGATCTGATCGAAACGCTGCCGCCGCAGATCAAAAGACACGTTACCGGCGGCGGTGCAGCGCAGCATTGGGTGGAACGTGTATCAGGTAGCGCGCCGGATGTGCTGTCGTTTGAGGACGGCACCTCAGTCCTGCGCGCTGGTGATGGCCTTTGGTACCTTGCCGGCTTTCCGGATGACGATTTGTGGGACCGGATCGTTGCGATGGCCGCCCGTGAAACGGGTGTCACACTACATGTGATGCCCAAAGGTCTGCGGCGGCGCGAAACTGCGGACCACGTGTTCCTGATCAATTACAACGCCGATGCGGTGGAATGGAACGGGCATGTCATAAACGGTTGCGATGTCGCGATCCTTGCGCAAGATTCGTCTCGTCCTGCCTGAATCGATCAGCTGACAAAGAAATTGATACCGCTAACATAAGCTGCTAGAGGGCGGACAGCCGGTCTTGGCCACAACAGGTTGCGCACATGACTTATACCCGTTCCGACTTTCCGGATTCGTTCCTATTTGGCCTCTCGGCGGATGACCCCGGCCCTATGTCTCTGACCGGTGGGCTCGATGCGTTTCGGTTCCCGGTTCACTGGCAAATGGTCTTGCCGCATGGTCGCGGCGAGCCGGATCCTGCTGGCTTGGATCATTACAAGCGTATGACCGATGCGCTGCTGGATCACGGATTGCGACCCTGCGCTACGCTGGATTCGTCGACCTTGCCTGCCGAACTGGCGGACCTGGGCGGTTGGCGCAATCGCGATATCGCACATTGGTACGCGGATTTTGCCGAGACGGTCATCGCACATATCGGCGACCGGCTTTTCAGCGCAGCGCCGAGAACGCGTTTATGGCCTGCCGGCGATCCGACCGCTGATAACCCGGACATGCGTGTCGTGGTACGCAGCCTGCACCACCACCTTCTGGCGACCGGCACGGCGATTGGCGCTATGCGCAGTTACGGCATGGCCAATCTCGGCCTGGATATTCAGCTTGACGGACCCGCGGCTATCACCCTTATCAACGCTCATTTTTGCGGTCGCTACCAAGACGACCTGCTGACGACGTTCAAGCCGCACCTACCGGACCAATGGCAAAGCGACTTCGCCACGATTAGCGAACCTGTCGATTGGTGTCTTTTGGATGTTTCGCAACAAGAAATTGTCGAATTTTCAGAGCTATTGTCTTGCCTGCAGCGAGACCACACAAAGGAAACTCCTCTGTATGTTCTTGCTGACATGGAAACCGAGGAAGGCGTCGGCACCGTGATAGATGGCCTACAATCGGCCCTCAAAACAGGTGTTCCGGTAAATGGGCTGTTTGCGTGCGCGTCCGGCGCGGTCCCTGCGCCGTTTCAAAGACTGCTTTCGGCAGAAAAACAGCCCACCCCATGGGTTGCATCATCGAATGCGCTGCATGCGCATTGGAACATGGTTGCGGATGTGGGCGGCACCAATACGCGTCTGGGCGTTGTGACAAACGGAACCTTGGACGAACTGCACAAATTCCCGACAGGCAAGCTGGACGACTTTCGCGCGGCGTTGCACAGCGTACGCGAGGCGGTCGGCACCGACCCGCAGGCGGTTGTGGCGGCAGGGGCAGGTCCGCTGCGAGATGGCGTCATTCAGTTGACCAACGTACCGCTGACGCTGTCACGGGATACGCTCGCCAGCGCGACCGGGGCGAAACGTTCGTTCGTAATCAACGATTTCACCGCTGCGGCATGGTCGGTGGCTGACGTTACAGCCAAAGATGTCACCGTCTTGCAAGGCGCAGAAACACCGCCGTCGGGCACACGGTTGGTGGTAGGCCCGGGCACAGGGCTTGGTGTTGGAGCTTTGCTGTATTCCGAGGGGCATTATCACGCGGTCTCGGGTGAAGGTGGCCATATGGGCCTGTCTCCGCGCCATCGGGACGAGGTTGACGTGTTCGACGCAGCGCGCCGTATTGCCCCCGAATGTTTTTTCGCCGACAGCCTCGTCATCGAAGCCGAAATGTTCCTGAGCGGGACCGGCCTGCCGATCCTCTACCAGGCGATCGGCATGGCCGGAGGTCAACCGGACACGCCTGCGCGGACAGCCAAGGACATCCTGCAGAGCGCTCGCGATGGAAACGATACTGTCGCCGTCAAGGCGGCCCGCATGTTTACCGAACATCTCGGCGCAATTATGGGGGACCTTGCCGTGGCCCTTATCCCATCCGGCGGCGTCTTTCTGCTGGGGGGCGTTGCCGAGAAAAATCGATGGCTTTTCGGCCAGGATTTCCTGACCGCATTCAACGCAGGTGGCCGGTTCGACGATTTGCGGCAAAGCATGAACCTGTACGTGTCTGAGATGGATGAATTCGGCATTGTTGGCGCTAACAATTTCTGCAAGAATGCGCTTGCACGATGATCTTTGCCTGTAAAGGAACCCCATCATGATCCTGTGCTGCGGCGAAGCCCTGATCGACATGATCGCCGAACCCACGGTCTCGGGCGGGCATGGCTTTGTACCCCATTCCGGAGGCGCAGTTTTCAACACGGCCATCGGCATTGGTCGGTTGGGCGGTCGGGTCGGGATGCTGACTGGCATTTCGACCGATATGTTCGGCCAGCAACTGACTGCGGCCTTGCAGATCAGTCATGTCGACACCAGCCAAGTTATCGTTTCCGACCGCCCCACCACATTGGCCTTTGTGCAGCTACAAGACGGGCACGCCACCTACAGCTTTGTGGATGAAAACACGGCCGGTCGGATGCTGACACCCGCTGACATCCCGGATCAACTGCCTGGTGTATCGGCGCTGTATCTTGGTGGTATCAGCTTGGCCTGCGAACCCTGTGCGGATGCCTATGCAGCGCTTCTGGCGCGCCACGGTGCGGACAAGGCGATTATGCTGGATCCCAATATCCGGCCCGATTTCATAGCTGATCAGACTCGGTACCGCACGCGTCTGAACCGAATGATCGCACAAGCGGATATCGTGAAGGTCTCGGACGAGGATCTTGACTGGATCATACCCGGCCCCGAACCGCTTGCGGAAAAGATCCCGCTTTTGTTGCAGGCGGGGCCGGTGCTGGTGATCCTGACCCGTGGCCGCGCAGGCGCGACCGGCTACATGGCAGACGGGACAGAGGTCTCTGTACCTTCTGGCAAAGCAGATGTTGTGGATACCGTCGGTGCTGGAGATACGTTCAATGCGGGTGTTCTGGCGTCTCTGGATGCCGCCGAATGCCTGAGCAAACCGGGCTTGCGATCGCTGTCCGCCGACACATTGCGCGCAGCGCTTGTACAGGGCGCAAAAGTGGCCGCCATCACCGTTTCCCGCGCCGGGGCCAACCCGCCCTGGGCGCACGAGCTTTGACGCAGAGAGACCCTCATGAAACGATCTGATATCAACCGTATCAAGCGCGATGCACAGGACTTTATCAAATCCTTCGGCGCGGTGTTGCCGCCCTTCGCGGACTGGTCCCCCGATCAAATGCGCGGCACGCAGGCAGAGGGCATTCGCGCGCGCGGTCTGGGGTGGGACATCACCGACTATGGCCAAGGCCGGTTTGACGAACTTGGTCTATTTCTGTTCACCCTGCGCAACGGGGACTTCGATGATCTGAGCAAGGGCCGCGGCATGCTTTATGCCGAGAAACTGCTGATTTCGCGGGACAAACAGCTTTCACCGATGCACCGGCATATCCTCAAGGCCGAAGATATCATCAACCGCGGCGGCGGCGATCTGGTGATGGAGATTTACGCCTCGGACCCACAGGGCGGAATTGACCGCGACACTCCGGTTGTTGTGCCCAGCGACGGCTGTCCGGTCACCATCCAGCCTGGCGAATTGATGCGGCTGAAGCCGGGGCAGAGCGTTACTTTGATGCCCGGCATCTGGCATGCATTCTGGGCCGAACAGGGTGACTGCCTGATTGGCGAGGTCTCGACCGTGAATGACGATCGCACGGACAATGTTTTCGAGGACCCGATCCCGCGGTTTGCAACCATTGAAGAAGACGTTGAGCCCGATTTCCTGCTGGTTTCCGACTATTCCTGAACCGAAGTGAAGCGCGCGCGACGCGACGGCACTCTGGCCAAATGCGGCGCTCGGAGACACAGTCTGTCGAAACAGGATTGAAACGAGAGGACCGGTGTAAACCGGACGAGCGGTTGAGAGCGGGAAAAGTCATCAAATTCACACTCGGGGCCTTGGGTCTGGGTGTTGTCACAGCTGTTGGGTATTTGCTGATCGCTCCGCCGGATTTGCTGAAGGTCGGAACGAATTATTCTGCCAAGATTGTCTGTTCCAACGTGTTCATCGCGGGGCGCGACGCCGGTCTGGTTCTGACTGAAGACGTTCAGGCACCGGGCCATCCGCTGTTGCGTCATGTATCGGTCGAGGTAGACCCCGATCAGCAGAGCGTGACGGCGCGACTGTTCGGCGTTTTTGCCCCCGCCACATCGCAGCACCGCGCCGGGCTGGGATGTGCCAATCTGCATGACGCGGACCTGAGCGCGCAGACCTTGGCAGCCCCGGCCCCGCGCCCTGACGGGCTTTGGCCCACGGGCAACAATGTCGCCCTGTCACAGACCCCTGCCCTTTTGGACGTTATGTCCGATGAAGCACTTCTGGGTCCGGGCTACCGCGCCGTTGTGGTTGTCAAGAATGGGCGAATTGTTGGCGAAAGTTACGCGCCGGGTTTTGACGCCAACACCCCATTGTTGGGCTGGTCCATGACCAAAACGGTCACCGCCGGGCTGATTGGAACGTTGGTGGAGGCTGGCAAGATCAACATTGCTGACACGCTCACCAATAGCTATCCGGACTGGGCGCAGGACGACAGGGCTGAGATCACGGTCGAGGATATGTTGGCCATGTCCAGCGGCCTGATCTGGAACGAGGACTATGGTGACGTTTCAGACGTAACCCGAATGCTCTATCTCAATGACGACATGGCCGGGTTCGCCGCAGATCGCGCGCTGTCGACCGCGCCGGGTGACACGTTCAATTACTCTTCGGGCACATCCACCGTGCTGTCGCGGGTCTGGCAGGATGTCGTGGGCGATGGCAGCTTGACCTATCCGCGTGACGCCTTGTTCGACCCATTGGGCATGACCTCTGTTGTGCTGGAGACCGACGCAAACGACACTTACGTCGGTTCAAGCTACATGTATGCGACGGCCCGCGATTGGGCGCGTTTCGGGCAGCTTCTGTTGCAAGGCGGGGTTTGGGACGGGCAGCAAATGCTGCCCGAAGGGTTCACCGACTGGATGTTCGAACCGGTCGCTGCGTCTGACGGGCAATATGCCAAAGGTCATTTGTGGATTGACGCCCCGGGTGGCATGCCGCCCTTTGAGGATGCTGTCTGGCTGCAAGGCCATGACGGCCAATCGGTTGGTGTGTTTCCGTCGCGCGATCTGGTGATCGTCCGGCTGGGCTTAACGCCTTCGCGGCTGGGGTATTCCCCAGTGCCGCTGGCAAAGGCGGTGATCGCAGCCGTGGGGGACTGACGGTATCGGTCTACATCTCGCGGTCCGGAAACGGGAACTCGGGGGGTGGCGATGTATTTGATTGGAAACTCCGCGTCGCGGCATCACAGACGGCATAGCCCCAGTTTATCAGCTGTTCCTGCTCTTTGTCGGTAAAGCGGTTCAGCCTTGTGCGGGTTCTTGAAAGGTCCAGAGCGGTTTCAGGGCTAACGGTCAGGTTGGGCGCCAATTTGATCTTGCCTGGCTTTTGTCCAATTCCCCAATAGGCAAGTTTGTCCCCGCGCCATTTCAGCAAATCGTACAGATATCGCAGGCGAACGCCCCGCACCTGATCCATCGTCATGTTCAGCGTGCGCAGAACCTGTTTCGGCGACAACAGTGCGAACCCGCGTTTCAAGCGGAACGCCGCACCTGCGTCGCTAACCAAAACGGTACCATAATGATCGATACGCTCGACCCCGAGGTTGTCATAGGATCCGCCATCGGTCAGTTGCAATTCGCGCTTCTGATCGACGTCATCGAACAGTTCGGCACCGTTCATCCAACTCCAATCGTCCGGGTTGAACTGTAAAATCACCGGCGACAGGACCGGTGGAAAGGCGCTGGAGGCCGCAACGGCCTTAGCCAGACGGAAGCCCGTCACGTCTTTGACCTCGCCAATCATATAGTCAGCAATGCGGCGATCGGAAAACCGAACCAGGCGCCCGGTCGACAAGTTGGCTGCCTTGTAGATGAAATGCGGCGCTGCTGGCAGTTTATCCAACGTGCAGCCACCATAAAGCGCTTCGTCATAGGCATCCATCAACCGATCAGTGACGCCTTTGCCAAAGGGCAGCAAGCCCAGAATGATGACCCTCAGATCCAGTGTCCGACTGCAAAGAGCGCGTAGAGGCGCAACGATCTGATCCTGAAACTTGGGGGACACGCCATTGGCGTCAAACTGAAGTTCATCCCATTTGACTGCCAGACGCCCCGACACGATCGATCCGCCTGAGACACTGGTGATGCGGTCAAGCTGCGGCAGGTAACCCAGCTCATTCAGCCGGATCAACGCACCGGTATGAAACAGAACCGCCCGGAAGCCACCGCCTGACAACGCAAGACCCTTGAGCGATTTGTACGTGTTGGGTTGTGAAGCAGGTTCAGACATCGGACACCTCGTTCAAAATTTCGGGTATTTCATCGTGGTTGCTGTACCAGATCGGGGTAATTCCCAGTTCTTTCAGCACCGCCTCGTCCATGGCTTTGTCGACATCGTCAACCGCAGACGTGATCCCGCGAATGTCGCGCTCGTACGTTGCCGCACCTTTCTGTGCGGGACCGCGAGAGAACCCGACGGTCTCGGACGCCCCCCAATTCTTGACCCCGGAGTTCTCGAATTCATAGTAGAGCCCAATCGCTTTCTTGTTGATTTCGTCAACGGCCTTTTTCTTGACTTTGATCTTTCCGGGTTTGCGCATCAGCGCATACAGGTCCGGACGCACAGGCGCTTGTTTCAGCGCATCCAGCAGCCTGCGAATGTTCCTGTCGGACAAAGACAACCCGACCATGACGCCGATACTGTTGGACATCTCGCGCAGTTGGACGATGTTGGACCAGTGATAGGGATCGGTTGCGGTCTGGTTATATTCCTCTTCCGAGAACACCAGCCCTCCATCCCGATTGTTCGGGTCGGGCGCAAAAGGCAGGTAACCGTGAACGTGAAAAACCGGCAGATGCTGTGCCTCGGGCGGGGTTTTGTCGAACACAGGTGAAACGCCCCGCTGGCCAATGTCCATCAGAGCACGCTCAAGCAGATCATCATAGTTGTATGTAATGACCGAGCGGACGCCGAATTTCTCCGATGCTTTGGCCAGACACAAATCGCGAACCGCGTTTAGCGTCGCGTTGCGATCCGTCGGGGGCGGTTCCTGCTGGGTCAGTTCTTCGGTCTGCAAACCATACAATGCGTTGCGCAGAGCCGCCTTGAACTCGTCCTCTCCGGTGTCACTTTCCGACAGCATCGCCTTGAGTTTCCGGGCGGTGATTTCCAGCGGTTCCTGGCGCGTGCTTAGGTACCAATCCGCAATGGCGAAGAGATAATTTGGGTAAGGCCGCCATCCTTGCAGATGTTGTTCGGAAACGGTTGCGAAATAAAGCGCCAGAACCAGTTTTTCCCAGGTTGGCAAACCGCTTCCGGCTGATACTCCCGCCCCCAGATACAGTGTCAGGCATTGGTCAGCAAAGGCCGCTTGCAGCTTCTTACGGTGTTCCTTGGGAATTTTGCTACGCACGCTGCACCCCCTAAAACCCTATGGGCCCCAACAGGTCGATCCTGACCCCGCGCCGATCTGCTGGCACCTTAATATCCAGATTGCTCGCTACGCCCGCGTGGGCGTTGATCCAGAAGGCCAGACCGTCATTCTGTGGCGTCCACGGCTTACCCCGGCTCGTCGCATAGTCGAGGCTTTTCGCATCGATCTCAGCAATCGAATAGGTAAAATGAAAAGTCATGGCCGCGCCGTTGCGTGCCTGTCGGATCATGTCCAACGTCTTGGGATGGGGGTTGCCATGATCGCCATTCCCGCTGAACACGTAGTGGTCCGCTGTCACACGCTCAAAGAACTCTGCCTCGGAACTGCGCGGACTGCCATGGTGCTGCACTTTCAGAACGTCGACATGAAAGCTGCCGCCAGGTTGCAACAGCGCGCGTTTCTCAAGCCCGGTCAGAACCTTGTCGCCCCTTGCATCGCCGGTCAAAAGGACGGATCTACCGCCTGCTTCGCACAGCATGACGATCGAAGACAGGTTGGTTACACTGGTATCTTTCGAGAACGCCGCCAAAAACGCGTCAGCCGCCGGGATGCCCAGCCCTTTCTTTTCAAGATATTTGTCATAGTCCCGCTGCAAACGATCGATCTCGGCCCGCATCGGACCGATTATGGTGATCTTGAGGTCATCCCCGAAACTGTTGACCACATCGGTGCCGGTTTCGGTCATCTGTATCAGGTCTTCTGGTCGGAACGGCGCGTTCACCGCGAGCCCCTGCGCCACCAGAGGTGCCAGAGCATTTCGCAGGTCGCGGCCCTGTCGGATGCTGGCCAAAACAGCGTCGCTTTCGTCTTTTTCCTCACCCAGTATCCGCATCAAATCGGATCTACTGTCGTTGGAATTCAACGACGCCAGGCCGTTCACCACTACCGGCAGGTCATCTGCGGCGTTTCCTAGAATGTCGTCAAAGACGTTGTGCCAAAGCCGATGGATATCCAGAAATCTAGGATCGACACCGCCGGTAACGATCTCGGCCTCGTCACGCACCAGTTCAAGCACGCCGTTGATGTGATCGTCATCCAGATGACTGACGACAAGCATATCGACGGTAAGCGGCTGTGTGGCGGTGAGGCCCTTGTGCTTTCGAATGTCGTCCAGCCTGGGACGCAAAAAGGGGCCATAGACTTGCGAAGGTCCTCCATCGACAACACAGATCCCGGGGTTGGCGGCAGAGCCGAAATACAGGATCAGGCAATCGCCTTTGCGGGCGGGCAACGCTTCGAGTGAAAGAATGTCCGGCACGTGTTCATCCTCCGTCAGACCGATTGCAGGGCGCGCAGCACATCGACCAGTCCCGCGCCCTGAAAGGCGCGCTCCCGGCCCAGATCGGTGGCCGAGCTGCATAAAATGGCCTTGATCCTCTGCGGCTCGCCTCGCAATTCCTTGAACCGGGCCATCAGGATCGCCGCCGCACCGCTGACATGGGGCGCAGCCATCGACGTCCCTTCGAGTACACCCAGCTGCCCGTTGCAAACCGGCGCGTTGATCTTTTCCCCGGGTGCGACCAGATCAGGTTTCATCCGGCCATCCCCGGTTGGCCCGCGGCTGGAAAAATAGCTGACACCGTAGTTGTGCGGCTCGCGCCTATGCGTCGAACCGACCGTGATAACGGCCTGTGCGTTGCCCGGATCGGTGATCGAGGTGTCCGTGTGCAGGTCAACCACACCTGCGGCGGTGTGGAACTGATTATATCCGCGATTTCCGGCTGCTGCGACGACAACAACCCGGTTTCCCACCAGATTTTCTGCCTCGGAACAAACCGGGGTACGTCCGCAGGCATAGTTGGTCACGTCATGCGGGATCGACATCGAGATGTTGACGCCGTGAACATACAAAAAATCCTGCCGCTGGTTCAGATAGCGCACCAATCGTTGGGCAGCGATAACAGCGAATTCGGTAGTTTCGGGCTGATCCCCGACGACCATCAGGTCGATCAGCTCGATATCGCGGCACATGCCATAGACCCAACGTGGTCCTTCGCGGCCATGTTCGACCCATGTGCCACCCAGTGTCCCTGCCACATGCGTTCCGTGATCATTGTTGGGTACGACCGAGTGATCGACACGCAGCAATTCCTCGACCAGTTCCCAATTGAAGGGTCTGCCTTTTGAAAGGTCGTCAAAAGCGGTTTCCACCAACTCGCTCACACGGATGCGTAATGGGCTCGATGTCGATTGCGAACCGGTTCGGTTGCGCAGAACCGTTTCCACCAGATCTTTCCGACCCTTCGCGTTCCGGATCAGATCCCTGTCACGAAACCTCTTGAGGATGGTCAGATCGTATTTCGCCTTGACCCGCGAGCGTTCGGGCGCAACGGCTTTGCCAAAGAAATCACCTTTCAACCAATCGTTTCGCTCAGTGTCGTCTTCAAAGCGGTAGAAGGCAGGATGCGTGGCGTCGATACCTGAATCGATGACCGCCCAGGTGATTTTGGCGGTCGAGATATTGAACACCCGATAGGCCGCATCCGCTTTGGTCGTTGTCACCGACTCCATGCTGCTGACGTCTGCCTTACGGTTCAGGCTCAGCGTGAAAATCATCCTGGGATCGAAACTTGCACCCTGATCCGCGTAGAAACGCGTTTTGGGTTCGGACCGGCGACGCAGATGCTGCAGATCAAGGATTGAGCCGATGGATGACATAATCTCACCCACGCTGATCTGGTCCAGCCGCCGTATGATCAAACGTCCATGATCCTGCGGTTCGGTCGAGTTGCTTAGCTTTGCAATCAACTCTTCGCTTGGGCTGCGCGCGGCCTCAAGCATGGCGATCAGCACCAGAATCCGCAGGGTGCTATCCGGTATGGGCTGAATAGGTTGGGTGGCAACTTTGTTTAGACTTGCCTGGAGTTCGCTTAGCCGATCGGTGCGCGAAATGTCGTCAGAGCCCAGAAAGACAAAGGCTGCACCCACCAATTCGGCGATCCGCTCGACCTGAAGTTCCGCTACACAAGCCCCCAATCCGTCCGTTTCCCACCAGCGAGTCAGCGGCATAACAACGTTTACCACCTCGCCCAGATCGAGCCGGGCCGTTGTCAAGCCGGGTATGTCAGATACAGCGTTCCGGTGGGTCTGGTTTGGCGGACGCTCCCACGATTGGAACCTGGCCTGCAATTCGTCTGCGACGTGATGGGCTTGATGGCCATGGCGTGGTACCAGCAGACAATCTGGCGTCGCCGAAGGATTTGCCGCCAAATGCATCCAGATCTCGGGCAATACCGGCGAGTCCTGGGTAAAACGCTGCCCACCGGATGCGCTGTACAAAACGGACTTAACCAATTTCGCGTCAGTTGCGACGTTCTGCATGAAACCACCTGTCATAAACTGCTGTCAGGCTAACACCCGATCGGTATTTCAACAAATGATTGAAGCACGTTGTCAGGATTCAGCCACATGCTTTCGGGACAGCGGCTGACTGTTCTTGCGCGTTCAGTTAAGCTAGGGTGTCGTCATGAAGCTGATCCACCCTATCATCGCACGCTTGGTCATTTTGATCTATGCGATGTCTGTCGTGGGATCGACTGCAGTTTCGGCACTCGCCGCGGACCGGGTTGCCTTGTTGATCGGCAACTCGAACTATTCCACGCCAGATATGGCCTTGCGCAACCCCGTGAACGATGTCTCGGCGCTGGGCGACGCGTTGCGAGAGCTGGGGTTCGATGTCCTCGAAGCCCTGGATCAGGACGCCAGCATGATGCAGCAAGCCCTAACCGAATTTGGCACTGCCGCCAAAGGGGCGGATATGGCGGTGTTCTTCTATGCGGGTCACGGAGTGCAGATTGGTGGCGAGAACCACCTGATCGGCACCGATTTTCAAGGCAGCGATTTGAACGCGCTGCGCCGAAGCTCGATCTCGATAGATACGGTGCGCGACGTCATCGCCAAAGCAGGTCCGAAGGTGGGCATTCTGTTGCTGGACGCTTGCCGGAACAACCCGTTTTCCGACAGCGGGCTGGTGCAGCGCGGGCTTGTCAGAATACGAGGTGGTGCCGGATTGCTGATTGCCTACGCTACCGATCCCGGAAATGTTGCCTATGACGGCTTGGGTCAGAACAGCGTGTTCACGTCCAGCCTGCTGGATCATATTGCCACTCCTGATCTCGACATCAGGCTGATGCTGGGCCGGGTACGTCAACAGGTTGTATTGGAAACCGATGGGCGCCAAATCCCGTGGGTCGAAGAATCGGTTCTGGACGATCACAGCTTTGCGCCGGGGTTGCCGTCTCAAGCGGTGGAGGATGAAACCGCCGCCGATCTGGCGCATTGGCGCAATGTTTCATCCAGCTCTGATACTCAGGACTTTGAAGCATATCTGAAAAGTCATCCAGACGGTCTGTTTGCGTCCTTCGCGCGTGAAAGAATTGAGACGCTACAGGCTGGAGCTGATACGCCCTTGGCCCCTGTCAGCGCTTCGCTGTCGCAGGCCAATCCCGACCAGGTCGCAGCAGCGTTGCTTGCCTTGGGTCATCTGAGCGATAGCCAGACCCGCGAACTGGGTCCCGCGTTGAACAACTATCGCCGCCGACTGCCTGAGCAAGAGACTGCCTCGGCCGAGCGCCTGTACGAAGACGCTGCGCAAGTCTCGGTGTTTCTGGCGGCAACAACGCTACAAAGGCTGCGCACAGATATTGTCGCATTGCGGAGCGTCGAACGAACACTGGCCATTGCCGAAGGCGCTCTGGAACAGATCGAAGAGATTGCCCGGTCCAACGCAGATGCCCTGCCCGTTCTGCAACAGGCACGCAATGACGTCTATGACATCTACCGCTCGCGTGGGGTCATCCTGCGGCGACTGGACCAAAGCCGCAGCTATTATGATGAGATCATGAACCGTGCGGCAGTGTTCTTTCCGCCGGGTATTGACGGAACAATCATCAGCGGGGCAGCAGATGCGCGCGATTTGGGGTATGCAAATGCCCAATTGACCGACGACGCTGCCCTGTTCCTGCGCCATGTGGCACAGGTCGAAGACAGCACAAAAGGGAGTTACCAATGGCTGGCCGATCTCATTCCACCCGACTGATCGCTGCCGCGATGTCGGCGTCACTTGTTCTTTCGGCTTGCGGAGGATCCAAAGAAGCCCCTGCTCCGGAAGTCGCCGCAGGTGGAACAACACAGGCTGAGGCGGATCTGGCCAAACAGGCAGCCGCTTTGCAAAAGACCATTCTTCAGGGAGCGATTGCCGGGGGTGTTACCGGAGGCGCGATCGGATTTGGCCTGGGCGGGGATGATGACATCGGCAGCGGCATCGCCATCGGTCTTGGTGCAGGCGCACTGGCCGGAACATATGTCGGTTTTATTCAGAAGAAATACGCCGGGCGCGAGGCGCGGCTGAGACAGATCAAAAGCGATCTGGACAGCAACGCCGCCGAAATGCAGACGACATTAAACGTCATGAATCAGGTTCTGGCAGCTCAAAAGGCCGAGTTGGATGCGTTGAACGCCCGCGCTGCAGCTGGCTCCGTCGATCAGGCGGAATTGCAGCGCGAACTGGCCGAGGCCAATGGCAACCTGAGCCAGATGGAACTTGCCATCGACGGTGCGACGAAGCGGCAGGCTGAATTTGCCGAGGCACGAAATCTGACCATTGCCCGGGGCCAGAGCGCCTCGCCCATCGATGGTGATCTGGCTGCATTGTCAAACCAGATCACGCAGATGCGCGGTATCGCCAGCGATCTGGCCTCGTCGCTATGACCGGGTTGCCCGTGATGCGTTTTGCCCTTCTTCCCTGCTTTGCGCTTATGGCCTGTCAAACGACAACGGACCCGGCAGAGGGGGGCTTTTTTGCTGGTGTCTCCGGCATTACAACCGGGGCTTATGACGCGCGCGTCGAAGCTGCCGAAGGGGATGTTGCGGCGGCGCAGGCACGAAACGACGCCTTGGCGGCGCAGCTGCGCACCTCGGAATCCGAGCTTGCCCAACTGAAACTGAAAATCCTTCAGCAGCGCGATTCCATCGGTGGCGGGGACACTGCCACCGCCGCCAGAATTGACCGTGTCCTGAACAGCAATCCCCAAGGTGCGACGCCCGAGGCGCGGCTCGAAGCGCTACAGCGCAGCATTTCCGAGGCGCGCGCGCTCAGCGCGGATCTGGCGAAACTGTCGGGTTAACGGCGGGTCAGCCCTGGCACCCGCCCAATGCCCAGCGACGGAGGTTGACCTTTAAACCCCCACCAAACGGGTGTTCTTTGGTGACGTTGCCCGCCGCAGGCCGCTGCACATAGGTCTGCGCCTGATCGCAGAGCGATTCAGCGGTCCATTGATGGCAGTTCGAGCAGGTTTGTTCCTTCCAAAGCTCCTCCGGCAAGCCCTCGATCGGCGGAAATTGCGGAGAACCGGCAATCAGGTCCTTGATTGTCTGTCCCCGCACACGCTTGTTTCCGAAAGTCAGCACCGATTGCAGCGTGACAGCATCAGTTGCGCTGATCTGACCTGTATTGGTCCCTTCGGGCGCAGCGCCGCTGGGCTCGGCCTTACGGGTCACTGTTTCGTCTTTCAGCCGCAGGGCCGCAAGGCGCTCGACCGCTGCGTCCGAGAACGCGCCGCTTGGAAAACTGTGCAGGTAGACCTCGTAGGAATGGATCGTGTCGTCGGCCTGTGCCAACTCATACATTAGGCGGTCGGTTTCGGTCGCTTCGGCGATTTCTTCCTCTGCCGAAGGGGCCGCTGGATCGGTTGATGGTATCGTCCCAAAGGATTCAGCCAACACCGTCTGCAACAGCTCATTGGCCTCGTCCGAATGCAGACTGTCGGGATAGGTGCGCAGGAACAGCATGATCTGCACCGGGTCGCGACCTTCGACAACTTCCTGCCACTGCTCTTCTTCGGTCCTGTGCGCGATGATCTTGGTTTCGGTTTCAGGTGCAAAGGCGAAATCCTGCGTCAGAGATGATGTATCCCACGGTGTTTGCAGGCCACGGGTTTCACCCAGAACATCGACCCGGACTTTCTTGAACAATTGCTCGATCGCCATTCCCGGGGTTTCGATATGTTGGGCAAGGCTCAGTGTGAAAGGACTGTTTCCAGCGTTCCCGTCCAGAGCGACGCCGCCCGGATCGGTCGCGTAGGCCAGAAACGTGCCAGTCGGTGCTTTCATTTCGGCCAAACCATTATCATCCATATCGGCCAGATCTTCGAACGGGTTGTTGCGGCAGGCATCAAGAATCACGATATTTGTCCGGTTTCGGGCCGACGCCATCTGGTGCAGCACCGAGCGCGCCTCGACCGCCATCAGATCCAGGTCCGCCGGGTCGCTAAGCGAGATATCAACCGGCAAAAGATAGTTGGAACCAAATGACTGAACGCCGTGCCCGGCATAGTAGAACAGGCCAATCGCGTCTTCGCCGCCTTTACGCAGATCGCGGCCAAATTGTGCAATCGCGCGTTTCATATCGATTTGGTTGCTATCGGACAGGTGCCGAACCTCAAAACCAAGACCTTGTAATTTCTCGGTAATCAGCTTTGCGTCGTTGACCGGATTGTCCAGGGGCGAAACCGAGCCATACTCCGAATTGCCGATCACCAACGCCACGCGCGGCTCAGCCGCCCCGGCCACGGCCCAGGCTGCCGAAATCAACGCGATTAATAGCCCATAGATGCGAAGCACGTTTTGCCCCTTGTTTTTTTGCGACCCTTGCCCGTGACCTCGGGGGCACCAAGCCGCTTTGAATCTCTATATTCCGCTTTTTTGGCTTTCTTGTGGCCACGCCCTGTCATATTCCCAAAATAGTATCAAGCATAGGAAGAGGTTCACACATGCGGCGTTCAACCTTTATGCGAAATCTGATTGCCTTGGCAGCGGTATTTTCGGCAAGCGCCGCAATTGGACAAAGCGCCGACCCGTTCGAACATGGTTGGAAACTGGACGCCGAAGCCTCGGAACTGCAATTCTTGTCGGTGAAAAAGAATTCGGTCGCCGAAAACAGTGGGTTTGCAACCTTATCCGGCGTGATCGCGGCAGATGGTACGGCTGAAATCCGGGTGCAGATGGACAGTGTCGATACCAAAATCGACCTGCGAAATGTCCGTATGCGGTTTTTGTTTTTTGAAACATTCAACTTTCCCGAAGCGATCATAACCGCCCAATTGCCCGCCGATGATCTTGTCGACCTGCATCAGACGCGCCACAAGATCATCGATTTGCCCTACAGACTGGCGCTGCACGGCATCGAGAAGACCGGAACGGCGCAGGTGGCGATCACGCTAGTGGACAACGATCGGGTTGCCGTGGCCAACACGACGCCGATTGCGATTGCCCTGACGGATTTCAACCTTGAAGAAGGTCGCGCGAAACTGGAAGAGGCCGCAGGCGTCGATATCCTACCTTTCGGGTTTGTCAGCTTTGGCTTCGTGTTTGATCGCGCCCAGGCGGGGACGCCGCCGCAATTGGAACTGGTTGCCGCGACGCCGGGTGCCGCTGCGCTTGAAACCAAAGGCAATCTGGACCGGGCCGCCTGCGAGGGTCGGATGGAAATCCTGTCGCGGACCGGAAACATCTATTTCAACTCGGGTAGCGCGCGTCTTACAAACGATTCAATCCCGTTGTTGACCAACCTGCACGACATTGTTGACCGATGCCCCGAGTTGACGATCGAAATTGGTGGTCACACCGACAGCGACGGTTCTGAGGCTGCGAACAAAGCACTCAGCGAACGCCGCGCGCGGGCGGTGAACACCTATCTGGTCGAACAGGGGATCTCGCCGGAACGGCTGATAACTGTGGGTTATGGCGAAAGCCGACCGGTCGTGTCCAACGACACTGCAGATGGCAAACGCCGCAACCGCCGGATCGAGTTTGTGCCGGTGAACTGACTAAAAATGGCACCGCGCCGATCTTAGTCCTGTGCCAGAATTATTGGGTTGAACCCGCCGCTGCGCCATTGTTGAAGCGCCGCGATAAAGTTAGGGCCCGGGACACCGTCGATCGTGCTGTCGTAATAGCCAGCCTTTTGCAGCAGCGTCTGTACTTCGATCAGTGTTTCACGCGACCACTGGTCCGACGCCAGCGACAACTGGTTAAGGATTGCACCGTTATCTTCGGCCGCACCCCGCAGAAGCATACGCGCCGCCGCTGCCGGGTCACGCGGAATTCCTCGACCTTCATCCAGCAGGATCGCTGCAGCAAGATAGCCCTGATACTCACCATCGCGGGCGGCCTTCTGGAAATATTCAAGCGCCTGCGCGGGCTCTCCGGCAATTCCATCTTGCACCAGAACCCCAAGGTTGAAGGTCGCCTTGGCCGAGCCGCCATATGCGGCACGGCGCATCAGCGCGATGGCCCGGTTGTCATCCTTCGGCACGATCTGACCTTCGAACAGGGTTACCGCCAGATTGATCATTGCATCGGCACTGCCACCCTGCGCAGCGCGTTCATACAATTCCAGCGCCTTGTTCACGTCCTGCGCGACACCCGTCCCGCTTTCGTGCAATTGCGCAAGCGACACCATCGCCCGCAAGTCACCCTCAGCCGCAGCCTGTTGATACAGCGTCACCGCCCTCTCGACATCGCCGGCTGCGATTGTTGCCCGCGCCAGGAGGGCCACGTAATGCGGCAGATCGGGTGACTGTGCTGCAGCCGCGCTGCACGCCTGTATGGCTGTCAAAGCGTTTTCCTGCAAGCGGCTGAAAGGTACGCCGGGTACGCTGGCCGTCCGATCACGCGGGTGCGTGGCAAGACGTTCGCATATACCACCGGGAGAGCTGTCTTCGGGACGTGGGATCGATGCGATCAGCAGTTCCGCCTGATCCGCGTGACTGCCATCGGGGTATTGTTCCAGGTAAAATTCAAGCAAGGGCCGCATCCGGCTGCGCTGGGCAAGCTTCCAAAGACGCTCGGCCTGTTCGTCCTCATCTTCGACCGACAGCGCACGGGTCAATGTCTCGCCCTGCCCTGCCCGATCCAGAAAGGCCGTCACCTCTTCGGCGTGCGCACCTTGCGGATAGCGGTCGATATAAAGCTGCATTAGCGACGGTTCCTGCGCATTTGCGGCAACCTGCCACAGCAGGGTTTCCTCGGATGCCGTGACCGGGCTGTTGTCGAACCGGAATTGGCGTGTCAGCGAGGAATTGTCCCACGGGATCTGCCGCCCACCGGTCGACGTCAGAACATCCTTGCGCACCGAAATCAGCAGATCCGAAATATCCTGACCGGGAGTGTAGATGTGGCTTAGCAATGCTTCGGTGAAGAAACTGTTCCGCCCGGTCCCGTCATAGGCGACGTTATCCGGCTGGGTTGCATAGGCGAACAGAAAATCCGCAGCGCTGCCGACACGAGCAAGACCCTCACCCCCGACCTCTATGCCTGTTCCCTCGAATGGATTGTCGCGACAGGCGTCCAGAAACACCAACCGAATTCCGTCGGATCGCTCCATCCGCCCGACGAATTCCTCCATGGCGATGGTCTGATCGGGAATATCCTCGGCGCTCGACATCTGCGCGTCGACTGGCACCAGATAGTTCCGCCCGTCGACCTGAAAACCATGGCCTGCGTAAAACAGCAGAGACACATCTGAATCCGCCGCTGTCGCGCCATAGCTTTCGGCCAACGCCAGCATCTCGGCCCGCGTCAGGTCGGTGCCCAGAAACACATCAAAGCCCAACCCTTCCAGAGCGATGGCAAGGTCCGAGGCATCGTTGATCGGATTGTCCAACGGGCTGACGGACGCGTAATCGGAATTGCCGATCACCAGCGCGACCCGCTTGTCTGCCAGCGCCGCGCAGGCGCTGAGCAGCGAAAGGAAAATGGCAGCAAAGCAACGCATTACGAACACAGGCTGGATCTCCGGAGACTTACAGGCCAATGGCGCGCGCCAGACCGATTTCGGCCTGACCAACCGCGGCCACAATCGTTTCTACCTGTTGGTTCTGGATCGAGACAAGCTCTGGATCCGTCGCTCTTATCAATGTGATGGCTTTGCGAATTTCACGCTGGGCCTGACGGATCTCGCGTCGGGCGGCCTGCACCGCTTCGCGCCGAATGGCAGCGCGTTCTTCGGCGCTTGTGGCCAATGCCAGCTTGCGGTTGGCCTCTTCACCTGCCGCGCGAATACCGGCGCTGGCGCCGCGAATGATGTCGCCGACAGATTCCAGACCCGGTGGCAAGCCTTTCACGATTGCATCCAGATCAGACGCATAGTCATCCATCGCCTCGGCCAGACAGGCCAGATACTGACTGACGTCATTGCCTTCCGAGGCACAGGCGGCAACCTCGCCGTCAAACTCCTGCGAAGCGTTCTCTACTGTGCCCAGGGCTGCTTCTGCTTCGGCCACAGTTGTAATGGCTGTACCGCCACCGCCTTCTCCGGTGATCGTCGTATCCACCGTCGGCGTGACTTCAACGGTCGGTGTTGGAGGAACTGGAATGATCGTTGTGTCATCGGTTATGACCGCCGCACCGGGCAAGGCGCTAACCGAATAGACCTGTCCGCCGCTGCTGGTCGCCGAGCTTGTGCCAAGGGTGAACGTGGTCGCGCCGGGCGACGTGTCAGCGAAATTCAGGTTGCCAAAGATTTGCGACGTGCTGAGCGAATCTGACGGCGGACCGAACCTGTAGACCGATGGCCCCCCATAGACGGTTCCTGTGGTCGAGGCGCTGGACACCTCGCTTGCGGGCACAGCGACATCATCCGGAATGGCAAATAGAACTGGCGAGGTTGTGTAGTTCGCCGGGTTCGTGCTGCCGTTGCCAGGGGCCCAGACGCTGGTGAAATCCCAGCCCCGTGCCCGGGCGCGGTTGTAAAAGCTTTCGGTGTCCTGCAATTGCGATGTCGTCAGTGAGGTGCCCCCGGCGCTGCTGCTGACACCAGTTGTCTGCCGGTTCCAGAACGAATTTGTGACTGTCGCCGGAGAGGTGTTGAAAACGACCAGACCGCCGAACGTAGTCGAGGCTGAGCCGTTTGAGGTGATATCGCCACTCGCGTATGTGCGCTCGATCCGACCGACTGTACCAAAATCAAGGTTGATGTCGTTGTCGACCACCAGACCGCCGATCGTTACGGTATCGTCGATGCCGTTGGCCGTTATGTCAGACGTGGAATATGAGTCCTGAATTGTACCGCTGTTGAAGGTAACCAGACCGGCCCCAAACGCATCACCCATACCCGTCTGACTGGTCAGTATGACGGGACCGGAACTGTTTGACCGCTCGATGGTTCCGGTATTGTCACCAACCAAACCAGCGGCCGCGAGGAAATCATCAAACGCGTCTACCGGGGAAATCGCCTCGACCCGCGCGGTGCTGAAACTGTCTTCGATCGTGCCGAAATTTGACACAACCAGCCCGGCAGCGACAGAGCCGCCACCCGAATTTTCGGCCGTAACCGAGCCGCCGACCGAAACGCCGCTGATCAAGCCGTTGTTGATTACGGCAAGGATCGCGGCGGTTTCGCTGTCGATATCCGCATTGGTGATCGACAAGTTCGAGACAGACCCCGTCGGTCCGATCGTTCCAATGAACGCTGCGCTGCCGCCTTGATCGATGGTCAGCCCGTCGATCGAGAACCTGTTACCGTCCAGAGACCCTGTAAGACCGGCAATCGGATCGAAACCCCCGCTCCAGCCAGAGGTAACCGAAGCGTCGATATCGTTGACCAGTTCGAAATTGGAAGCACCCAGCCCCGTGCTTCCAATTCCCTGAAGCCCATAGACATCTGTTATCCGGTAGGGGCTGGCAGACGACCCGCTGCCACCGACGGCGCGCAAAAAGCTGGCACCATCCGCAATCGAAAAATCTCCTGCGGAGAAAGACGGGATCGAGCTACCGTTCTGTTCCCAAGACCCACTCGCCAAGGTAAACGAACCAACGTCGATAGCGCCGCCTGATCCGGTCTCGACTGTTCCGGCGGCATCAATCGTCAAACCCCCCAACGTCGCCGTGATTGCCGCGTTGATATCGATGTCGTTATCCGCAAGCAAAGTCAGCTCGTTCGCGCTGAACCAGGTAATCGCCTCTTCCACTGTGATATTACCGTCTTCGCCATCCGGACCACCGAGGCCAACCGGGGAGCCGCTACCCACTATGATTTCTCCGGCTCCAACAGTAGTGATTGTCACGTCCCCAAGGTCCAGGTTTGTAACGATTGTGGTTGGCGAAACCGTTCCGGGGGCTCCACTTGAATTGACCTCGATATCCGACGGGTCAAGCAGCAGTAAACCGTTGGACCCATAAGGCGCGCGCGTATCCGTCAGGCCCTGATAGGTGAGTTGGATCTTGCCCGACACTTCGACAAAGCCGCCGTCACCGCTCTGATCTCCACCGCGGGCCGAATTGAACCCGAAGAAATCAGTCGCATAGTCAGACCAGACGATGATCGTACCGCCATTGCCCTGCGCGCCACCATCGGCGATCAAGCGGCTGTCTGCATCAACCGTTGTCGTCTGCGCACGCTGCAAATCGCCCTGCCCCTGCAAATCGCCTCCGACACGGATCGACCCGCCATCAGCGGCACCCGCGCCGCTGGCATCCAGGGTCGCTCCGGCCAGTGCAATCGCTTCACCCGTGATTGTAATATCGCCTCCGGTTTGCGGGCGCACAACAGGCCGGGGAGAGCTTGCAACAAGCGTCCTGCGGGCAGATGTGTCGATCGTACCGCTGACCTGCACCGCCCCGCCCGAACCGCCCAGCACCACCGCACCCGAAACGCCGCCGACCGAGCGTGCTTCGATGACGCCAGACATGTTGACGACCTGCCGTGCGGCGTCGCGCGCGCTGGCAACCTCCAGATGCACAAGGCCCCCATCTGCCTCGATCCGGCCAGAGTTCGAGACCAGTGCTTCCATCGCGTCGTCGTCACTGTCCGAAGGCACGGCGACTTGCAAGAACCCGTCGCCGGATATGTCCAGCGTAACCTGCTCACCGGCGCCGAGCCCGACCTTGCCCAATGGAACCCGGATCAGGCCGGAATTCGATACACGCCCCCCGATCAGAGCCGCATAACCGCCGGGCACGATCGAGATTGTCCCGGCATTCTCAACCGCTGCGGAATTGCCGTTCCCGTTATATCGATACCGCCCGTTCAGGAAATCGTCATCGGTGATATCCAGCGTCGAGGCGACGAACCCGGCGGTGTTCACATGACCCGACGGTCCAATGAAAATACCGTTGGGGTTGACCAAATGAACCTGCCCGTTGGCATTCAGTTGCCCGTGAATTTGGCTGGTCGTGTTGCCGGTCACGCGGTTCAGCATGGTGCTGTTCCGTCCCGGTTGGTTGATGTCGACCCGTGATCCGCTGCCGATCGAGAAATCGTTCCAGTTGACGATCGCGGCGTCCGAGCCCTGATTGATCGTCATCTGCTGGCCATTCGGCTGTGTGATCGACACGTCACCAGCTGCGACCGAGCCGCCGCTCGGCAAAGACTGCGCAAGTGCGGTTGTGCCCCACAGCATCGCCGTGGCAGAAGCCACCGCAAAGAACGTTGTGTAAATCATTGAAAGTCGCTCAGAATCTTCGGCTTGCAACGATACTGAATCGGTTTCCGTCTGCCCCCAGGTCATCACGTTCACCTCTCCCATATTCCACTCGTACCGACCCGGACCGATAGGCCGAGTCCTCAATCGTAAACAGGTCAAAACCCAAACCATACGAAGATGCTTTGGTTGTGCGTTGTTCGACAATAGTAGGTTGTTCTATACCTAACACGCCGTAGGCGCCGAACAAATACGGTTTGAAAATCAATGGCATTCCGGCCAGTTCAACTTGTTGTGCACGCCCGACTTCGGTGCGCAGCACCCACCCATTGTCACCGCGCAGCTCTCCTGCGTCAAATGCCGAAAGCTCGCTGGAGCTGGCGATGTTGAACTGTTCCGAGGTCACCAGCGGATCGCCAAAGTTCTCTTGAATGCGCGCGTTGACGTTCAGCGACCAGTTCGCGTTCAGCGGGCGCTGATATTGCGCCGACAGCACCAGTTTGGTGAATTCCGCGCTGGCGCCCTGCCGCGACAGTGGTGTGTCATCCGGACCGATTGATGTGCTGGCCCCAAAGGCGTCCAGACCACGCGACAAGACCGCTCCGGTGCGCAGGAACGTGCCGTTATCATAGTTCCATATCGCATCAATTGTGGCCCGTAACACACTGAGATCATCGTCATAAACCGGCAGGTCCGTCGACCCGATTGTCAAATCCTGAGAATCGCTGACCCGGTCCAAAATCAATTGCGACGACAGGTTGTACTGCCTCGTCCGAACCCAAGGATAATAGAGCCGGAAAGACAGGCGCTCGAATTCGCTTTTGTTCGGTATCGGGTTCGCATCCGGCCGCGCCTTGCTGGACGTGGCCTCGACGTTGAATGTCAGCCCATTGTAGCCGATCGGAAACACCGTACCCGCCGCCAAAATGCGGTATTTCGCATCGTCCGAGAAAAACCGCGTGGGCGAGCCTCCGGCGCGGAAATAGAATGTCTCACCCATCTCGAGCGCGCCATTCACCTCGAGACCGAGGCTCAGGTTCACCGGTCCCAACTCATCCGACAGTGTATTATCGAAGCCGTATGAACCAGTATATTGTTTGAATTGCCCATCCAGCGTCAGAATGGTGCCGCCACGAGAATCTCCAGCGGATAGCGTCGAGGACAGCCTGATGCCGAAGATGTCGCCCGCTAGCAGCAATGCCCGTTCGATCTCTTGCAGGCGAACCCCGCGCTTGCCGATCAAAGGTCGGGTGATCGCAACCACCCGCTCGCGCGCCTGTTCAGGTACTTTTCCAGCATCGATCCGTTCGACAAACCCGTCGATCACGACGATGCGCAGGGTTCCGCCGTCGCGCAGCACCTGTTGTGGCAGCACCACGCGGGACAGCACAAATCCGGCGTTGGTATAGGCGTTTTCCAGTTGGCTGGTGGCTGCAAAAATCTCGGATACTGCCACCCGTTTGCCCGTTAGACGTTCGACAAAGCCGGAATTCGCGGCCTCCATCTGTGGCAATGCCCCTTCGATCTGAACCGCGCCGACGGTCACGAACAGCCGGTTGGCCCCTTCCGGAACAGGCGCGCCGGGATCGCGCGCGACGGTAACAGGACCCGTACTGCGTTGATTTTGCGGCTGAAAAGTAGATGGAGCCAGGTTCGATGCGCTTTGCGCCAATACAGCACCGGCAAAGAAACCGCTGCAAAGCATCAGGACTGCAAGCTGAACGAAACGCCGGATATGCATCATTTTTATGGCAACCTCAGCACATTAACCGACTTGGGCGTTTGAATGGAACGGTTTCAAGAAAATCCCAAACGATGGGCCAAAGCAAGGTTGATTTGAACATTAGTCCGCGCCTGTTGGAATTGCCCAACAGATGTGCATGCCCCGGGTCAGGGTTGTCTGTGTCGGAGTTCACAAAACTTGGTTTTTTCAGAAACTTTTATCGGTCGGACCGGATCACAGCAGACCACCGTCGAGCCATTCCTGAATCTTGTCGCGACTGACCTCGAAATGCATCGAGTCCTCGCGCCCCCATGCCGCCCCCCAGACCCAGCCTTCATCGCGGAAAAAATCTGCCAAGATCGTTAACCCAAGCTGGGTTTTGCCATCGCCCAAGGTGTCAAGAACGCCATCAATGTTCAGGTCGACCGCCAACCCGTAGGCATGTGCTGAGGCCGAAGAGGTCGCGCCCCGAATTCGACGTACGCACAGCGAACCGGCAGTATTGATCCGAGCATAGAGGTCCGGATCCGTGCGACGGATGTTTTCGAACACCGTGCGCAGAGAATCGACCGCCGGTTTCAGCATCCGTACGCGCACGGGGCCGACTTCTTCCAGAACCAGCTTTTCCTCAAGACGCGGGTTGGTCATCGACTGGCAGTCATCCGTCAGGTCTTCGCGCGGAAGTCCAAAGGTGTCTCGCAGGAACGAAGAATTCGCCAGCTCGAGCCCCTGATTGACCTTCTTCCGGTTGGCTATCAGCACAACTTGCGCATAGGCATCGATAATCTCGTTCGGCGTCGTCGCGTCAAAGCCATATTCATCCGCCGCATCGCCGGATTGCGGCAGCACCGAGCTTCCCCCGCTTTGCGACCGTGAAATCTCAAGCGACAACTGTTCGATCTGGTTGCGCATGTCTTCAACCTGTTGGCTGAGCATTTCGATCTCGATCCGCGCGCCTGAATCGATTGCGGGCCCCTCATAGTTTTCTTCGATAGGCACAATTAACGGAAAGACATACCACAGGATTGGTGCCAGAATAATAGCCACACCCAGGATGATCGCGGGAACGATACGCATGTCCTTATTGTTTCCTGTTTCCTGCCGCCTTCGGGTCTGAACCTAGAAGCCGTTCGCAGGGTTGTCACGTGGTTGCCTAAAAAATGTCTATCAGAAGTGTGACTTTCTTCATTGTTCGACATTTGGCCCAAGGGTAGGCTGTTGCGCAAATTGGTAGGGGAAAACCATGTCTAAAACGTCTTCAATCAAATTCTTCTGTGCTTCGGCATTCGCTGTTGCCTGCGCGGCGCAAGCTTCGCTGGCCCAAACCACGGAATTGACAGCGGACGAAATCACCGACGCGTTCAACAAGCAAAAGACCCGGGGTCTGGTCATCGTGCCATCGACTCAGGACAACGCCGCGACCAGCACGACGGAAACAACGGCCGTTGCTGCGGCCCCGGCTGAGTATCAGCCTGTTGCCGAGGAAGATCAGGTGAACATCCAGATCCGGTTCGATTTTGCCTCGTCCGCGCTGCGCGAAGATGAAAAGCCCAAACTGTCATCGCTGTGTCAGGCCATGAAGGGTGTCGACGTCAACGTGTTCCAGATCATCGGTCACACTGACAGTGCCGGATCGGCCGAGTACAACCAAAATCTCTCGCTGTTGCGCGCGAAAGAGGTTAAACGCTTTCTCGTCGGCGATTGCGGTATTGCCGACGAGCGGCTTGAGGTGCTTGGCGTTGGCGAAGCGGAACCCCTTAACAAGGACAACCCGCGCGCGGATGAAAACCGTCGCGTTGAATTCCAGGCTCTCGGCTGATCGCAACCGCAGCAAACAAACGAACTTGAGGGCAGCATGACCGAATCCCGCGCAGGCGACCTGTTTCAGCCGGGCGATCTGGTGAACAATACCTATCGGATCGAAGCGATACTTGGGCGGGGCGGTACATCTGACGTCTACAGGGCCCGCTCCGAGATCTCGGGGCGGCTTGCCGCTTTGAAGGTTCTGAAGGCGGAGTTTTCCAGCAACGACGACTATCTGGTCCTGCTGACCCGCGAGGAAGAAATCCGCGATATCCGCCATGACGCGGTCGTCCGGTATTCCGAAAACAACAGAACCGCGGACGGCCATGTCTATCTGGTGATGGATTATGTGGATGGTCCGGGTCTGGATCGGAAGCTGGCAGAAGGGCCAATGTCAGCGGGTGAGATTCTGACCGTCTGCAAAAGAGTGTGCGAGGGGCTGGAAGCCGCCCATGCCCGCAACATCGTTCACCGTGATCTGAGCCCGGACAACATTATTCTGCGCGATGGCGATCCGGCACAGGCGGTCATTATCGATTTCGGCATTGCCAAAGATACGAATCCTGGCGCTGAAACCATCGTCGGAGGTGAATTCGCAGGCAAATACGCCTATGCCGCACCCGAGCAACTGTCGGGCAAAACCGATCAGCGCACCGATATCTATTCGCTGGGTGCGCTTTTGCTGGCCAATTTCCGTGGCAAACGGGCCGAGGCCGGGCGCAATCTGCTGGAAGTCGTCGAAAACAAGAAAGACCCCTTGGACACTGACGGCGTTCCCGAGCCGCTGAAGTCGATCCTCGACAAGATGACCGCTCCCAACCCGGATGACCGGTACCAGACCGCGACCGAGGTTCTGCGCGCGCTTGCCACCGCCCGGACCGGAGTGGCGTCGACATCGCTGGCGTCGGACGATGATGCGACGGTGATTATCCCCAAAAGCAAGCCGCCGGAATCAGATTTGGCGATGGCTGCACCAGAACCCGCTGTCGAAGCGCCCGCACAGGCGCCGCAGCGGTCGCCGTCAAAACCCGCCGAACCTCGGAAATCACGCGGGGGCCTTGTCGCTGGTGTCGGCGTTCTGGCCATCGCGGGCTTGGGGGTTGGCGGTTACTTTGGAGGCGTTTTTGACAGTTTCCTTGGACCACAATACCCGGTCGTTTCGCCCTACACACTTGTTGCTGACAAGCGCGAAGGCCTTCCCCCTCGTATTGTCGGCTTTGTCCCTTCAGAAACCGCCCGCGACGCGATGACGGGTGAGATCACCGCGCAGGGTGGCGAAGTGGACCTTACGCTCGCGTCCGGTGACATTGCCGAAAACTGGGGCACCGCAGTGAACGATGTCATCAGCGCCGCCAAAGACCTGGACGCGTGGCGCCTGGTCGTTGACGGAAACGACGCAAAACTGACCGGGCAGACAACCGATCAGGCACTGCATACCGAGTTGGAACAGCTCTACTCTGCCGGGTTGCCCGCCGGACTACAGGGAAGCGCTGAGATCGAGCTTGAGCCTTTGTTCCTGCCTGCCTCCGAAATCCGGCCGATCCTGTCCGGTCTTGCCGATTGTGGGCCATTGCAACTGGTCGATGCGCCGACTACGGGCTATGGGCTCGAGTCTCCGATCCGCGTCAGCGGGACATTGGCGTCGCAGGACAGTCTGATCGGGTTGCAAACAGCCTTGACGGCGCTTGCGGGCGAGCGTCCATTGGACTTGCAGCAGGTTACGGTGTTGAACCCGCCGATCTGTCTGGTCGAAAACTTCCTTCCCCCTGCGCCGACAAGCGACATCTCGGTCTCGTATTTTATTGGCGAAGAGGGCGCCGCACCCATACCCAACCCATCCGGCGAATTTGCTGTCGGGCAAAATCCGGTGATCGATGTCGATCTGCCGGCGGATGTGCAAGACGGCTTCCTGTCCGTCACGATCGTTGATGTCTCGGGCAGCGTGTACCACCTGTTGCCTAATTTGAACCGCCCCGAAAACGATATCGCGTCGTTACGAGACGGGAACTCAGGTCCTATCTCAGTTCGAATTGCATATTCGCAAGATGAAAAGCTGGCAAACGACAGTTTGATCGCGTTCTCGGTCGACGAGTCATCTTTGGGCAAAAGCAAAATCCTTGTCTTCCATTCGGACGGCAAGCTGTTCGATACGCTCCGGCCGACAGAAGAATCCGCTGCCAGCTATGCTGAGGCATTGCGCGAGCAGGACCGAAACGTCGAGTCGCAGATCCTGTCTCTGGACAGCAGAATTATGACAACCCTGGAATAGTTAACGCGGTTCGGCCCCAGCCATGCCCTGCTTTTGCAAAGCCAACGCAACTACACTCCCTGCCCTGAAGCCATCGGCCAATCTGTCGGTTCAGGCTGTGCCTCCTCAGATGATGAAACTGCTGAGTTTGCTGGGGCTGCAGGGAACCGCAGGGGGGCAGGCCCGAGCGGATATGAAGCTTAATGCGATGCTTCCGGCAATGACGCCGGATATGTATCTCAAGGCGACAATGGCCGCGAATGCGCCCAATATCGCGTTGCCGCCGATCCTGCCGACCGATGGTGGTGGCGCGATTTCGATGATGATGAAGCTGGTCGCCACCGGTTACCCTCTGACCGATCCCCGCGCCTTGCTGGCCGAGGTTCAACAAGCGGTCGTCAGCCTTGCAAAAAACGTTCTGCCACAGGCGCAATCGATGCCGAAGATACCCGGCCCACAGATGCAGAACATGACGCTGGCTGCCAAAATGACACTAGCCCTGCGCGCGCAAGGGGTCTGTCCAATGGCGCTGGCAGGGCTCGATTTCTCGCACGAGGCGAAGATGGAAGTTGGCGAGGCAGGCGGATCGCGCGGCACCTGCTCGGCCGCTCTGAACTTTGCCGCCAAACTGCCGCGCATCACCATGCCCCCGTTCGCTTTGCCACTGCCAAAGGTCAATCTGGCGCGGCACTTGGCGCTGATGGCTCCGGCTGCAACTGCACCTGCGGCGATGGGGTTACCCGCCGTCTCTGATCCAAAGCTGATGCAGGCGTTGATGAGCCAGCTGGCAAACCTGTCAACCATCCCCGTGCCCAACTTGCCGGTGTCACTTGAGGATCTTCAGGCCATGGCGGATCAGTTGCAGGATCTCGCAACAATACAGGAAGCCTTTGGCCCTGACGCCCTGACCCCGGCTGGTGTGGCCCGCGTAAACGCGATGCTCAGCTATATCGCACGCCTCAACGTGCCTGTGCCGCTTGAAGCGCAGTCCCTGCAGATGCAACTGGACGCCTTGCCCAAGATCGACGACGTCACACAAGGTGCGCAGGCGACGCAAAGCAGTGCAATGAACCTTGCCGCGTCGATGAGCGTTCAGCCACCGCCCGTGCCAATTCTTCCTACGCTGGAAGCTTTGAAAAAACTTGCCAAATCTCTGCCGGGGCGACCTTTGGGCCCGTGCGACGCGTGCAATACGGATATCGGTGCGATCCGCGACAGTCTGGCCACAATGCAACTGCCGCCCCCGCCCACGTTGCCGCCACTGCCGGGCTTTTCCTAAGTCAGAGGATATCCACCACAACAACGGTGATATTGTCCGCGCCACCACCATCCAGGGCAACCTGAATCAACTGGTCGGCCACCGTTTCGATCGGCATCTCGGACAACGCTTTTTCCAGCATCGAGAAGGTCGCATATTTGCTCAGTCCATCAGAGCAGATCAGGAAACGATCGCCGGGCTGAACCTCTCCGCGGATTTTGTCCAACTCCAGGACACCACCAACCCCTACCGCGCGTGTGATAGCGTTTGACTGAGGGTGTTGTTCCGCCTCGTCCCAGGTCAACTGACCGGCCATCACCAAATCCGCAACCAGAGAATGGTCAGTCGTCAGCATCTGAATTTTGCCGTCGCGCAACAAGTATATCCGGCTGTCCCCGGCCCACAGGCCGACAAAATGCCCATTGGCCAGCATCATGCAGGCTACGGTGGTCCCGATTGTTCCACCGCCGCGCGCCTCGGCCTCTTGACGGATCACGTCGTGCGCACGCTCGATAACTTCGCGCAAGGCACGCAATCTGTCTGATGGGGCCAGTCCCGGCGGCATCGCTGCCACCATGTCCGCGACGAGGCGGCTGGCATAATCTCCAGCCTCATGACCGCCCATGCCATCGGCCACCAACCAAAGACTCTCTTCAGGCAAAGCCAACACCGCATCCTCGTTGACTTTGCGCCTCAGGCCGACATGGCTGCGCGCGCTGTACCGAACGCGATGACTTGAATTCATAGTGGCCTGGCCTCGGTCCAGAGTGCGGCATGTAAGTTGAACAAACCTTGCATGTTTGGCCCATCCGGTAAACCTTCGCAAACCATCATCCGGGGCACTCCGCCAATTTCGGTGCTCCAAATGCTGGGACTGCGATAACTTTGCGACATCAACCCCGATGCCAGATCAGGCAGCAAGTCGTCCGAGCCCTCTCCACGGGTTAGAACCGTGGTTTTCCCATGCCCACGTACAGGCGCTGTCGGGCGCTGCTGCGGCGCGACCAAACCGGCCAACCCCTCGGCCAAGCGGTCGCGGGTCATATCGTCCTCAAGACAAGCCAGCGCAAGGTCTTCGAGTTGCAGAAAGGCGTCCGAGGCCCGGAGATGAGCCAGAATGGCCGACCCTTCGTTGGACAAACCGGCCACCAACGTCAGCGGAAATCGCCGCCCCACCCGATCGACCGAGGGCATCAGAACCCCCAACATCTTTTGCGGACCGGCCAGTCCGGGTGACAGACAAAACCGCCAGATCGGTGCTGACATGTAATGCTCATCCCAGGCCTGTCCCAACGTTTGTGAGGCGGCCAACATGCTGCGCTGTATCCACTCATCCCAAGGCTGCACAAAGGACTGCGCGACACCAAGCCGGAAGAAATCCCCTACCGAAGGCATCTTACCGAATGCGCCAAACCCCGGTTGTTGCATCAAAACGACTTCGGACAGCTGAACTTTTGCATGGCGGGCAGCGCAAACGGGTTGATAACCGACCCCGATTGCAACTGGAAAATCGCGATACGGCCACCGACGTTAAAGATCACTTTCTTGCGGTCAGAGACATTTGTCCGGCGCACTTCGGCGGCATCCAGCAAACGGAACCACGCCCACGGTCCGTCCTTTGACAAAACGCTTTCAATGTTCCGTTTCTGCGGCTCGAACGTGACACGTGCCAGACCGACGGAACCGGGCCATGTCACCGCCATTGGGGACGGCAACCCGCCCTTGTGGCGGAATTCAAGCGATTGGCCATCGATCTCTAAAGTGACACCCTTGGCTTTTGGGTCAAGTGCCTCGGGCATGATCTGGAACTGGATCTGCGGCTGCGGTCCGTTGGCGAAGAATGCTTCTCTGATCTCGGCTGCATATTGGAACTGGGTCAGAACGGCCTGGCTGATCCCCAGATCCGTGGCGTTGACCCCCGATTTCCACGACCACGGCCGCGTGCGCATATCCACGTGCTTGGCCAGACTGTCATTGAAGAAATTGTCGATCAGCCCCTGTGGCCCAAACAGCTTGGCAAAATCGCCCATTGCCACATCTGCACCCGACCTGCGATTGAACGGATACCGGTCAGACACGACCTGTTCGCAGAACGGCAGAACATTCGCCTGCCAACGCGCATTGATCGAAGCACGTGTGCTGTCCGAGGTAATGCCGGATGATCCATCGATAATCTGAACCGCCCATCTTTCCATCGGCCCCGGAATACGCGCCGCCTCTTGCTGGAACCGTTGCAGTGCTTGCCCGGTTTCACCGCCGGATACACCACTGAACGACATCTTGTTCAATTCCTGATAAACCTCAGTCAAAGATCCGATCAGAAGGTCCAACTGCGACGGCTGTCCTTCCTGTTGCTCAACAAGCTGATGCAACCAGTCAAAGCGTTCTTCGACATATTGACCGGGTTCCTGAACGGGCTCGTTGGTTCCGACCCCGCTCGACTTTGCCAGCGCTTCAAGCAAAATCTGCGTCTGCACCGAGGTTGCAGATTGCAATTCGAGGCTGGCAGCGTCGGATAGACCTTCGTTCAGGGCGTCATTCCCAGCCAGTACCGAGCGGCTTTCGGTCAGCCTTGTCTCATCCGATATCGAATTGAGGACATTTACGATAGGCGATGTCGGCCCGGACAAAACGTTTGTGACCTCAACCGCATGGCTCAGGCTTTCCATGGGCACGATGTCGATATCACCCAGCATCGCATCATAGCGGGCGATGTAGTCGTTGTAGTACAAGTCCAGAACATCCCGGCTGAGCGCAGCAAGCGCCTGTTCGGTCTGTTCAGCCTCGCCCCGAGGGCCCAAAACCCAGCTTTCCTTTTGAACGCGTTTGGCCACACCGACCGCCTCGCCCAGAAAGACGTTGTTGAAGCCGTTATAGGTGAAGATACCTTCGATGCCTTCGTTCAAGGGCTTACCCGAGGATCGTACCAGCACACGCCCCACGGCCGGGCCGCCCACATCGGTGATCCGCCATTGTGGCAGTGCCGTTGCTGCGGGGCTGGAGACGATGCCGTTATACACACGCTGAGCCAGCGGCAGCTCTGACAGAATGCCTTGTATCTGATCGACCATCGGGCCGTTCAACGCCACTTCTCGCATCGGTTGGCTGAGAAGCGCATCCAGATGGTCGTTCAGGTCCGCCCTGAATTCCTCGCGCGAGGGGCCGGGAAAGGACACCGTCCAATCGATGTTCATCCATTCCTTGACCAGATCCTGGTTCATCGGTCCTTGCAGGCCCAGCATCAGATAGACCTTGAGCGCCTCATACAGCACATCCGGGTTGTTGATGTTGGCGCTCATCTGCTCTTCCAGTCGCAGCAGCAGACGGGGCAAGAACCGTTGGTTCAGCGCAGCGCGGTAGGTTTGCGCGGCCTGTGTACCAATCACTTCGCCCTGATACAGCCCGTATGTCAGGCGTCGTTCCGGGTCCGGGTCGCTAAGCGTCGGGTTCGCGGGCAAATCGCGCAATGTATTCAGCGCCTGAACAACAGGCACCAAATCCGTATCGCCCACAGGGCTGGGCGGTAGCGTTGCTGCGGCGGCCTGATAGGAAGATACGCCTTCTTGCGCTTCGGCAATCAGGTCGGAATTGCCCATGAAACTGCGCACCAGCAAGGCGCCAACGCCAATCGCGGCCAAAACCGTCGCTGCAATCGACACCCATTTGGTGATCTTGTAGCGACGCTCGACCTTGTCATCGGCGCTGACCAGACCAGCCTCGCGGAAGATCACTTGATCGAAAAGACGTGTCAGGAAATAAGACCGGCCCGAGCCCTGCCCCGAGCCTATCGCCTGACGGCCAATTCCGAAGGTCCGCGCCATGCCCAGCATCAGACGGTCAATCGGAGTTCCTTCTTGTGTGCCAGAGGTGAAATAGACCCCGCGCAGCATATGCCGGTGTTGATAGCGGCTGTCCTGGAACACTTCGGTCAGGAACTCATGCGCAACCTTGCGGACCGAGGCAACCTGCATCGGGAAACCCGCAATCAGTGCGCGTCGCTGTGGATCGGTCTCGGTCTGCATCCGCTCGAGCGATTGGGCATTCAGCCGTCCCAGCAGCAAGGCGAACTCTTCATCAAATGCCGCAACAGGTGATTGTTCTGAACGGGACTTGTCCAGCGGCAGAGTAAAGCCCCAGACTTGTTCGCGATCTTCCTTGCCCAGATTATCGTGGAACTCGGCAAAACCGGCGATCAGGTCCGCTTTGGTGAACAGGATGTAAACGGGGAATCGAACGCCCAGTTTCTCACGCAATTCTTCTAAGCGACGACGTACGGCCTTTGCATGTTCTTTCTGCGTGATTTCGTCTTGCAGAGACAAATCAGACAGCGAAATCGCAATCATCGCACCGTTGATTGGCTGGCGTTTGCGGTACTTCTTGAGCAGGTTCAGGAACCCGATCCACGCTGCGTTGTCGACCTCGGCATCGCTTTCCTGCGTCGTATACCGGCCCGCCGTGTCGATCAGAACGGCGTTTTCGGTGAACCACCAATCACAATTTCGGGTACCACCGACGCCGCCGATGGCGGTTTTCCCCAACTCTTCGGCCAACGGAAAGTTTAGCCCCGAGTTGACGATCGCGGTGGTTTTGCCCGCACCCGGAGGACCGATCATCACATACCACGGCAGTTCGTTCAGATGCCTGCGCCCGTTCTTTGATTTGCGCAACGCGGCCATCGCGGTTTTCAGTTTGCCGCGCAGTTCCGTGATCTCGCTATCGATCATGTCGCCGCCATCGCTGACGGATTCCGTAATCTCTTCGGTCAGTTTCTTTTCACGCCGACGGCGCACAAAGAAGATGATCAGTGCGATGGTCAGGAAGATAACGTAGATGATCCCGCACCAGATCAGGCGCGCGGTCATGCTATCCAATGGCCGCCAGTCATCCGACCCGATCAACGGGCCAAAGAAATACAGGCTCAGCGCCAGAACGGTGGCTGTAAAGAACAGCACCGTGTAGATCGACATGAAGATGAATTTCAGAACTTTGAGGAAATACATCAGTTCTCCTCCTGAACCAGCAGGACTTCGATACGGCGATTGGTCGCCCGGCCCTCGCGGGTTGAGTTATCAGCTATGGGTTCGCTATCCGCACGGCCTTCGGCGCTGAGGCGATTGGGATCGGTCATATCGCCTGCCATCTGGTTCATCACCGATTTTGCACGGGCCAGAGACAGCGCAAGGTTGGACGGGAACCGCGACGACC
The DNA here is from genome assembly GCF_056540665.1 of Ruegeria sp. AM4. Lineage (NCBI taxonomy): Bacteria > Pseudomonadati > Pseudomonadota > Alphaproteobacteria > Rhodobacterales > Roseobacteraceae > Ruegeria > Ruegeria sp. AM4. The sequence goes on along the minus strand of NZ_JBQFXD010000004.1, from coordinate 91,920 downwards.
GGATCGGGACGTTATCGGAATGGCCTGCGACAATGACGGAACCGGGCTCGTCGTTCAATGCAACTGCCACACGGCGAACCGGTTCACGGAACCGGTCCTGAAGATGGTCAGACCCTGACCCGAACATACCCGACCCCTTGATGCGAATGATCAGGGTGTTGCCTTTCTCGAAGACCTCGACCAACCCTTCGTCAATCTCGGGCTTCAGGAAGGCGACAACTTTTTCGACCTGCGGCTGCGCCTGCGGCGGCGGTGGAGGCGGCGGGGGCGCCCGTCGCTGCAGCTCGGCCACCGGGCCCGCATCGATCACCGACATCTGACCCACAAGGTTTTCTGTCCGGTTCGACAAGGCGTAAGACAGACCGCCGAATTCGATCATCAGCAACAGCGCGGTCACGCCAAGGGCGATCCAGACCGGCTTCCACATGCTGAGCGCGCGGTAGGGTTTATCGACCCCTTCCCAATGCGGGGCCAGATCGCGTTCCACATCCCCACGTTGCGCGCGAATGATCCGGGCCAGACCCTGCCTGATCTGCATGTGCTTGTCAGGGCCACCCTGTTCGACCCGGAGGCGGCCTTCGAAGCCCAGCGACAGGCACATGTAAACAAATTCCAGAAGCTCGATGTTGTTGGCCGGGTCCTGTTCCAGACGCGCCAGCAAATCGTAAAAGCGATCTCCACCAACGGTTTCGCGGTGGAAAGTCCCCACCAAAGACTGCGTGGCCCAGCTGGATTGCCCGCCCCATGGAGTGTTTAGCACCACATCGTCCAGCGTCGCACACAAAGCATATCGTGCAATCTTGACCGTCTGCGCTGGGATACCTGCCTGCAACGCCGCATTTTCAAAAGCGCGCACCTCGGCCACAACGCTCTGGCGCAGCTTGTCCGGGTCCATGTGCTGCGCCCGGTTGCGAATACGGCTGATCAGCGAAAACAGCGGGGCCGCACAGGCGTTCAGGCGGTTCATTCCCGTAACGGCAACATCTTCGCCAGCACCCTGCGGAGGTTTCGTTTGTGGTGCCTGAGGCTGGGGTACACCAAAGCCCACACCGCCGGTATCAGCCGCCGGCGCCTGTGGCGCCAAGGGCTGCTGCATCGGGTCGGGATACCCTGCTGGCTGTTGCGGAACCGCTGGCTGCTGCACACCACCCGATTGTCGACGCCCACCCGGATTGGGTCGGATCACCGTCTTGTCGGTATCGTCCGGTTCTGCAAAAGGATCTTTGTCGGACATCGCTTGACCTGTTTCCTCAAGGCTCCCGCGTCACAGTGTGACCCACATGGGTAGCCCTATCAAATTGTTTCGTCGCAGCCAGTGAATGCCTTCACATTACTGGTTGCGGATCGCCCACAGCTCCATTTCCAACCCGGGGTACTGGCCCGACACATGCACAGCGATGCCGCCCGACGTCGTCATCTTGCTCCAGTACGGACTGGCGGCATCCAGTTCGAAATAGACGACACCGGAATGGTAGGGGATCTGTCTTGGCGCGACCGGCAGCGGCCGCAGCGTAATCCCGGGCAAGGCAGAGTTCACAAGCTGGCGGATTTCCTCGACCGGGCCGGTCTTGGCCTGACCGGCAAAGTGTCTGCGCACATCTTCGGCCGGAATGTCTGCGTTGACGGCCAACACGAAGCCCGCATTGCCGATCAGTTTGCGGTCGGCGATGACACCAACACTGATGCCGTATTTGCGCGCCTCTAGCGGGATCGACACCGCCGTCTGCTCTAGCACCGAACTCAGATACTGGCGCAGGATGCGGATCACCGGCGCGAACGAGGCCGTCAGATCGTCATGTTGATACGCCGGGAACTGCGGCGCTTCCTTCTCGGCGCTCATGAATGTCGCAAGCTCTCCGGCAAGGGTTGCGCATACGCGGTAGGCGTGTTCGGGATGCACGTTCTCGATATTCGCAAAATGACGCACCAGCGGCAGGTTCCGGTTGATCACCATCAGAAGCAGGAAATCCGAAATCTCGGCAGCACCCTTGGCAGGCCCGCCCTCGGACAAACGCCCGGCCAGCGCCTGCATGCGATGCGATAGCATCCCCTCAAGCTCGTTCATGAAACCTGCCAGTGCCGCTGCAGCGCGCACGTCCAGAACTGAGGGGATAAAGCCTCGATCCAGAATGATCTCTTTGTCCGGGCGGACTTCGATAATCTTGGCAATCGGTATTGCCAGCTTGTCGGCCAGATCGTCCACTTCTAGAGCAAATTGCAGGCGCAGCTTGCCAACACCCAGCGTGACCGGCTTTTTCTGCTGGCTCATAACATCGGTGATTTCCTGTTCGGCCGGGCGCAGACGACTGACCGATTGTTCGGCCCCGCTCAGGTCAACTTCGGACGCACCCTGCCGCCGCTGCGGCACGGTCAGATAGACAACACAATCCTTGATCGTTTCCGGCACTTCCAGCGCGGGAGGGTGGTCTTCTGCCTGCGGCACGCGGAAGACCTGCCCGTCCGGTGTCAGCCCGGAACAGGACTTCAGCGCGAACTGACCAACCTTCAGTACCTCGTCGTCGATCTCAAGCGCGCTCACACCCCAGGCATAAGGCGTTACGCGACGCGCAAGCCCGGCGACCAGGGCCTCGTTATACCGATCGGCCTGCTGAAAGTGATGGGGTTGCAGAAACAACCCTTCGGTCCAAAGCACCTTGCTGTCCCAGGACAATGGCTGCCCTCCCTTGTTCTTGCCGCCCTAGCAGAGCGCTACTTCAGCTTTTCCAGCTGTTCCTTATACGCTTTTGCGAATTCCCGGCTAAAGAGATCATGAAAATCATTCTCTGCCTGATCCGAGATTTCTGCATACATCTTTTCGTACACTTCCCAATACTGGGCCTTTTTGCCCTTGAAAAGTGACCCAAGTTTGCCGGAACCTTCGATTTTCCCCGCCAGAACCTCGGGGTCCAGACGGGCCAGAACGCCCTTCAGCGCAGCCTCCATGCCCGTCACCATCGCAACCTCATGGGCCTTGATGTCGTTCAGGGCCTGTTCTGTTGCCTCTTCCGAGGCCAGATACCCTTTGACACGTGGCTTCACCAACGCTTCGATCGCCTGTTCAGGGCTGATCGAGAATTTTAGCGGGTTGTTCCCGCCTGCACTGATCATCGTCTGATCAATGCGAAACTCGGATTTGATCGAGGTGCGGGTCATCAGAATTTCCCGCAAACCGGTGATCATTGCCCGCAGCACGCGACCCATCCGCCCCATTGTTGCAGGCAAATCGGCGTCATCGATTTTCAGATCGTCAACCTCCAGCGCTTCTAGCAAGGCGCGGGCGGCCGACTGGTCGCCGCCACCCGCCGGCGCAGGTGCCGGAGGTTCGGGCTTTGCCGGTTCCGGGGTCGGTAGCTGACCGCCCGGTGTCGGCTTGACCGGAGGCGGCGGAGCGACCGGCTCAGCCCGGACTGGTTCGGGCGTCGGAATCGGATCCGGGGACGATCCGCCATTGGGCGACAAAAGATCATCGTCCCAATCATCCGGTATCAGATTTGCGCCACCGCCCGCTTGCGGCGCAGAAAACGCGTCCGAAGGTGACGGGTTGTGCATCGCATCGCTGCCACCCATATCCGCATGCACGTCCTTGGGCTTGGCAAAAAACGGATCATCGTCGTCCAGAGGTGGCAACAGCTCATCCATGGGATCAGGCGTTGCGATCTGTCCGGGCCCTTTCGGCGCATCACCACCCAACAGATCATCCAGAAAATCCCCACCCGGCGCGGCATCATCCAGCAACGCCAAAGGATCGGGTGCATTCTGCGATTGGCCCGGAGAAACGCCGGCCTGCTGCATCGGCTGCGGGATCGATTCTTCGAATGTGGGCAGATCGGCACCGATCTCGACCACCATCTCGTAACCACCTGCCGTCAGAACATCGCCATTGTTCAATGGCGTCGGTGTTCGCCCCAGCGCGATCTTGGAATAGTTCAGGAATGTCCCGTTGGTGGACAGGTCCACGATCACCACGTTTCCATTGTGATCTTCGATCACGAAATGGTTTTTGCTGAGTGTTTTTTCAGGGTCGGGCAGAACCAGATCATTGGCCGGGCCACGCCCCACGGTCAAAGAGCCCCCCTGCATTGACACCGGGCGCCCGTCGCCCGGCACAATGCCGGTGGATTGGAATTTTAGTGTGACCGTCATTCGTTTGTCTTCATCCTCCAACCAGAACGGTGGGGCAGCACGGCGGCAGAATCGGACCACCGCAGGCACAGGTGTCCATCATCCGTGCCGCCGGAAGCTTTCCGATCAGCACGGTTGCTGAACCTTTCAGGATCGGGTGCGGAAACGCTGGGGTCGCCAAATCGGTCATCCGCGCCGCTGGCAGTTTTGACACCAGAACGGTCGGACAACAAGGCGGCATAATCGGCATCGGCACCGGCGCCGGAGGCGGCGGCGCTGGCGGCGGGGCCGGCAGCGTGCATGCATGCAGATCGGTTACACGGGCTTGAGGAAATCCCATGTCTACTCCTTTGTCTCTGGACCGGCTTCTTCGCGGTCCAGCTTACCATTCCCACCCCGAGCAATATCTACGCCGCGATCAATCAGCAACTGTAGGTATGCATCAAAATCGCCTTCGTGATTGTCCATCGCAACAACATTCATCGCAAAGGCCACGGTTTCGGCTGCACCGGGCGGAGATGGGATGTTCGCCAGATCCCCCGTTCCCAACGTGCCTTCTGAATATAGCACGCCCATGGCACAGTTCACGGTCTCGTCGTCCGGTTCGGCCAAATCAATGGTTTCCCCGGCTTTTTCGCGGTTTTCCGGCGTTGGGCGGAATACCCATTCCTCGGATGCGGCCAGTGCAGGTGTGTTGTTGTCCGGCGCTTCGCCGACATAATCGCGCGCAGCCATACAAGACCACCAGACACGCTCGCGTGGCGGTAGCGCAACACCCAACAGGCGCAACATATCGATGAAGGCTTCTTTTTCGTCCAGCTCAGCCAGAACGACGTCCAAGGCCGCACTCGCCGGGGCGTCGAGCTTGACGCTCAGCCGAGCATTGGCGTCTGCCAGCATCCGGGCGGCCGGAACCTGTGGAACCTTGACCATATCTGCAAATCGTTCACTCATCGGTCAGCCTCCTTAGTTGATCATCGTCATGCCGCCCTTGAGGGTCAGCATGGCATCGCCGTTAACGGTCGTCATCGGGCTTTTCGCGTCCAGCTTGGCATTGGCCTGAACCTTGATCATGGTGCTTTTGATCGTGATGCTGGTCGGGTCCAATTTGATCGACGATCCGCCCACCTTCAGTTCGATCGACTGCATCGCGGTCATGGTGATCTTGCCGGACTTGGCATCGACCTGAATGTTGCCAGTCTTCACTGTCGTGGTTTTGTTCCCGGTTTTGACCGTTTCTGCGACATTGCCGGTGACCGTTCGGGTCGACTTGCCCTCTATGGTTTCAGTCTGGTCCGTCTTGATACCGATAGTCTGACTGCCGGTCTCGATGGTAAAGGTATGGTCGCCTTCCTTGATCGTCTCATCGACGTTCTTCTTGACCACTTGGCTCAGGCACCCGTCGCCACCATTGCCACCTTTGTCCAGCTTGTCATAGCCGATGGTGATGGTGGACATGTTCTTGACCAGTTTCTCATGATCCTTCTGAGCCTGGAACCGGACGAGTTCAGCGTCTTTCTTGTCCTCGAACATCAGTTCATTGAAGGTATCGGCGCTGCCCTGTTTGCTGGATCGGGTCTTTATTCCAGTTTGGGTTTGGTTATCAGGTAACTTGTACGGGGGCATTGTATCTGCGTTGTACAGCATACCCGTGCAAATCGGACGATCCGGGTCACCTTCCTCAAATTGAATAACCACCTCCTGACCGATCCGGGGAATGCTGACCATGCCCCAGTTCTTGCCAGACCAAGGTGTCACGACGCGCACCCAGCACGTGGTCTTTTCGTCCTTTTTACCCTCGCGATCCCAGTGGAACTGCACCTTGATGCGCCCGTATTTGTCGGTCCAGATTTCCTCACCGCTTTTGCCGGTCACGATAGCGGTATGCAGGCCGGAAATTTCAGGCCAGGGGATTGTCCGGGGCGATTTGAAATCGGTTTTCGCAGGCTGTGCCTGAAACTCGACCATGAACATCTGCCCGCTATCATCGGGAAACTCCAGCGCGCCGGTATCAAGGTCCATGTCTTTCTTTTCAAACCCGAATCCTTCGGTGGTTTGCAGATAGTATTTGGCTCCGGTGATCAGATACTCTGCGTTCTGCGACTTGTCGGGATGCTCTTTCAGCGTGAACTTACTACCGCTCGCCAGAGACCTGACAGACGCCCGACCGCGCCGCACATCGAACTGCGCGTCCTCGGCTTTCATGCGGACCTTGGCGAGATTGCTGCCAGCCCCGGTCTCTTTGTAGTGGCCCGGTGTATCATAAAGCTCGAGCTTCGATTTGAAGCCATGGGCCGCGCTCGTGGACGTATTGGCCCGCGTATCAAGCGAGGCGCTGGGTTTTTCAAAGTCGAAGTCACCCAGCGAGACAACGCCCGACAAAATCTGTTCCGAGGCGGCCCATTCCGTGATGAAATCACCATGCCGTTGCTTATAGTCGTCGCCGCCGCGAAACTCGACCTTTGGCTCGCCTTCAATCGGACTATGAGCCGAGGGTCCATCACACAAGACAAGCGTTTCGTTTTTGTCTTCGGCTTTCGAATAGTCGAAAAAGTAGTAGATCCCCTCTTCCTGCATCAGCCGAGAAACGAAATCAAAATCGGTCTCGCGATACTGCACGCAGTATTCGCGTTGCGGATAGGTTGCCGACAGGCTTTTCTTGAAATCCGAAATCCCGTGTCGGCTGAAGACATCCTCAATGATCTCGACGGTTGTCATGTTCTGATAAATGCGGCTGTCGGTCTTCTGCGTCAGCAGCCAGAACCACGGGCGAAGCTCGGCCAGAAACTGAACGAAACCGTCCCGCAAGGCCAGACGTTCGACACGCACGATTGTTCCGGTGAACTTGCGCTCGGCCCCTTCTTCTGCGGCCAGATGAATAGTCATGACCTTGCCAAGCAGCTTATCCAGCGCAATTGTGGTTTTCTTCGACATGAACTCGACCTGTATTTCGGTCAGCGTGCCAAGTTCTTCCGAGACAATAGCGCGCCGGATCACCAGATCTTCTTCGCCATACGAGTATGAACCGGTGATCCGAAGGGGCCACTCTTTACTTTGCAAACCTTGCGCCATTTCCCGTTCCTTCCAAATCTAGTCTTGCCACATCGTTACAGATCAGCCAGCAATGCGGCCAGTTCCGGGTCCATTTCTTCTTCGCCGTCTTCGGACCCGTCACCAAAGTCGACATCATCATCCCCGAAGGACGACAGAAAGTCGTCCAGATCGTCGGCATCATCCTCTTCTGCCTCCGCGTCGCCACCGCCCTGAAGATCGGCCAGCAACGCCGCCATTTCAGGATCATCATCGTCGTCATCCGATGTGTCATCATCGTCCAGATCCAGATCATCGATGTCGTCATCCAGATCCGTATCAAGGTCGAGATCATCGTCGTCTGCCGGTGCCTCCGATTCCGGTTCGGGCGGCACATCCGGTGACGGTTCGGGCACGGGCACACCTGTCCAGGGGCCTAGAATCTCGGATCCGGCAACGGAATTGAACGAGCCCAGCCGAATCTCATCCCGGCCCTTGACCGACAGAACCGGCATATAGCCGCGCTGCACGGAATGTTCGTGTTTTTCCAGCGTGATGTTGCGCTCGGTGCAGGGCAGCGCCACCTGATCTCCATAGCGATCATTGACGAAATGGAAGGGTATGCCGCCAAGGCTCATGACCGAACCTAAATTCATCGCCTTGCCGTTCTGTTTGAACGACCGCGCCAGAAGGATCGTCACCAGAACCGCCGGGTTGGCCCAGAGCATGCCGCGCAGACCTTCGGTTTCAGTAAACTCCTCGAAATCGAATTCGTAAATCGGCTCGGACTTGGCGCCGTATGGACGCCGCAACAGGAAGCGGGGCGAGGCCAGTCCCACATGCCCTGCCTCGGGCATCGCGCGGAATGTGTCCCACGCCTTGGTGACCAGTGGGTGACGGTCTTCTTTCTTGGTCTCCAGATAAGCAGGCGTGATCGCGCTGATAAACGGAGCATCCACATGCGCTGCTACGCGTCCGATCCGGCCCAGCAGCTCGGCATGTGGCGGCGTTTCCTCGAAGGTATAAAGACCGATCAGCGCCGAGTATCCGCCCCGCCCGTTCTCTTCGTCCAGCGGTTCTTCGGTCAGCAGACGGACCAGCCCGGTCTTGGCAAGATCTTCTTCGGCGGCCAAATCGGCCGCAATCTCTTCGGCCGAGACATCGTAAAGGATCACGTCCAAAGTATCGTCATCCTCGACGCTTCGAGCGATCAAATCCAAGCTGCGCCATTGCGCCTCGACCGACTGGAACTCGGGGTGATGCAGCACCATGCGCATGGCCGCGCTCAACGCTTCGTCCACGGCTGTCTGCATGGCCGAAACATCGGGGCTGGGCAGCTTGCGGATATGTGGCCCGACCACCCGTTTCAACAGGTCATCCACCGGCGACGGCTGCGCCAGTTCGCCGCTGGTGTCGCCGATCAGCTTCTGAAAGTCGCTCAGTTTCAGATCGGCGCGAACCGTATTGCCGCCCGACGTCTTGCGCGGGGGTACAACGGCCTGACCAAATTCTTCGCCCCAAGCGATGAGTTGCTTGGCCGCGTGATCTGCCGTGGCCCCGGAACTGAGCTGGCTTTTCAGACCTGAAAGCCCGTCAAACAGTTCGACATTTTCGTAAAGCTCGTCCGGATGCAGATCGTCAAGTTCCTTGAGCTTGACCTCGACCCCCGCGCCATCCTTTCCAAGCGGCAGCACCAGTGTGGTTGCAAAGCTTTGGATCACGTCCTCGACGGTATCCGGGTCCAGAAGGATTGGTTTGCGCGCGGCCAACGCGTCGCCAGTTTCGATCTGTCTGCGCGCGGCACGGCCTGAGAAATCTCCGAATATGGCAATGCGGAACCGCGTGCGCTTTAATCGTTCGGGATCGGGCCGATCGGCGCTCATCTTGCCAAAGGCCAACACCGGTTCTCCGTCAGAATTCGCACCTTTCGGCGCTTCAACGCTTTCGGTTTGTTCTAGATCCTCATCGGCGGCCACGTCCTCGAGATCCACAGACTCTTCTGCATCGTCGTCATCACCGCCCAGCAAATCGTCCAGGTCGAGGTCCAGATCATCCAGGCCGCTGTCATCCCCTGCGTCTTCGGGGGCGTCGTCATCATCTGCACCCAGATCGTCGAGCAGCCCGTCAAGATCCAAGTCCTCGTCGTCCGCAACTGGTTTCTCGTCATCGTCAAGAAAATCCTCCAGATCATCCGTCGACGCGTCGTCGTCGTCGAGGTCAAGGTCCCCTAAAAGGTCATCGAGGTCGTCGTCACTGTCCGCGACCAGTTCATCGGCATCCAAATCGGCAAGAGGATCGTCGGCGTCCTCAGCGTCTTCGGGAGCGTCCTCTTCCAGATCGCCCAGCAAATCGTCCAGACCCGAACTTTCGTCTGCGCCGCCAGAAACCGCGTTGTCTAGATCACCCAACAGGTCATCAAGATCACCATCGGTCTCTGCGTCCTCATCGGTATCGTCTATAGTGAGATCACCAAGAATATCGTCCGCGTCCTCAGCCTCCTCGACATCGGGCACCGAGGCGAGGATATCATCGGCGTCATCTTCTTCGGCTTCTTCGTCCGGAGCCATGTGCGCCAGATCACCTAACAGATCGTCCAGATCGTCATCGGTTTCCTCCTCGGGTGCAGCGTCTGCCAACTCTCCGAGAATATCTTCAGCGTCGTCAGTCTCGTCGGCCTCCTCGACTTCGGGCATCGCAGTCAGAATATCGTCAGTATCATCCTCTTCGGCGACCTCGTCCGGAGCCAGGTCGGCCAGATCACCTAAAAGATCATCCAGATCGTCTTCGGCTTCCTCCTCGGGTGCAGCATCTGCCAAATCCCCGAGAATATCTTCTGCTTCGTCAGTCTCTTCGATCTCTTCGACTTCGGGCATCGCAGTCAGAATGTCGTCGGTATCATCCTCTTCGGCTGCCTCGTCCGGAGCCATGTCGGCTAGATCGCCCAGAAGATCATCCAGATCGTCTTCGGCTTCCTCCTCGGGTGCAGCATCGGCCAAATCCCCGAGAATATCTTCAGCGTCGTCAGTCTCTTCGGCCTCCTCGACTTCCGGCATCGCAGTCAGAATGTCGTCGGTATCATCCTCTTCGGCTGCCTCGTCCGGAGCCATGTCGGCCAGATCGCCTAACAAATCGTCCAGATCGTCATCGGTTTCCTCTTCGGGTGCAGCATCGGCCAACTCCCCGAGAATATCTTCTGCTTCGTCAGTCTCTTCGGCCTCCTCGACTTCGGGCATCGCAGTCAGAATGTCGTCGGCGTCATCCTCTTCGGCTTCCTCGTCCGGAGCCAAGTCGGCCAGATCGCCCAGAAGATCGTCCAGATTGTCTTCGGCTTCCTCTTCGGGTGCAGCATCTGCCAAATCTCCGAGAATATTTTCTGCTTCGTCAGTCTCTTCGATCTCTTCGACTTCGGGCATCGCAGCCAATATGTCGTCGGTTTCGTCCTCTTCGGCGGCCTCGTCCGGGGCCATTTCGACCAGATCACCCAGAAGATCATCCAGATCGCTGTCTTCTGAAACTTCGTCTTCCGGTGCCGCATCCGCCAATTCGCCCAGCACATCCGATTGGTCGTCCTCAACCGGCTCGGGGGCGTCGGGCAGCGAAGACAAGGCGTCCTCAATACCCGCGTCTTCCTCTTCGTTAACCGGAGCGGTGTCAGCGAGGTCGGACAGGATGTCACCCGTTCCGTCCTCAACCTCATCGACCTCCAATTCGGGTACCGATGCCAAGGCATCGTCCACGCCGTTGTCCAGCGCCACGTCTTCAGGGGCCATGTCGGCGAGATCGGACAGAACAGTGCCGGTTTCGTCAACGGCTTCGTCTGGGACAGCGTCGGGAATCGACGACAACGCATCCTGTACCGAAGTATCTTCAACCGCGTCTTCAGGCGCGGTAGCCGCCAGATCTGACAGAACATCGCTGGCGTCATCTTGGACCTGCGACGGCTCGGCGGCATCGGGCAGCGAAGCGAGCGCGTCATTAAGCGACGTATCCGCTGGCGTGTCATCGGGTGCGGTCGCGGCCAAATCTGAAAGCACGTCCGCCGAGGTATCGCTGCGTTCCTCTGATGGCGCTTCGGGCAATGAGGCCAATGCGTCCTCGACCGAATGATCCTGCGGCGCATCCTCGGGCGCTGCGTCGCGCAGGGCATCCAGCGCGGCTTGTTGATCCTGTACCTCGACCGGGCTGCTGGCCAAACTGCTTAGCAACGCCGGATCGGCAAGTATCTTTTCGATCAGCGTTTCTGCCCCGGCTTTGCCATCCATATAGGCCATCAACGTGGACAATTGAGTGCGCGCGTCGAGCAGTTTGCGCAGAGGTTCGATCTTGGCCGCAATCTGCGCCGGGTTGAAATCGGCCATTTTTTCAAACGTCAGATCAACCGCAAGATTGCCTTCTCCCGTCAGAGTATTCGGCACCGAGAACTCAACCCGAGGCGCCATCGCCTTCATCCGGTCATCGAAATTGTCGACATCGATCTCAAGAAACTTACGGTCCGAGACTGCGGGTGTTTCGGCCTTGGATTTGCCCGACAAGTCACTCAGCACACCCATGACAAATGGCAGCTGAACTTTTTTCTGGGCACCGTATAGCTCGACATCATATTCGATCTGAACGCGAGGCGCGCGGTTGCGGGCGATGAACTTCTGCGAACTGTCAGCCATTGGTCTGCCCCTTCAGCTCCGCCACCTCGCGGCGCAATGCTTTGACTTCCTGCATCAGCTCCATGACGTGCTCATCGACGATGTCTGTCTCACTGCGCACAAGATCGCGCAGATGCGAGAATTCTTCGACCGATTCATCCTCGACAGCTGATTGCATGGTGTTGACCAGCAGGCCGATAAACAGGTTCAGCACCGAAAAGGCGGTGATCACGATGAACGGAACAAAGAAGATCCAGGCCGTCGGGTGCACTTCCATTACTGGGCGCACAATTCCCATGGACCAGCTTTCCAGCGTCATGATCTGGAACAGTGAATAGAGCGACCGCCCAAGCGACCCGAACCATTCGGGGAAGTCGGGGCCATACATCAGCGTCGCCATCACGGCAAACACGTAAAACACGATCGAAATCATGATGATCACGGCGCCCATTCCGGGCAGCGCATCCAGCAGCGCCTGAACAACCGCGCGCATTTGCGGTATGACCGACAGCAAGCGCATCGCACGGATAACCCGCAGACCGCGCAACGCGGACAGGCCGTCGCGGTTGGGCAACAGGCCCAGCGTTACGACCACTAGGTCAAAGATATTCCATGCGTTTTTGAAGAAAGACAGCCGATAGGCGTAAAATTTCACCAAAAGTTCGGCGACAAATATGCCCAGAACGATTTTGTCGAAAGCTACCAGCAAATGACCGACATTGGCCTGAACTGCGGGTGACGTAGACAACCCCAGCGTGATGGCATTGAAAATGATCACGCCCAGAATGGTATTCGTGACGACCCTGCGCTCGACAAATTCGCGGGCACGTTCACGAAGCGTGGGATCTGGGGCCGTTCGAGAGTCCAACTGAGTCACTCCTTGGTGCAAAGCGGGCAGCATCGGACCTCACACCGATCCTGCCCGCAATAGTCAGCTTACTTTACCGCTTTGACAATCTTGGCGCCGGACTTTGCCAGAGCCTTGCCCGCGCTGATCATGAAGTTCGCGGTATCTTCGTGGTCTTCCGCGAACTTGATCGCCTTGGACAGTTTTCCACCATCCCAGATACCCTTGGTTTCAAGGTCCTTGATGACCTTTGCGGCCTCGGCCTTCAGCTCGTCGTATTTCTTCTTTTTGACTTCGAATTTTTCGAGCTTGTAAGCCATTTCTTTCGCCAGACGTTCCGCCTCTGCGGCTTCGGCCGAGATGGCTTTGTCCGGGTGGCTTTTCATCTTGTCGGCGTTTTCGCGGGCGTCATTCGCCTTCACAAGCGCCTCGTTCATGTGCTTGCGCATCAACAGCATCCGCGTGGCACCGTCATCGAGGTGCTTTTTCAGCGATTTGACGTGGCCCGAAGTGCCAGCCATCAGCAGCTTGACCTTTTCCTTCGGCCCCAGCTTGCGGAATTCAGACGCTTTCTTTTTCTTTTCCTGGTACTCGACAGCCTTGGTGATCGCCGCAATGTCCTTTTCGATCTTCTCAAGGAAACCCTTGTAGCTGTCATATTCCTTCTTGATCGTCTTGCCGCTGGTGATCAGAGCGCCGACACCGGTACCGATCGCTGCGGCGATGACAACAGCCGCTACACCACCAGTCAGAACCGTTGCTGCGATGGATGCTGCCGCCACAGCCAGCGTGATCAGAACCAAAGCCGTTATTTTCAGACCCGTCTTAATCTTCTTGCGGGTCATTTTCTTTTTCAGCTTTTTCTCGACATAGTCGTAGACCTGCTCCATGCAGGTCGTCGCCAGCGACTGAACCTCGTTCTGGAAAGTCTTGAGACCCTGCTTGATCAGCTGGTTCGCCGTTTCGATGAATTTCTTCAGCTGCGCTTCCGAATAGTCCTTTTTCTCGATGTCCTTTTCGGTGCCGTCCATTGCTTTCTTGAACTCGGCCGAACGCTTTTTCTCAAGCTTGGTAAAGTTCTTATCCCACAGTTTGGCATAGGCGGCGCGCAGCAGCTTGGTTTCCGTTTCGTCCTCGCCCTCGGGTACGGCGTGGGCCACCGTAAACTCGCATTTGGGCTGCTTGAACATTTTGCCCTTGTATCCGATGTTCAGTTTTGCGCTTGTACTAAATGCAGCCATTCTCTCTCTCCTAGTATGCTATGTGCTTCGACCGTCGATTGATCGCCCTTAGTCAAACCCATAAGTGAAGTCGCCGTCTGTGACGTCGATCACGACTTTGGAAACTTCTTCGCCCTCCATCATTCTTTTTAGGAATTCTGCCGAAATATCCGGCAGCATCGTGTTGGTCACGATCGCATCGATCATGCGACCACCGCTGTCCAGTTCCTGACACCGGTTCACGATCTCGTCGACCACCGCATCGGTGTATTCGAAAGGTACACCATGTGCCTGTTGAACGCGTTTCTGAATCCGACCAAGTTGCAACTTGGTAATCTCGCCCAGCATATCGGGGCTGAGCGGGTAATAGGGGATCGTCACCAAACGCCCCAACAATGCGGGAGGGAATACCTTGAGCATCGGATCCCGCAGTGCCTTGGCCATGCCTTCCGGGTCCGGCATCAGGTCCGGGTCGGCGCACATATCCATGATCATTTCCGTGCCCACATTCGAGGTCAGCAGGATCAGCGTGTTCTTGAAGTCGATCACGCGGCCTTCGCCATCCTCCATAACGCCCTTGTCGAAGACCTGGAAAAAGATCTCGTGCACATCCGGGTGAGCCTTTTCGACCTCATCCAGCAGGACAACCGAGTACGGCTTACGCCGCACCGCTTCGGTCAAAACCCCACCCTCGCCATAGCCGACATAGCCCGGAGGCGCGCCCTTCAGGCTGCTGACAGTATGAGCCTCTTGGTATTCGGACATGTTGATGGTGATGACGTTCTGTTCACCACCATAGAGCACCTCGGCCAGCGCCAGCGCGGTTTCGGTCTTGCCCACGCCGCTGGTGCCCGCCAGCATGAATACGCCAATGGGTTTGTTCGGGTTGTCGAGCCCCGCGCGGCTGGTCTGAACCCGCTTGGCGATCATCTTCATCGCATGGTCCTGACCAATCACGCGTTGGGCCAGACGGTCTTCAAGGTTCAGAATCGTTTCGATCTCATCCTTGACCATGCGGCCAACGGGGATGCCCGTCCAATCGCCAACCACGCTGGCAACCGCCTGATGATCCACGATCGGCAGGATCAGCGGGCTGTCGCCTTGCAATTTCTCGAGTTCGGCATTCTTGGCTTTTAGTTCAGCCAGCAGAGCCTCGCGGTCGATGGGTTGCCCTTCCGGGGCTTCTTCCGTCGCGGCTTCGCCTTCGGCCGTGCCGGTGCCTTCGACCTCTTGCCCACCTGCGCGCAGCTTGGCCCGCAAGTCGAGGATTTCCTCAACGACCTTTTTCTCAGCCTCCCAACGCCCATTCAGTTCAGCCAGCCGCGCCTCTTCGGCCTCCTTTGCGGCGTTCACAGCCTCGCGGCGGTCGGCAACGTCATAGCCTGCGGTTTCATCGCGTTCGATAATTTCCAACTCGGTTGTCAGAGCCTCGATCCGGCGCTGGCTGTCATCCACTTCCGCCGGAACCGCGTGCTGAGACACCGCAACGCGGGCACATGCGGTATCCATCAGGCTGACCGATTTATCCGGCAACTGCCGAGCGGGGATGTAACGCGCGGACAAAGTCACCGCCGCCTCGATCCCCTCGTCCAGCACTTGCACGCGGTGGTGTTTTTCCAGCATCGAGGCGATGCCGCGCATCATCAGAACCGCCTTGGGGATATCCGGCTCTTCCACATGCACCACTTGGAAACGGCGGGTGAGGGCCGGGTCTTTCTCGATGTATTTCTTGTACTCGGCCCATGTGGTCGCGCCGATAGTGCGTAGCGTACCGCGCGCCAGCGCCGGTTTCAGCAGGTTGGCTGCGTCACCGGTTCCGGCAGCTCCGCCCGCGCCCACAAGAGTGTGTGTTTCGTCGACAAACATCACGATCGGCGTCGGGCTGGCCTGCACTTCGTCAATCACCTGACGCAGACGGTTTTCGAATTCGCCTTTCATGGACGCGCCCGCTTGCAGCAGGCCCACATCCAGCACCAGCAGGCGCACATCTTTCAGCGCGGGCGGCACGTCGCCGCGCGCGATGCGCAGGGCAAAGCCTTCGACCACGGCCGTTTTGCCCACTCCGGCCTCACCAGTCAGGATCGGGTTGTTCTGGCGACGGCGCATTAGCACGTCTACAATCTGACGGATTTCCTCGTCGCGACCCACAATCGGGTCGATCTCGCCATTGCGTGCCTGCTCGGTCAGATCGGTGCAGAACTGCTCCAGCGCTTCACCCTTACCCATTGCGCCGGGCGCCATCGCGCCGCTCGCCTCGCCGGGCTCGGCGCCACCGCCGACGTTGGACCCATCCTGTGCGCCCAGCGTATCCTCGGGCGAACCATCCGTGGCCTCGCCAAAGTTGTCGGCCAGATCATCAGCCCCGATCTTGGCCAGTTCCGGCGACATGCTGGCCAGAATATTACGCAGCGCAGGCGTCTTGAGCATGCCCAATATCAAATACCCCGTCCGCACCTTGCTGTCGGAATACAGCAGCGAACCCCAGACCCAGCCGCGCTCCATCGCGTCCATCAGGTGATCGCTAAGGTCCGAGATCGAGGACGCCCCGCGCGGCAACAGGTCTAACGACCGCGTCAGCTCGGACGCGATCTTTCCCGGGTCCAGATCGTAGTGCTGGATGATGCGGTGAATGTCGCTGTCCTGACCGTTCAGAATCTGATGTAGCCAGTGCTGGATTTCGACGTAAGGATTGCCCCGCATCTTGCAGAACACGGTGGCCCCTTCGATGGCCTGATAGCCCAGCTTGTTCAGCTTGCCGAACAGCGAAACACGGCTGATTTCCGTCATCTTCAATACCTCTCGTTGTGGGCCTGTTCTGCGGCCTCGAATTCTTGGTTTATGTATCCGGGATAAAGGATCAGATCGTCCGCATCCGGTCTGTCCTGTTCCGGGTCGTCGCGGGTTCGAATCCAACTGGTATGGCCCAACTGGGTTGTTCCACCCAGCGACGCGCGCGGAACCTCGTCGCCGGACAAAACCAGATTGACTTCCCAATCCAGCGTGTCCCCGGCATAGGTCCGCAGAATGGCCTCGAGCCGCTCCTGCGACACACCCCCGGGCAACAAACGCTTGTAGTCCACCAGCGAAAGCGGACCGATCCGAATGCGAAATTTGGCCGACCGCGACCACACGCGGTTGCCAATACTGGTCGATTGCCCAAGTCGGGCCGGGCCACCAAGCTGCCAGGTATCATCCGGCTCAAGTTCGAGCCAGGTTCCGACGAATTGCTGAACATGTGCCTCGACGCCGAAATAATCGGACAGAATCGCGATCAGGCCCTCAACCGTCTTGGTTCCCGATCCCAGATGCCCCGCAAAAAACCGGCGCAGCATGTCGGGCATCGCGTCCCGGTCCGAGTATTCTGCACCCTTGAACCCCGCCAGCGCAGCAACCCGCTGTTCGAACGGATCATCGCCGCGATCAAAACTGGGCGCGGGTTCCGCTGCAGCCCATGCTCGGTAAAGCAGGCTCATCAGACGGTGCGTCAGCATATCCGCGAAGGCGACAAATGTCGGATCGCGGTGGTTGCGCAACCGATCCCGGGCAAATTCTGTCAGATGCAGCGGCAGCGGCCCCTGAGGGCCAAAAAAACCAAAAAACAGATTGCTCAGCTTGCCGGGTTGATTGCCCGAAGCCGGGTCAAACCGTGTCAGCGTGTTCGGTGGAAAGGCCAGTGACACGTCCTGCCCAAGGCGCACCTGATCCTGACGCGGACGACGGGATTCCCCCAGACGCGGTGCATCGGCGTAATGCGCCTCGATCACGCGCAACGCCTGAAAGATGTGATGCTTTTCAGGCTCCGCCGCCAGCGCGGCGATCAGGCTTAGATGATCCTGCCCAGGCCGGCTGCCGGTCGCCATCTGGCAATCTCTCCCCTTCGTTCGGTTTTCAACACCGTTTCCGTGAAACTGTTGATCGTAGTGTATTTTCGGAAGAACCGTTCCAGCACAGCACCGAGCACATACACGCTTGTGCCCTCATAAAAGCTTTCGTCGAACCCAAGTGTGATTTCTAGACCGCGAACCGCAGTGCTGAGTACCTCGTCGCTCATCCGGCGCACGATTGGGCGGCTCGAGACCGAGACAACGCCCTCAAGCTGCTTTTCAGTCACGCGATTGCCCAAGGGTGCGTAGATTCCCAGCAGTTCACGCAAGGCGCCTGCACCGCCGTCTTTGCCGTCGCCGGCAATCGACAAATAGTTCAGGCTGAGATGACTGATCAACTTCCAGGCGGCGTCGCCCTGCGCAAGCGTGGCGTGCGGTCGTGTCGGCGTCACAGGCGTTCGAATTGATTTGACCGGTCCTCCGTCCGGCAGGTGGAACACACCGTCACCGCCCGCGGCCAGCAACATCGGCAGATCGCGGTTCGAACACAGCGCCTCAACCGCCAATTGTTCCAGCGTTCCGGGATACGGGGCCTGCGCGCGGTCCACCAGCGTCAGGTACACCTCGGACCCGAGATACGAGGTCCGCACCCCGCGCAGTCGTTCCTTTTCATTCCGCTGACGCATTCTGCGCTTGACCGTGTAATAGGCGGAATGATTGTCACCCGCAGCCGTCAGGTCCGTGTCGCTGTAGAAGGGGCGGAAAGGAATATCGCCCTCTTCATCCGCCTGAATGCCGATCACGCGATCGATCGAGAAAATCTCATAGTCCAAACCGGCCGTGCGGTTCGGAACAATGTGGTGCTCGGTGTCCATCTGGGTGATGTGCACTCGGTCGCAACGACGGTGAAACAGGTTAACCGCAGGCACCGCATTCAGGGTAAAAGCGGTTGGGGTCACCGCAGGCGAGACGTCGCGCATACCCTCTTGCAACAGGATATAGATATCGACATCCGTGCCAGCCGATTGTTTCAGCGCTGGCTTCAACCCGGTCAGTTCCACAAACAGGAACCGTTCAGGCATCGCAAAATATTCCTGCAGCAGACGGTATCCGTCAAAGGACTGACGCGGCGTGGGCAGCAGGGCTTCATTGCTCTCGAACCCTTTCGGAACGACATCTGCCTCCATCAGCCGCACAGTCCAATCCGCGCGCCGGTCGGTGGATCGCCCGGTCAGACCAACACATTGCGTGCTGAGCAACTCATGCAGCGCCCAGGGTTTGCCACTTTGCGTATCCAGATGCAGCACAAGGCTGTCCAATTCCAGATCCGCCATCGGCTCACCATCGGTCCGGTTCAGGCGTAGCCGAATACCGGCACGTGCGTCGGTTTCCTTGGCCACCCCGGCAGCAACAAGCTCGCCCCGTCCGTCGATGTACTCGGCTTCGGTAATTTCGATCGGCCACAATGTCAGATCCGAGGACGTGGCAAACTCACAAGCCGTTTGTTCGCCCTCTGCCAGGCGCGCGCGCAGCGTCGTGCCGCGCGCGATGGGATACCCTTCTTTCAACGCTGCATTGCCCACATCGGGCTCAAGCTGAGCGATCATCATCGACGGCGTCGGTGCCAGATAATGCGGGTAAACGATCTCGAGCAGGTTCGACGTGAAGGTCGGGAACTGCATTTCCAGTTCCAATTGCACACGCGCAGCCAGAAAGGCACTGCCTTCCAGCAGGCGTTCCACATAGGGATCGACGACCTCGATCCCCTCCATCCCCAAACGCGAGGCGATTTTTGGATAGGCATTGGCAAATTCCGCACCCATTTCGCGCAGAAAGGCAAGTTCGGTTTCATAGTGCTTGAGAAGCCGTGTGTCCATTTCGCCTAGCTCCTCTCGATCGCGACTTCGCCTGTCGTCACATCGACACGGCTGCGCAGATACAGTTCCAGCGGCATCGGCTGCGCCCACATCACGGCGCGAATGTCGAACTCGACATGCATGTCGCCTGCTTTGTTCTCGGACCGTAAGTCAACCGCGACCGAGCCCTTCACGATCCGCGGCTCAAAAACTTCAATCGAATCGGCAATGGATTTCTGGATGCGCTGCGCCTGCCGCAAGGTCGAGAATGACCCTGAGGTTTCGCGAATTCCGTAGTTCAGCACCGACTTTGCTGCATGCGGATAGACATCTTCGTCGATCAGGTCCGATTGATCGGTGGTGTTCAACAGCATCGACAGATCACGCTGGATGATTTCCCGAAGGCGGCCAACGTCGATCACACGCGCGTCGCGCCCCTCTTTCCTTTCATCCGGTGCGTTGTCCGTCAGCCGGTCAAGAAGTGAAGGTTGCAGTCGTTCCGCAAGTGTCTTCTCAGCCATCTCCCGCCGTTTCCCCGGCCTCTGTGGCCACATCCAGTACAAGTTCGCGGACATCCAGCAGCGCGACGTCGGATTTGTCTGTTGTCAGCAACCGCTGGCCCAGCCCGACAAAGGTCTCGGCCCCGGCATCGACCCAGTTTGTCGCCCTTGCCAACCGGTCGGCGTCGTCGCCCTGATCTGTTGTACCGGCATAGCGCGTTGGGATCAGGGCCGCGACCTCGCCTCCGCTGGCAACCGTCAGGGTGCAGGCTGTCCAAACCGCATCTCGCAGGTCACTGGGGGCTTCGATATCCAAACGCACGATCTGCGCAAAAGGCAGCCAGAAATAGCGTCCGTTCACGATGACCTCAAGCACGGGGCCAAGACGCATGTCCGCATCCGCGATCCACTCAAAAGCCTCGCCATTGACGGTTCCAGAGGTTGCCGGGGCAGCATCGAATGCGCGCCCGCGCAATTCGGCAGCCTGATCGAAGTGACCGCCCGCTGTCAATTTTTGTGCTTCGATCAGATGGGCCAGCCACTCTTCGGGCTCGCCAAAAATCATCGGGGTTTTTTCGCCCGCAAAAACCTTTTCGCGGTAGACCTCACAAATGATTGCCTCGCGATAGGTTTTGGCCATCATCGTGGCCGCTTCGTCCATTTCCGCGCTCAGCTTGAGTTGGGTAATCGCGCGCTTCCAGTCGCCCATGACACATAGCAACTGAAACAGAAAAATCCGCAGCTTGGCGTCTGCGGGATTGGCGCGAATGTTGTCTTGCAGCGTTGCCAGCGTGGCCGCCAGATCGCCTGATTTAAGATGCTCTTCCGGCGTCATGAAACCCTCGCGCAGTCAGGATGAAGAAAATGCGAAAAGCTCTGGCGATGGTTTACCGCCAGAGCCGGATCGTTTCGGAAAATCAGCTGACGTCGCCGGTTTCCAGGTTCCACTTGAACTCGTTGCAATCGCTGAGTTTGCCGGTCTTGAAGTCGGCAATCTTGTATTTGACCGAGATACCGCGATACGCGACGGTCCAGCTTTCGGTCGGGATCGATTCTTCGCCGCCGGACACCGAATAGCTGTCAACGATGGCATCACGCAGCGTGAGGATCAGATAAGGCTCCATGCCTTTCTTTTCATCATCGCCCGACCGGCACAGGTGGATCGTCATCTCGGCATTGGATTTGCCCGAAGCAACATAGGTCATGAGTTTTGCCGAAGCTTTGCTCAGTTCCGTGTTCAACTCGACTTTGCCGAAGTTTGCGTTCGCATAGCCACGCTGGGTGGTACCCATGTCGGCCATGTCCAGTGTCCGTTCGACGTTCCAGGTGATCTCTTTACAAGCGATCCAGTCGGTGTGTCCTTTTTCCCGGGCCTCGCCAGGGAAGTCCATTTTGATGAATACGTTTTCCATTTTGCCTTCCTCTAAGGTTGATGTCTTTGAAATACTGGAGAGCCAAAGCGGCGGCAGTGAAACACATCACATGCCGCCAACTTTTTTGTCATTTACCCAGCTTTTTCGGACGGAAGTTTTGAGACAAGCCGCAGTGAAACCGACAGCCCTTCGAGCTGATAATGGGGGCGCAGGAAGAACTTGGACGTATAATAGCCCGGGTTCCCTTCTACGTCCTCAACCACGACCTCGGCCGAGGCAAGCGGCTTGCGCGCCTTTTCCGCTTCGGCAGAAATATCGGCGTTGAAATCAACGTATTGGTTGATCCATTCCTGCAGCCAGGATTCCATATCCTGACGGCTTTTGAACGAGCCGACTTTGTCGCGCACCATACATTTCAGGTAGTGCGCAAAGCGGCAGGTCGCGAACAGGTAGGGCAGACGTGCAGCCAGATTGGCGTTCGCGGTAGCGTCCGGATCGTCATATTCCGCAGGCTTATGCAGCGATTGCGCACCGATAAAGGTCGCCGAATCGCTGTTTTTGCGGTGGATCAGGGGCATCATGCCGTTCTTGGCCAGTTCCGCCTCGCGCCGGTCCGAAATGGCAATCTCGGTCGGGCATTTCATATCCACGCCGCCATCGTCAGTCGGGAAAGTATGCGCCGGCAGGCCTTCGACCGTTCCGCCGCTTTCCACACCCCGAATGCGCGAGCACCATCCGTATTCCTTGAAAGACCGGTTGATGTTCACCGCCATGCCATAGGCCGCATTGACCCAGCTGTAGTTTTCACTGTTGGCACCTGTGGTGTCTTCTTCGAACGCGAACTCCTCGACCGGTTCGGTCTTGGAGCCATAGGGCAGACGGCCCAGGAAGCGCGGCATCGCCAGACCCACATATTTGGAATCTTCGCTCTCCCGCAGGGACCGCCATGCGGCATATTCCGGGGTTTGGAAGATCTTGGTCAGGTCGCGCGGATTGGCCAGTTCCGACCAGCTGTCCATCTGGAACAGGCTGGGTTTGGCCCCGGTGATCAGCGGCGCGTGAGCGGCAGCGGCGATCTTGGACATCTCGCCCAGCAGCTCGATATCCTGAGGGCTGTGGTCGAAGTGATAGTCCGCAACCAGCGAGCCATAGGGTTCGCCACCAAACTGGCCGAATTCTTCTTCATAAAGCTTTTTGAAGATCGGCGACTGATCCCATGCGGTCCCTTTGAACTTGCGCAGGGTCTTGTGCATGTCTTTCTTCGAGATGTTCATCACGCGGATTTTCAACATCTCGTCGGTTTCGGTGTTGTTCACCAGATAATGCAGACCACGCCATGCGCTTTCCATCTGCTGGAAATCTGCGTGGTGCAGGATCAGGTTGACCTGTTCGGTCAGCTTCTTGTCGATCTCGGCAATGATGCCTTCGATCGAGCGCAGCGCATCGTCCGAGATCAGGCCCGTGTTGGCCAGCGCCTGTTCGGCCAGCGTTTTGACCGCGCTTTCAACAGCGGTTTTCGCCTGATCCGACTTGGGGCGGAATTCTTTGGTCAGCAAAGCCTCGAATTCCGAGGATCCAAATGCTGTTGCGCCTTCGGCGGCTTCTACCTTGGCTTCTTCTTCGGCCATCTTTTACTCCTCCTCGGCGGCGTCGCCGCCCGGTTTGGGCTGGGCTGCCAGTGTCTTCAGCAAGCTTGGGTCTTGCATGATCTTGGAAATCAGATCTTCGGCACCGGTCTTGCCGTCCATATATGTCATCAGGTTGGACAACTGGGTGCGCGCATCCAGAAGCTCCTTGAGCGGCTCGACCTTGGCGGCAATCGCTGCCGGACTGAAATCGTCCATGCTCTCGAACGTAATATCGACAGCCAGGTTGCCTTCGCCAGTCAGCGTGTTCGGCACGGTGAACGCTGCGCGAGGGGCCATCGACTTCATCCGATCATCGAAATTGTCGACATCGATCTCAAGGAACTTGCGGTCCGCAACTGCGGGCTGCTCAACCTCGGATTTTCCGGCCAGATCGCTCATGACGCCCATGACGAAGGGCAACTGAACTTTCTTTTCAGCTCCGTACAGCTCCACATCGTATTCGATCTGAACCCTCGGAGCCCTGTTCCGGGCTATGAATTTTTGTGAACTATCGGCCATCTGGTGCTCCTCGATTCATCCATCAGTGTTTCTTTTCAATCCGTTACCGCCGCATGATCGGCGAGGATCAATAATCGTCATCATCTTCCTTCAGGCCGCCAATCTGACGAACCTCGTCCAGACCCTCTTTCGCCATGTCTTCGATAATCGTCAGAAAATCGGCATTAACAAGGCGCTTTGCCCGTTCCAGCAGAACTGGCAGCGGGCTGGAGGGTTCGCAGCGCGCGTAATAATCCATGATGCGGTCCAACATCATGGTGACATCGTCGGGCGAGTTGATCGCCCCGCCACCGGAAGGACCCCGCGCCGGTGCGCCGGGTGCGGCGGCCGCCGGGGCCTCGTCATCGCCGCTGTCCGCGTCGGCAATTTCGCCGACATCGGCATACCGCGCTAGCGCTTGCTTGATGCTTTTCAGCGCCTCGGACAGCGGATCGAGGTCCGGGCCTTCGCCCGGCGTCTTGTCGCTAAAGATCGCATCGATGGCCGTAACATCATCCAAAGCGGACGCAGCCGCTTCGGCATTGGCCGACAGGACCTCGTCGTCGGTATCCTTGAACGCTGCCGCAACCGAGTTCTCGTCCGGGATGTCGTCAAGATCGGCAGGCATGTTGATGCGGCCATCGACGACGTCCAGATGCCGAAGGGTCATCTGACCGAACATGCGGCTATCGGTCAGGCCGGTGCGGCGCAGCGCCCGCACCATTCGATCAGAAGATGCGATCCCGCGCACGGCATTTATGCGCATCGTGGCGTCGCCGTCATCTTCGTCCAATTCGGGGTGGCAGGTTTCCCAGTTGTCTTCCAACAAAGACTTCACATAGCCGATCGACGCAGCAAAAGCTGGCAAACCCTTGGTGTGAAGCACGGCCTCGGCCAGATAAACAGCGGCGCGCAGGTCGTGGCTTTTGTCCATGACGGCCAGCGCCTTGGATTCCACATCGCCCCAATCCTGCTCTTCGGCGGCGACAACCTCGTCACCCATCTGACGCTCTTCGCCCGGTTGGGCCGCGATCTCAAGGTCGGTGAACGCCGGATCATATTCCAGATTCTCGCCGCTTGGCGACTCGTCGTCCCTTGGTTCCAAATAAGATGATAGATCCATGTTCTCCCCGAACCGTCTTGTGCTTTGGTAGCTTGTTGTCGCTTTTTTCGTCGCTTACCGCAGCTTTGACTGCTGCGTGTATGAATTAGTTCACATGACTGGACAACTCGCAATTTCCCGGCGGTTGAACAGCTAACCCTGTGGTAAATCAGCCGCATCCCCCCGATAAAGTCAAATCCAATATGCGCGCCTGTCGTGGCCCGCGCTTGATCCCTGCAACGCCCGCAAGGCACAGCCATCGCTCCTTGTCGCTCACGCGCAATATTTCTTCTTTTCGGTTGGCCCTTGATACTGCAATGATCGTGCCAACAGCACGATTATCGCGTTCTTTGACCACCGGGGCTGCGTCGAACATCGAACCGGCCAGCAATTGGACTCAGTCGGATAATGGAAAAGTTGACGTAAGGGAACAAGGGGAAATTAGCATGAGACCTGGCATCTTTGGCGCAATCGCACTGGCTCTGGCCGCATCTTCTGCTTCGGCCGACGAAGGCAAGCTGTCAATCGAATTGAACAAGTTCGAAGCCGGTGAAAGCGGCGGGTGCCGAGCGTTCTTTTTGTTTCGCAACCAGACCGACAACAGTTTTGAAGAGTTTGAGATGTCGCTTGCCATTCTCGACGGCAACGGCGTGATTGACCGGCTGCTGTCGATCGACGCCTCCCCCCTGCCCGTTCAGCGCACCGTCCTGAAGCTGTTCGAAATCCCCGAAATCGACTGCGCCAATATCTCGGAAATTCTGCTGCACGATCTGCCCGCCTGCAAACCACAGAACGCCGATCCCGTGGACTGTTTTCCGTTGCTGTCGCTGGGCAGCAAGACCTCGGCCAGTCTGGCGCAATAAGTCATGTTGGGATTTGAAAACCTTGGAACCGGCGGGCCGATCCTGATTGTGCTTGGGCTGCTGTCTCTGCTGTCGCTGACCCTGATCGTCGTCAAGGCCATTCAACTCGCCCCTGTGCGCTCGGGCGGCGCGTCACGCGACAGCGCTCTGGTCGAGTGGTCGAAAGGCGATCGCGCGGGCGCCCAAGCGGCTGTTGCCTCGGGCAAATCACCTGCGGATCGTGTCTGCGCCTATGCGATGCAAGCGCTGATCGAGGGGTTCAAAGGCCCAGCGTTGACGGCAGAACTGACCCGACGCGGCAATCTGGAATTTGCGTCAATGACCACGTGGATCAGAGTTCTGGAACTCATCGCCATGATCTCGCCGCTTCTCGGGTTGTTGGGAACCGTGACCGGCATGATTCAGTCATTTCAAGAGCTTGAACTGGCTCAAGGGGCGGCGAATGCCTCGGTTCTGGCCGGTGGTATCTGGCAGGCGCTGCTGACCACAGCGGCCGGGCTTCTGGTGGCGATCCCTGCGGCTGTCGGTGCGTCGCTGTTGTCGGGTCGCGCCGAAGCCGGAGCGCAGGCCATCGAAAACGCGGTCGGGCGCCTGATGGTGATCGAGGAACGCGGCGCGGATTGAAGGGGTGGCAATGAGCGAAGAGATCATCCTCAACAGGCGCAGGCCGACACGGCCGCTGATTTCGCTTGTTCCGATGATCGACGTAATGCTGATCCTGCTCGTGTTCTTCATGGTCACGTCCACCTATCTGAACCTCGACATGATCCCGGCGCTGTCACAGCAAGACCGCCCTGCCCCATCGCAGAGCGAGGCAAGCGGGCAAGCCCCGGGCGCGATGCTGATCCGGGTTGGCGCGGATGGTACAGCCTATTTTCGGGGGCGCCCCTATCAGTTGGATGACCTTTCTGCCTTGCTAAGCGATCAACTTGTCATCGAACCGGCCACACAGGTGATAATCCTGCCGACCGGCAGCGCCAGAATGCAGGCGTTGGTGTCAGTCATGGATGTCGTCACGACCGCTGGCGTGACCAATATGCGCGTGGTCCGGCTGGAGGCGCGCCCATGAGGATCACCAGACCAGCACCCCGCCATCACCCGGAAACAATCATTGCATTGATCGATGTAGTTTTCTTTCTGCTAGTGTTTTTCATGCTGATTGGCCGAATGGATGCGACGGCGCCTTTCGACGTGGAACCGCCTGTCGCCCAAACCGGTGCCGATATGCCTGCCGGGGGTTTGACTCTGTCCGTCAGCGCCGACGGCGTTTTGGCATTGGACGGTACGGAAGTGCTAAGCGACGAGGTTGTGTCGCGCGTGCAATTGGCGCTGTCGGATCAGCCCGAGACGCTGATCCGCATCAATGCCCACCGAGACACCACCTTGCGCGACGTGCTGCCTCTGATTGCTCAGTTCGAGGCACTGGGCGCGCGCGACGTTGTGCTGGTCGTGACGCCGCCGGGTCCGGTTCGGTGATCCGCACCCCAATCATATGGGGCGCTGGGCTGGTCGGGTCGATTGCGCTCCATCTCGTGGGGGCTGGGGTGCTGCTGTGGTCAATCGATCCCGACCCTGTCGCGGAACAACCCGTACCCGAAACCCGGATGCAATTGTCAGCCCATAGGGTCAAACAAAGCGATGCCATCGAGACACGACCGCAGGCAGATGTTGCGCAGGCAGGCGACGCGTCGGGCCCAAGATTGGCACAGGGTGTAATACGCCAGAGCTCCGCGACTGCCGCCGCACCTGAGATCAGCGCTCTGCCGGCGTTGGAGCGGATCGGAGAAACCGTCGAAACGCTGGATGCAGCCCCGGATATTTTGACCGAAATCACCGAAACTCCGCGCCCTGCTCAGGCCGCCAGCGTAACACCGGCCAGTGTTTCCGCTGCAGACCTGCCTTTGAGCGCACTTGCCCCCCAGATTGTGCCGACACAGGCCGTTGCGTTGGCAGCGCCGACC
This sequence comes from Ruegeria sp. AM4, assembly GCF_056540665.1. Lineage (NCBI taxonomy): Bacteria > Pseudomonadati > Pseudomonadota > Alphaproteobacteria > Rhodobacterales > Roseobacteraceae > Ruegeria > Ruegeria sp. AM4. The sequence continues at coordinate 64,456 of NZ_JBQFXD010000004.1, read as the reverse complement.
GCGCAGGCCGCACAGGCGGTTCAGGCCCAGCCCGCCGCGCTAACGCAAACGAAACCGGACATACCACGAGCCAAGGCCTCGGATGTGTTTTCGTCGACCGGTGACGGACCGATTGATCCTGTCTCGCTTGCGGCCTTCCAAAGCTTCATGCAACCCGGGGATGCAGGCCAGCAGGCGCTGGATGTGCGTGACGGTATCGACGGTCTGCTGTCTCAGGTCCCATGTTCCCGGCTGCAGGTTCAGTTCCAACCCGAGAGCAATACGCTTGAGTTGATCGGTCATATTCCCGAAGACGGCCTGCGCAATCCCGTGTTGTCTGCGCTTCAGACCCAGATGGGAGAGAACATCCGGGTTGCTGACAACCTGCTGGTCTTGCCGCGCCCGCAATGTGGCGCACTGAGCGGGATCGCCGATGTCGGCCTGCCGCAATCCACCGACCAGATCACCAATCCGCTGCTGGTAGGAGAGGACGTGCATGCGCGCGCCTTCCGCTATACCGAAGGCCAGCAACTGGTCCTCGACCTGACAGGTGCCGATTATGACGCCTACATCTATGTCGACTATTTCGATGCGGACGGTCAGGTCATCCACCTCAGCCCGAACGACTCGTCGCCGCTGCAATTGACACAGGCCAAATCTGCCTTGCAAATCGGCGCGCAAAATCAGGGCGACCCGGGGCTTTTCATCACGATCGGGCCACCTTACGGGCAAGAGATTGCCGTAGCTTTTGCCGCGTCGCATCCTCTGTACGACACCGACCGGCCGCTGATCGAACCTGCCGACGCCTATCTGGAGTTTCTCAGAGAGCGCGTGTCTGCTGCCCGTGCCAGGTATCCGGATTTTAAAGGCGAATGGGTCTATTTTTTCATTACAACGGCAGCTCAGTAGCTTCCGGGGCTACAATCGGCCTAAGAAAAACGACTTTAAGTGACCGGCGCAGCATACTGAATTAAAATTATTTTTTTGAACTCGCAATCAGCGCCGGCAATGACCCTTGAGAATAGCTCTCAAGCAACTCCGTTGTTCACATATTCCTGGTTTGTAGTGCGCGCCGATTGGGTGTTTTCAGAACGATGTTCCGCATTCACTCGAAATTACCTTGACATTGCACCCAATTGATTGACTAAAACAATCAAGATTAATTTCCGACTCCTTTTATCGGACTATGCTGAGGGACCCGTATGTTCAAATCAAACCTGAAACTTACGTCGGCGCTTGTTGCTGCAACGCTGATTGGCGGAGCGGCGCTGGCGGATCAAGCCTATGGCCCGTTTCCTGTGACCGTAAAAGGATATGAGGGCGACAAAACGGACTCGGTGTCCTATTCCGGTCAGATCGCACGCCACGTTCTGCATGACAGCCTGAAGAAGGCTGCGGCCAAAGGAGACGGCGGCAACAACGCCGCCGAGGTCGAGGCGCTGATGCTGGCCTATTTCAACGGATCCGAAGAAGATCTGGCGATCATCGCACCCGTTTCCAAGGACGGCTTCCCGGTCAAGCAGTCGACCGTGAATGAAATTTCCAAGGGCAAGAACATCTCGGGCAAGTTCTACAAGGGCGCGATGCCAGCATGGCCAGGCAACCAGTCCGGCGTCAATGTGGCGTTACAGATGATCAAATTGGCAGCCGCATCCGAGCAGGGTTACGACCCGGTCAACGGCATGGATTGGGGTCAGCTGATCTCGAAATTCACGCTGGGCGCAATGGCCTATAACCAGGCGGTCGACAACTATCTCGACGAAAAACTGGAAGCCGACAACAAGCCCAACAACGAGCCCTATTCAGAGGGCGCGCATTACACAGGCAAGGAGCACAGCTGGGACGAAGCATTCGGTTACTTTGGTGCCGCAGCGCATTCGGTGACCCTATCGCCCGAGCAGAACTATGGCGTTTCCAAGCAGAAAGACCTGGCCGCTGCGGATGCCAATGGTGATGGCGTCATCGACTTGAAGACCGAGATGGTGTTTGGTCCGGCCTACTACGCCGCAGGTGCTGACAAAGGTGGCAACAAGAACACCCAGTACATGACCACTATCTTCAACGCCTTCCGTGATGGTCGCGCGCTGATTGCTTCGGCAAATGGTGAGGCCCTGACCGATGAGCAACGTGCGCAGTTGAAGAATTATGCTGACATCATCGAAACCAACTGGGAAAAGACGTTGGCCGAAGCCACGTTCAAATACGCCGGTTCGGTCTACCAGGATATCGACAAGATCAAATCCGGTGAGGACACTGACAAGGCGCTGCGCGACTATGCCAAACACTGGGGTGAGCTAAAGGGCTTCTCGATGGCGTTGCAATCGGGCAAGAACAATCTCGGCGCAACTGCGATCGACCTGAACTGGCTGATCGGCTTTGGCCCGGCGATGCCGGATGGTTTGATGGTCTCGGACATCGACGCAGACGGCAATTTTGTCCGTGGCCGCGAGATGACGCTCGAGGATTATCAGGTCAACATGCTGAAAGTTCAGAAACTGCTGATCGATACTTTCGGCATCGAAAGCCGCGCCAATGATGCGACAGCTGATCTGGCTGCGTTGGCTGAAAAGCTGGGCGAAAACGCCTCGGCCGAAAACGACTAAGGGTGACTTGACCCAACCCGGCGGCGGCTTGTTATCGCCGCCGGGGTTACAGCCGAGACGCGTGTATTGGATATTTTCGAACCTATAACCTCGGTCCTTTCCGATTTTTCGAACCCGAAGAAGCGCGTCTTTTTCGGGTACCTGTTTTTGACGGTGTTGATCGCAGTTCTGTGGCTGGTCGCAGCCCGCCGGTCATCCGTCAAGCGCGCATTACAGCAGGTTTTCGACCGCAAGATCCTGTTTTCCCCCTCGGCCAGAGCAGACTACAAGATCTTCGTCATCAATCGCGTTTTCATGATGTTCATATCGCCGTTGCTGGTGTCGCAGCTGGCAATCGGGACCCTGCTATATTACGCGCTGCACGACGTTCCCTTTCTACAACGCGGGGTGTTGTCCGAAACCCCAGCCGCGCTGATCGTGGCCCTGTTTACGGTGACAATCTTTATCGTCGACGATTTCACCAAATATCTGGTGCATCGCTGGATGCACCATTGGCCAGTGCTTTGGGCGATTCATAAGACCCATCATTCCGCCGAAACCTTGACGCCCATCACAGTCTATCGGACCCATCCGCTTGAGGGCATCCTCTATGCGTTGCGCAGCGCGGTTGCTCAGGGGACAACGATGGCGCTGTTTCTGTTCTTCTTCGGCAGCGCGGTGGACCTTTATACGGTGTTGGGGGTCAACGCGCTGTCATTCGTATTTCATGTAACCGGGTCAAACCTGCGGCATTCGCATGTTTCGATCCACTATTGGCCCTGGCTGGAGCACATCCTGATTTCCCCGGCGCAGCATCAGGTGCATCATTCGATAGCACGAAAGCACCACGACAAGAACTTTGGCGTCGCTTTTGCAGTTTGGGACTGGCTGTTCGGCTCGCTGCACCTGTCCGAAAAGGATGCCGATCTGAAATTTGGCCTGCACGCGTCAGAGGCGCACCCATCCCGCGTGTTGGATATCTATCTGCGCCCCTTCGCCGATATCGCACAGATATTGCGCCGTCGATACGACAGGTTGCGCGACCGTCGGAAACGACAGTTCATTCGCAGCCGCTGAGATCGAAAATTGCGTCAGTCGCCCTCGGGCGCGCCGCGCTTGTTCATGAGATGCAGCGCCATAAATGTGACAACCGCGCCTGATAGCAGATAAAGGCCTGCCGCCCAAAGACCAAACGCCGCCGTTAGTCCGATACCGACCAGCGGGGCAAAGGCGGCACCGAATATCCAGGACAGGTTCGTCGCCATGGCAGAACCTGAATACCGGTAACGCCTCGGAAACTGCTTGGGCACGATCGCACTTGCCTGACCATAGGCCAGGCCCAGGACCAGAAAACCGAAGATGATGTAAGCATAGGGATAATGTGCCAGGGTGCCGATCATCAGGCTGAGCACAACAATCAGGATCGAGCTGAGTTTGATCACAAAATGCCGGTCGTACCGATCCGCCAACAATCCGGATGCGATCACTGTCAGGATCGCCAGCGCTCCACCGATCAACTGCACGGTCAGGACTTCGGTGATTTCAAACCGCTCGTATATTGCAGCAAACGCCAGTGGGAAAACGGTGACCATGTGGAACAGGGCATAGCTGGCGAGCGGCAGGAACGCAGACAGCAATATCGTCCGGCCTTGGTTCTGAACCAGTTCCTTCAACGGAGCTGACTCAGTGACCTCGGGCTCGACACCCAAATCCGAATTCAGCAGCCGAACGCGGGCATATAACGAGACCACGTTGACCGCCATCACAGCAAAGAACGCAAAGCGCCAGCCCCATTTGAGGAACTCCTCCTCGGTCAGAAAGCCGTGGAGCACATAAAAGATCGACGCGGCGACAACAAAACCAATTGGTCCGCCCAGTTGCGGAACCATCGCATAGACACCCTTGCGATGGGCGGGTGCGGCATTTTGCAATTGCAAGGTTAACCCGTCCCAGGCGCCGCCAAGTCCCAGCCCCTGCAAAATCCGCAAAACAGCCAGAAAAACCGGCGCAAGCCAGCCGATTTTCTCGTATCCGGGCAACAAACCGATGGCAACCGTCGACGTTCCCAGCAAAAACAGGGCCAGCGTGACCTTCCCGACTCGCCCGATCTTATATTGCAGCGTGCGTCCCGCGAGGCTGGCAATGGGTCGCGCCAGAAATGCAAGCGAGAAGATAGCAAATGACGCCAGCGTACCCGCCAGAGGGTCGAGCATGGGAAAAAACAGCCTGGGAAAAACCAGAGCTGACGCGATGGCGTAGACAAAAAAACCAAAGAAATCAGTGACACGCGCCATGACAACGGTGGTGATCACCTCGTCGATTGTGGCTGTGTAACGTTTTGTGTTGTCAACGCTGGTCATGCTATACTCCCGTACAGACCCAAAGTTTCCGGAGCGTCACGCCAAAGGTAATTGTGCGGGTCATCTTTTGTCGCATTGCAGCATGACTGCAAAACTTGCACAAGAGGTAACGCAAGCAGAGGTTCGTCAAATGTCTCGCCAGCTTAGCAATTCCTCATCCCAAAACCGATCCATGAGACGAAAGAAATGAAGCGCGCAGTTTCCGTCGCACTCCTTCTAACGATCATCACTCTGGCCGGGTGCGATATGGTTGTCCTGAACCCCTCGGGTGACGTGGCGATGCAGCAGGCCGATCTGATATTGTATTCGACAGTCCTGATGCTGATCATCATCGTACCTGTCATGGCTTTGACAGTGTTCTTTGCGTGGAAATACCGCGCCTCGAACAAGAAAGCCACGTATGAGCCCGACTGGGATCACTCCACCAGCCTCGAGATCATCATCTGGTCGGTGCCGCTTGCGATCATCATCTGCCTTGCCGGTCTAACCTATGTGGCAACGCACCGGCTGGACCCGTATCAACCGCTGACACGACTTTCCGACGGGCAAGAGATTGACCCGAATATTGAGCCGATGGTGATTCAGGTCTCGGCGATGGACTGGAAATGGCTGTTCATTTACCCCGAAGAGGGGATCGCCACCGTAAACGAGGTTGCCGCCATCGTCGATCGACCGATTAAGTTCGAGATCACATCGACAACCGTGATGAATTCGTTCTTCGTACCGGCGCTGGCCGGTCAGATCTATGCCATGTCGGGCATGCAGACCGAACTGAACGCGGTGATCAACAAGCCGGGCGTCTATGACGGGTTCTCGGCCAATTATAGCGGCGAAGGCTTTTCGCAAATGCGGTTCAAGTTCCTCGGCAAGGATCAGGCCGATTTCGATGCCTGGGTGGAACAGGTGCGCGCGCAAGGCTCTGCGTTGGATCGTGAGACGATTGGGCAGCTAAACCAGCCCAGCATTTCGCACCCGGTGACCTACTACGACTCGGTCGAGGATGGATTGTGGGACAAGATCGTCAATCTCTGCATCGACGACGACGCCCTGTGCCTGAACGACATGATGATGGTTGATGCCTTGGGTGGCGGCGGGCTTGAAGGGCTTTGGAACCGCGAAATGTTCCGCGGCATCTGCTCGGCCGACAATCCGGGTGCGCTGATGGCGATGATCCGGCCGGACATGCGTATCCGCGAGGACGAAATCATTACTGCGATGACGCTGGTTCCTCCGGCGGCCACTGACTGACCTGTAACGAACAAGAAACGGAAAGATAACGCAATGTCGCTATCTCACGGAGCCGCTGACAGCATCGCCCATGTTTCCGGAGTTGATCCGTTCTGGGGCAAACTGTCATGGGGCGTTTTCCCCTTCTATGAGCCGGTAATCCTATACACCTTTATCGTCGTCGCGCTGGGCGGCGTGGCCGTTGTGGGCGCTCTGACCTATTTCCGCCTCTGGGGATATTTGTGGAAAGAATGGTTCACCAGTATCGACCACAAGAAAATCGGCATCATGTATATGGTTCTGGGGCTGGTCATGTTGCTGCGCGGCTTTGCCGATGCGCTGCTGATGAGATTGCAACAGGCCCTCGCGGCCAGTGGCGGCGAAGGGTATCTGAACGCGCATCACTATGACCAGATTTTCACCGCACACGGCGTGATCATGATCTTCTTCGTGGCGATGCCCTTTGTCACCGGGTTCATGAACTATGTTATGCCTCTGCAGATCGGGGCGCGGGACGTGGCCTTTCCCTTCCTGAACAATCTGAGCTTTTGGCTGACCGTGTCCGGCGCAGTCCTGATCATGATTTCCCTGTTTGTCGGAGAGTTCTCGACTGCTGGTTGGCTTGCCTATGCACCGTTTTCGGGGTTGGAATACAGCCCCAGTGTGGGAATGGATTATTATCTGTGGTCGCTGAACATCGCCGGGATCGGAACAACATTGTCCGGCATCAATCTGGTGGTGACCATCGTCAAGATGCGCGCGCCGGGCATGACGTTCATGAAGATGCCGGTCTTTGTCTGGACGACGCTGTGTACCAATATTCTGATCGTTGTGACCTTCCCGGTTCTTGCCGCCACGCTGGCCCTGTTGACTGCTGACCGGTACCTGGGCACGCATTTCTTCACCAACGATCTGGGCGGCAATCCGATGATGTATGTGAACCTCATCTGGATCTGGGGCCACCCCGAGGTGTACATTCTGATCCTGCCGATCTTTGGCATCTTTTCCGAGATCGTTCCGACCTTCACCGGTAAACGCCTGTTTGGCTATACTTCGATGGTTTATGCGACTTGCGTGATCATGATCCTCAGCTATCTGGTCTGGCTGCACCATTTCTTCACTATGGGCGCGGGCGCGAATGTGAACGCCTTCTTTGGCATAACCACCATGATTATCTCGATCCCGACCGGGGCCAAGATTTTCAACTGGCTGTTCACGATGTACAAGGGCCGCATCCGGTTCGAAACGCCGATGCTGTGGGTTATGGGGTTCATGCTGACCTTCGTGATCGGAGGTATGACCGGAGTTCTGCTGGCCGTACCGCCTGCGGATTACGTCCTGCACAACTCACTGTTCCTGATCGCGCATTTCCACAACGTGATCATCGGAGGGGTGGTGTTCGGAATCTTCGCGGGCATCATCTATTGGTGGCCCAAAGCCTTCGGTTTTCAGCTTGCGCCGTTCTGGGGCAAGGTCAGCTTCTGGTGCTGGCTGATCGGGTTCTACCTGGCCTTCATGCCGCTTTATGTGCTTGGCCTTATGGGTGTTACCCGACGCCTTAGCCAATTCGAAGACACGTTCTATTCCATTTACTTCATCGTGGCCCTCGTGGGCGCGTTGTTCATAGCCGCCGGGATCGGCGCTTTCATCGTCCAGATCATCGTCTCTATCCTGAAACGTGACGAGTTACGCGATACCACGGGCGACCCGTGGAGCGGGCGGACGCTTGAATGGTCGACCTCTTCGCCGCCTCCATACTACAATTTTGCCTTTTCGCCGCGTGTCCACGAACTGGACGCATTCGCCCAGATGAAGCGAGAAGGTTTCGTGCGTCCAACCGACGGTTTCCTGCCGATCCACATGCCGCGATATACCGCGACAGGTATCGTCATGGCCGGGTTCTTGACGGTCATGGGCTTTGCCCTGGTCTGGCATATGTGGTGGCTGGCCGTGCTCGGCTTTGCGGCCACCCTGCTTTACGGCATCGGGCACACCTTTAACTATAACCGCGACTATTACGTACCAGCGGATGAGGTGCGCGATATCGAAAACCAGCGGACACAACAGCTGGCGGGGGCTGCGGAGTAATGACGGACACATCTACCGACACGCCAAAAGAGTTCTTCGTGATGGAAGACCCGCACCACGCGGATGATCACGGTGAACATCACCACGAAACCGGAACCATGCTGGGGTTTTGGATTTACCTGATGAGCGATTGCCTGATCTTTGGCATCCTCTTCGCCACCTACGCGGTGCTGGGTCAGAACTATGCCGCCGGTCCCGCCCCCGTGGATCTGTTCGAGATCGAGATGATCCTGGTCGCCACTTTTGCGCTGCTGTTTTCCTCGATCACCTACGGGTTCGCAGTGCTGAGGATGGACATGGATGATCTGCGCGGAACGGTCCTTTGGCTGATCGTCACCGGTTTCTTTGGTGCGTGTTTTCTGTATCTGGAGCTCAAAGAATTCAGCCACCTGATCCATATCGGAGCAACACCGCAGGCCAGTGCATTCCTGTCGTCTTTCTTTGTGCTGGTCGGCACCCACGGTCTGCACGTTCTGGGGGGCAGCATCTGGCTGATCGTCCTGTTGATCCAACTGGGACAGCACGGTCTGACCCATGAAAACAAGCGCCGCGTGATGTGCCTGAGCCTGTTCTGGCACTTCCTTGATCTGATCTGGATCGGCGTCTTTTCCTTGGTCTACCTCACGGGGGTCCTGCTATGAGCGATCAGGCAAACGGGGGCCACGGCACCTTCAAATCCTACATGATCGGTTTTGCGTTGTCGGTCGTTCTGACGCTGATCCCGTTCTGGGTGGTGATGGGCGATGTCATGGATAGCACCGGCTGGGCGATCGCAGTCATCTTCACTATGGGTGCCACGCAGATGCTGGTGCATATCCACTACTTCTTGCATGTTTCGCTAACGGTCGAGGCGGGTTGGCAGGCCATGTCGCTGGGGCTGACGGTCTTGTTGTTGGTCATCGTGATGGCAGGCTCGATCTGGGTCATGTTTAATCTCGATGAAAACATGATGCCCGCCCATGAGCAGATCGAGCGGGTGCGCAACCTGCCATGACCAACCGATCCACCGTCCGACGGCCCGGATGGGTTACGGCTCTGTTGCTGGTGCTGTCGGTGGTGATGATCGGAGTGTTCATCCTGTTGGGCAACTGGCAGATGCGCCGTTTGGCCTGGAAGCTGGATTTGATCGAAGCCGTTGACACGCGCGCGTTTGCGGATCCGGCCAGCCTGCCTGCGCGGTTCGACCCAGAGGAACACGCCTATCAACGCGTCTCGGTCGATGGCCGCTTCAAAACCGAAGCCGTTATTCTGGTCAAGGCTGTGACCGAGATTGGGGCGGGCTACTGGGTGATGGTGCCCCTGCAAACGGATCGCGGCATTCTCTGGATCAATCGCGGGTTTGTCCCCCCGGACCAGAAGAACCCCGACCAGTGGAGCACACCAACAACACCTGTCACAGGATTGCTGCGCCCTTCTGTTGCTGGCGGTACATTGCTCGAGCGGAATGACCCAAATTCAAACCGCTGGGTATCGCGCGACACTCTGGCGATGTCCGAAACCCAGAAACTGGGCGCGACCCTACCCCTTTTTCTGGACGCTGATCACCAGGGCGCGGCGCAATCCTGGCCGCGCGGCGGCCTGACCGTCATCCGGTTCAGCAACCCGCACCTGTCCTATGCTTTGACCTGGTACGCCATGGCCGCGCTGTTCGCAGCCGCGCTGGTGTATGTCATTCGCACCGTTCGGCGCGAAAGGCCCTGAGACCCGCAGGCTCCCGCCCGACCCAAAGGAACGGACGGGAACAGAGACTTAGAAGTGAACCGATCTGGCGCCAGCCGGTTTTTCGATCGGAGGCGCAAACTTGGTCAGGTCGATACCATCAACCGCAGCTTTGTATTCCTCGACGCTTGGAGTGCGGCCAAGGATGGCGGACAGGACGACAACCGGGGTTGAGGCCAGCAGAGACTCACCCTTCTTGTCTTCTGAATCCTCGACAACGCGGCCCTGGAACAGACGCGTTGAAGTCGCCAGAACCGTATCGCCCTTTGCCGCCTTTTCCTGATTTCCCATGCAAAGGTTGCAGCCGGGACGTTCAAGATAAAGGATGTTTTCGTATTCCTTACGCGCCTCGTTCTTGGGGAACAGATCGTCGAACTCAAAGCCCGAATAGCGCTGTAGGATTTCCCAATCGCCTTCCGCCTTCAACTCATCGACGATGTTATAAGTCGGCGCTGCCACAACCAGTGGCGCGTTGAATTCGACTTTGCCCGAGGACTTTTCAAGGTTCCTGAGCATCTGGGCAACGATCTTCATGTCGCCCTTATGCACCATGCAGGACCCGACAAAGCCCAGATCGACCTTTTTGTCGCCGCCATAATAGGAAACCGGGCGGATCGTATCGTGGGTATAGCGCTTGGAGACGTCGATGTTGTTCACATCCGGGTCCGCGATCATCGGCTCGACGATTTCATCAAGATCGACGACGACTTCGGCAAAATACTCGGCGTTGGCATCGGGCGTCAGCGCAGGTTTTGCACCCGATCGGATTTTGGCAATGCGCGCATCAGCTTTATCAATTAGGCCTTGCAGCGTACCCGCTGCGTTATCCATGCCTTTGTCGATCATGATCTGAATGCGACCCTTGGCCAGTTCCAGAGATCCGATCAAGGTGTCATCCTGCGAGATGCAGATCGACGCCTTGGCCTTCATCTCGGCCGTCCAGTCGGTAAAGGTAAACGCCTGATCCGCCAACAGGGTTCCGATATGAACCTCGATGACGCGCCCCTGAAAGACGTTGTCGCCGAACTGTTTCAACATCTGCGCCTGCGTGGCATGGACCACATCGCGGAAATCCATGTGATCGGCCATCGTACCCTTAAAGGTCACTTTCACCGATTCAGGGATGGGCATGGTCGCCTCACCCGTCGCCAGGGCCAGCGCAACAGTTCCCGAGTCCGCACCAAAGGCCACGCCTTTGGACATCCGGGTATGGCTGTCGCCACCAATGATGATATCCCAGTCATCGACGGTGATGTCATTCAGCACCTTGTGGATCACGTCGGTCATCGCGTGATATTCGCCCTTCGGATCGCGCCCGGTGATCAGGCCGAACCGGTTCATGAAGCTCATGAGTTTCGGAATGTTGGCCTGCGCTTTTGCATCCCAGACCGAGGCGGTGTGACAGCCCGACTGATACGCACCATCGACCGAAGGTGAAATGATCGTCGCCGCCATCGCCTCAAGCTCTTGCGAGGTCATAAGGCCCGTCGTGTCCTGCGAACCAACGATATTGACCTTGACCCGCACATCCGAGCCCGCATGCAGAACCTTACCCGGGGCAACGCCGCGGGCGTTGTTGTTGAAAATCTTTTCGACCGCCGTCAGGCCCTGATCGTCATGCGAGATCTCCCGCGACGGTGCAAAGGCTGATTTCAACTCGATCCCAAGTGTTTCCGAAGCAAATGTCTGAAGTTTCTTACCGAAAACAACAGCATAAGATCCGCCAGCCTTCATGAACTCGACCTTCTGCGGCGTGAAGGCCGACGACACATCGACCAACTCCTGGTCGCCTGCATCATTGTACAGCTTTTTGTCCTTGGAGTTGATGGTCAAAACGGTTCCGGTTTCGACCGAGAACGCTTGCTCCAGGATCAGCTCGCCGTCGTTGTTCAGGATTGGATTGCCGTCCTCGTCCAGCTTTTTGACCCAGTTCTTCAGATCGATCCCGATGCCGCCGGTCACGCCTACCGTCGTCAGAAAGATCGGCGAAATACCGTTGGTACCGGCCACAACCGGCGCGATATTGACGAACGGCACATAGGGGCTGGCCTTTTTTCCGGTCCACAGAGCCACGTTGTTGACGCCCGACATCCGCGATGATCCGACGCCCATGGTGCCTTTTTCCGCAATCAGCATCACGCGTTTGTCGGGATGCTGTTGCTGCAACTGCTGAATTTCAACCTGCGCTTGCGGCGAAATCATGCATTTGCCGTGCAATTCGCGGTCGGAACGCGAATGCGCCTGATTGCCTGGCGACAGCAGGTCGGTCGAGATATCGCCTTCGGCCGCGATATAGGTGACAACTTTGATCTCGTCGTCAATCTCCGGCAGGTTGGTAAAGAACTCGGCCTTTGAATAGCTTTCCAGAATATCCCGCGCGATCGAGTTTCCATCGGCAAACGCTGTCTTCAACCGGTCGGTATCTGCCTCATAGAGAAACACTTGAGTCTTGAGGACTTCGGCCGCCTGCTCAGCGGTGGCCCCATCATCACCCAGAGCCAGATCAAGCAACACCTCAACCGAAGGACCACCCTTCATATGTGACAACAGCTCAAATGCAAATGTCGGCGAGATTTCTTCGACAATCGTTTCGCCCAGAATGACCTCTTTCAGAAAGGCCGCCTTGGCCCCCGCAGCGCTGGTGGTGCCTGGCAGCGTGTTGTAAATCAAGAAGTTCAACGACTCTGCGCGATGCTGGTTGTCACTATCCTTGATCTGACCAATGATTTCCTGCGTCAGCGCGCCATCTTCGATTGGCTTGGGGTGCAGCCCCTGTTCCTTGCGCGTTTCGATCTCAGTTAGGTAATCTTGATAAAGGCTCATGGCTATCCCGACGTATCAGCGTTAGATTGGGCTTGGGCGTCGGATCTGACGCGATGGCAGACCCTGAAGCACCATTTGTATGCGGCGGTATACCATTTGTGCCGCGAATGCAATATGCGCAAGAGCGGCAACTTGTCCTAGTTTCCGATTCCAAGCGAATTGCAGCTTGCGCGCCAAGATCGGGCCATGGCAGGCATTTTCGAAGGGCAGCCGGGCCGCTCTACTCCAAGTCGAATGCAGACATAAGTGACACTGCCTGTGATAATCTCACTTGCTTATCATCACAACAATGTTACCGCTCGGCCAACTGCTGACCTCATTGCGACTGTATGCTCGATTTTCTCGACGCGATTATTCTGCAATTGTGGTAACTTGTGGTACGGGGTAGGTGAATGATCGACGACGCGGAGAAAACGGTTTCACCTGTGACGATCGTCACACGCGGTCGATTTACGGTCCTGTGTTCACACGATCGCGACATGACCCCATCCAATCGCAAGGAACGTGCGGTCATCGCTCTGCTTGCGGTCAGCCGCGACAAGCGCCGGTCCCGGCAATGGCTGCAGTCGATGTTGTGGTCCGAAAGCGAACCCAGCAAAGCATCCGGCAGTTTACGGCGGGCACTGGCGAATATACGCGCTCGGCTTGCCGATTGCGGGCCGGTGATCGAGTCGAACAAGCACGAAGTCTGGTTGTGCGACGCAGTAAAGATCGACGACAGACCGTCGATGCTGGGCAAAGAAAATCTGCTGGAACTGGTGAACGCGCCTGACCCCGCGTTCGAGGACTGGCTGCGGGACTATCGTGCGCAGGACGCGGCACGGGCGCGCGAGTTGCAAAACCCGGATACTGCAACGCAGCCCGCAGGTGCAACCGGAGGAACCATTGTCATAATCCGCGCCACTGCGGATCAATCCGACGGCATGGCGCGGTTTTTTGAAACGGTTCTGCTGGATACCCTATCGATGCGGTTCGAGGCCGAAGGTGCCGAGGAGATCTATACTCAGGTCGAGCCAGAGCCGGGACGGATCGAAAGCGCGGCGACAATCGTTCACATTGAACTGGTTTCGATGGTCGAGGCTGGTCATTGGGCGGTTCACCTGCGCGCGCTGGCGGACAAGGAGCGGCGCTTTCTGTGGTCTGGTCGTATCAGACTGCCGATCGAAGCCGGAGAATTTACCGCCGGGGTGGAACTGGACGCGTTTGCGACGCGCGCGATCGCGCAAATTCTTCTGCGATATCAGTCTTTTCGCAAGATAAGCCACTCGCCCTTGATGATCATGTCCCGTGCCTCGGCCCGGCTATATGATCCCAGCATCGAACGTGTGCACGCTGCAGAACGCGATCTGAAGGGTCTTGTCGACGGCGAAGGCGCGCCAGTGGCTCTGGCATGGCTGGGCTTTGCCAAACTCGCCCGCGTGCTGGAATTCGGAGATCAGGAGGCGGCCGAAGAAGCTCAGGTTCTGGTGCAAGAGGCCCTGTCACGTAGACCCGGAAATGCGTTGATCTCGGCCTTGGCCGCGCGCGTCGCCATGGATGTGACCGGTGATTTTGACCGGGCAGAGTCTCTGGCACGCGACGCCATGAACAACGACGACGGCAACCCTTATGCCCTGCAAGCTGCGGCACGCATCTCATTGTTGCAGGGCCGGATCGAGGACGCGCAGGCGTTGACCAGCCGCGCGCGGTTGGCGGCCGAGGGGTTGTCCCATGTCTTTGCCTGGGACTTCGAACTGTGTCTGACCGCGCTTGCGCAAGGTGATTTTGCCGCCGCGCAGGAGGCCGTACGCCAGGCGCACAGCAACAACCCGCAGCATCGCGCATCGCTCAGATACCTGATCGCGACCAGTCTGTTGATGAAAGATATGGCCGTTGCCGAAAAAGCCGCCGCCAAACTGGCGGCGCTTGAGCCGGGCTTTGAGCTATCAGACCTCAGCAAGCCCGATTATCCGGTCATGACCCTTCGCAATCTCGGCCTGATTGACGCCTTGGAAGAAAACTGAACCGGGACTACATCCCGGCAATCTTTCCCGCCATCCGCGCTGAAGCCAGAGATGTCCCTGCCGCACGGAACCTGTCTTTGCCGCCATTGCCCAGCACGGCCCGGCCCAGGAATGGACCAATCGGTTGCAGATCGTAATCCATCCCTACCGATGCCCTATCCGCAAGCGACATACTATGATCAGCAGATTCGCCAGCGGGCAACAGGCTCGCATAAGGCGCAGATGTCCCATCCCCCAGCAGCGCTGTGACGATGGAAATCCGGTCATGTGAGGACGACGCAAGCAGAGATGCGCTGCCGTCACGACGAACCACAGACAGCGGATCTCCGGGTCGGTGGGAGGCATCCTTCAGGGCAGGCATGCCGTATTTGTCGAACCGGTTGTATCGCTGATCTTCGAACCACGAAGGACGCGACGGCTGAAAAGGATCCGCCTCGAACCCGGTTTCGTCGCGCAGAATCCACAAATCGGCCTTTACGTCGTCGCAGGCAAGTTGCCACTTTCCAAATGGCGCGATCGGAACCTGCGGGTATCTCGACGCCGTCGGAACCAGAGCAATTCGCGTGCGAACACGGCCCCCGTCTATGTCCTCGGTCCATGCACCACCGACGGGTAAACCGTTCACCACGATCCGGCACAGGCCCCGCATGTCCGGGATATCGACAAAAACTCCGCCCGGAGGCGCGATCCGCATGTTTGCCGGACCTTTGGCGCGAATGATCTCAACCGTATTGGCGGAATGATCGTCCGGCAATACGCGCCAGCCGACGGTCTCGCCCTTGGTCAGTCGCGCGTGCAGCTGGTCCTGAAGTTGGTTGCCAATCGGCAAAACCAGTTCGAGCTGAAAGCCATAATCATTGTATCGCGATACGACCTCTTCCAACCCCTTGAGGCCCCCGGCTGTACCGTCCAATGGCCCGCCCATGAAACCAAAGGCCATCAGGACGACCAGTCGGCATCCTTTTTTGTCCGGTATACCGCTTTGTCTTCTGGCGTTTCGAACCTGCTCGGCAAGCGCCTGGACGGCGATCTCCATCAACGCAATCATCTGGCCGCCGGTCAGATCGCGCAGGACCGACACCGGAAGTTCAAGCCCATGCAGACGCGCGGTCTTTGGCGCGGTCGAAAGGACCATTTCGGTCATCGCAGTGCCATGCGCCAATCCCTGCGGACGTACCAGCGGCCAGCGCGCGGTGTCCCCGAACACGCTTTCGGGGTATTTCACCGCCAGCGCCGCGCGGTTGGCGGTGTCGGCACGCGCGCAGAATTGCTGAATCTCCGCCGAAGAAAGCGCTGCGCCGACGAATTGCTTATCCTTCAGCTTCAATGCCCCGTACGAAGCGAACCGGCAGGAGCCATCCGAACCCTCGGCCCTGAATGCCGGGTTCCAAAACGCGATCCCAGCATCGATGATTCCGATCTCGACATCATCCGACTCCGGCGGGTCGGCTTTGGTCTGAGCATCAGCAGTCAGAGCTTGCCCGCTGCCCGCGCACCGCGGCACCCGCGGTCCAAGAGATATGGGCGCATTGCGGTCCGCTTGGCCATGGGCAGCATCGATGCTGGGCCACAAAATACAAAACGGGTCCATTCCCGATGGGTGCGGATAAAACTCTTCGATAAACAATTCGCCTGACTTGGTGCGAAAAAACACGCTTGAGACGGTATCAGGTTTGGCGAGCCCCGGAATCATGCACGGCAACCCGGCTGGCAATAGATTTCGAGGGGCGGGATCAGGCGTTTTCAGTGGTTCAAAATGCAGCACCGGGCTTACTCCTGACTTGTAGGAAAGCCAAGTTCGGTGCGCGACAGTTCCATCGCGGCCCCAAGCACGCCGCCCGGGTTGGTAAATGCGGGCGCATTGGGTTGCGCATGCGGCGCCCCGACCTGGCGCGCAGGTTGGGCCAGCAGACCCGCCTGCCCTGCCTCGGACCATACCGGGTCACGGGTTTCGTCCAGTTCGGCATTCGAAACACCAAGCCGATCCGCAAAAATCTTGGCGAGATAGGTGGCCAGACGCCGACCCATATAGCCGTCATGTTCATAATGCACACCAGCCACGATACGGTTTTCCTCGATCCGGGCAGCAATCAACCGCAACTCTTGCGAGGCGCACCCAAAAATCAGCGACTCCATGGCGTATGCCATAGCCCAGGATTCAGTCGCGTGGCCGCTGGGTGTTGCACCATGGGCTGGCGTACGAATGACCGGAGACATGCCCGCCGACCAGTCCGCCGGGCGGGGAACATTCAGCTTGTATTTGGCCTGAACCACGACCTTGCCCGCCGAAGCAAGCACCGCATCAAGCAGCGCCATGGTGAACGGATGCGTGTCGCGGGTCATTGGATAGGCCAGCGCCAGAAAGCTCAGAATATCTGTCTGCTGTTCGATTATCTCGCCGATACGTTCAGCCCTAAGCCAGCGGCGATTGTTGATTGCGTCCAGAACCGAGGCCGTAAGATCCGGTCTGGTCAGGGCATCCGGTCCAATGTTCTGGCCATCAAGCTGAACCATCACGCCAGCCGACGCAGGTCGTGCTTCGTCAATTCCAAGTCCGCGCGACAAAGCAGCGGTCAACAGGATATGTCGGTGCATGGGTTGCAGCCGACGAAGGCTTTCCTTGTCTGCGTCCGATGCCGATGACGACATATCGCCCGGGCGATCAACCGGCAGCGTTTGCCCCACCGAGTTCAAAGCATGACTCAGATGAGCTGAGCTTGCACCACCTGCGTGGTTCAGCGACGGAACCGATTGGGATTGTTGCGACTGCTGAGACTGTTGGGATTGTTGCGACTGCTGGGATTGCTGGGACTGTTGAGACTGAGCAAAGGGCATGAGACTCTCCGTTTTGGCAGGTTCGAGACAAAGGTGTATTGCTTGCGGGAGTTTTGCTGGTGCTCAACAAGCCGGTCCGTGGCGACGTGCATGGGTCTGGCGTTGAATGACATGAAAACTCGTTACTGGTTAATCGGTACTTGACGTTTTTTTTTCCGAGCCCTGGTGGCCGGTATCGAAAGATTGCCCGGGATTTGTTCAGCAAACAACAGTTCTCAGACTGGTTGTTTACTCGTTGAACCCCGAACATGGCCTTAAACAGTTCAGTGCGTCTCACGCACATCCAGATCCAGCAGTACCGAACTTTGCCAAAGGATCAGCACCTTGTCGTACTGCCCCTGCTCTGCCGGGGCTTCAAACCTCACGCGCTGATATTCGTCCTTGGCATTGCCCGCACCGCCGTTGTTCCGGATTGTCAGATCCAGTTCCAATGTTGACGGTGGCGTACGCGGATCCATGTTGACGCACAGATGCGGACGCTCGGTATCGCTGGGCATTTCGCCTTCTCCGCTGACAATCAGTTTGGATTGCCCGGGGTTTTCAAGATTGATCCAGCTGACGAAGGATCGCAATTTTGGAGGGTTGAACATCGTCTTCTCCTTTTCATTTCTCTGACGCGCAAGAACGGGGTTCAAATGCGCGGTTCAATTCGGGGGATATGTCGGAGGCAAAGGTCATCGGGCGCGCTCAGGGCAGAGTGACCAACCAGCCGCGATCACGGTAGTTCTGCACCACGGCGGTCAAAAGCTGATCTACATTAGCTGCGGGGGGCACTTTGGCCGAGGTCAGAAACAAACCATCTGACCGGTAACGCGGCAGGTTGTTGATGTCGTTCAGAAACGCGTCGAGATCGACTGCATCCGCGCCGATATGTGTTTCCACCTTGTGGTTGTCGACGACCCTTTTCCCGCTGGCCTGCTCCAGATGATCAAACAACGCGGCTTTGATTGCGTTGTAACTTTGGCTGCCCATGGCTGCTATCCTTCCTCCAAGCCAAATTCCGCTTGGTATCAGGTAACAAGCCAGCGTGATTTTTGCGTGATCGGAAGGGATCGGGCACGGTCAGTAAGCCCGCCGCGCCCTTGGTTATCAAAAGATCAAAGGCCTATTCGACCTTGATCACCTTTCGCGACAGAACCTGTTTGTTGGTAAGGTCCAGTAATCTGATCTCGTACACTCCGGGTTCGTCGGGCAAAGTCAGCTCCAGCGGCGCGTCACCTTTGATCTTCTCTGCGGAAATCCAGGTAAAGATCGGCTGCTCGCCGCGCGCCAGAGTGATGCGCTGATCGGCGCTTTGGCTTTCGGTTGTCCAGCCAACAGAAATGCTGGCACCGGGCGCGGCGGTATCCGGCGCATCAAGAGTTGCGCCTGTATCCAGTGCGGCGTCCGCACTAAGAACCTCAACTGGCTGTCGCGCCATCACCCGGTTGCCTTCGCGCAGTTGGTACCGCAGCTCGTAAAGACCTGTTTCCACAGGCGCATTCAGGTCAAGTTCCGTGTTGCTTCTGACCTGAGAATAGGTGCCGAAATCACCCTCCTCCGTGCCCATTGGCACCAGATTGATGTAGTCACTGGTGCTAACTGTTCCGGTCCAAGACACCCGCAGTTTGTCGCCTGCACGCACTTCCAGAGGCGCCTTGATCGTCACCTCCGGCTCGACAATTTCGGTCATGATGGATGCGATGGTCTTCGACCCTTCACGCAGAACGTATCGGATTTCGTACAGGCCTGTTTCGGAGGGGGCCTGCAGATCGCCCTGATTGGCATTGCGAACGGTGATGTAATTTCCGAATACGCCCTCATCTGTCCCGACCGGCACGATGTTGATATAGTCCTGAGCGCTCACGGTACCCGTCCAGGAAACCTCGAATTTTCCGCCCGCCAGAACCTTTTCCGGCGCGGTTATGGTCACCTCGGGCACAGTGACCTCAATCGGTGCCGAAGCCAGCGTTCTGGCGCCTTCGCGCAGGATATAGCGAAGCTCATAGAGGCCCGGATCGGCAGGTGCGGTCAGCACCGCGCTGCTGCCGTCGCGCACAACGGAATAATTGCCATAGACCCCTTCATCCGAACCCGCCGGAACGATGGCGACATAATCCTGAACATGCACGCCACCCGTCCAGCTCACATCAAACTTGGCGCCTGTCACAACCTGATCAGGACCGGATACAGTCACCTGCGGCGCTGTAATCTCGATCATTTCTGCAGCCAGCGTGCGGTTGCCTTCGCGCAAAACATAGCGGACCTCATACATGCCGGGTTCCGCCGGGGCTTTCAATGTGCCCTTGGTCGTATCTCGCACGGTGATGTAATTGCCGAACTTGCCTTCATCAGTGCCGACCGGGACTATGTTGATATAGTCCTGAGAACTGACAGCCGCCGACCAGCCAACATCGAACGCAGCCCCGGTCGCGGCAGCCTGCGGCACTTGCAAAACCACCGTCGCCGACGCGACCTCAATCGGGAGCGTCGCAACAGTGCGTTTGTCGACGTTCAGGATATAACGCAGCTCGTAAAGCCCCGGATCGGCTGGCGCGACCAGCGATGTTTTGGTGTTGCTGCCGACCGCCTGATAGTTACCGAACGTTCCAGGGTCGGATCCCGCCGGGACAATCGCGACATAGTCGCGCTTGTTGATCGTTGGTGACCAGGAAACCGCAAACCGGGCTCCGGTCGCCACGGTGTCATCTGCCGTCAACTCGACAACCGGTTTGAGCACCTCGAGCGTTTCTGTGCCCAGAACGTCCTTGCTTTGATTGTTGAGATACTGGATTTCATAAAGCCCTTCGCTGCCGGGGGCGGGCAATCTGACCTCGGTGGCCTTTCCAACGCGAACATAATTTCCAAAGGTTCCAGGATCGGTGCCGACGGGAACAATGTTGATGTAATCGCCTTCCGCAATCGTCGGATCCCATGTGACCTGAATATCCGCACCTCCGACGGCCGTATCGGGACCGTCGACGTTCACCTGCTGCGTTGCTGGCTCTGGTTCAGGCTCGGGCTCAGGTTCGGGTACAGGCTGCGCCACTGCGCTTGCGACGGTGCTGAACGCGGCGCCCAGTTCCTCGGCGCTGCTGGCAGTGATGTATTCACCGCCAGTGTTCTCGGCGATACACGCCAACGAGCTTGCGTCTTCGTCTGCGCCCAAACCAAAGCCCACCACATGCGCGGTGAACCCGACGCCACCTTTTTCCAAAGCCTGCGCCAGCGCGCAGGGATCGCGCTCACAGCTTTCCAGGCCATCGGAAATCAGCACCACAGTCGCAGGCTGGTCCGTGTAGGACAGTGCTTTTGCGGCCGCCTCGACCGCGTCGGTCAGCGGGGTCTTTCCGGTTGGCGTGATCGCGTTGATCCTGTCCAGAATAGCCTGCCGCGACTGTTGACCCGGGGGCACCAGAACCTCGATGTCCCCACAATCGCCCCGGCGACGGTGACCATAGGCCATAAGCCCGACATTGCGGCTTTCGGCCCAGTCACCCAGCAGGTTCTCCATGACGCCACGCGCAATCTCGACCTTGGCGACCCCGTCAATCTGGCCCCACATCGAATTTGACCCGTCAAACACCACCATCACGTTTTCATCTGCTGCACTTGCCGAGGCAGTCAGTAATGCGGTGGACAGCGCGATGCTACAATAGACCCTGCGGCGCATGGGAGACTCCTGAAACTCATTTGATCAATCGAACGAATTGAAACACACAAATGACGTTGCGCCAATATCCGGACCGCAGGCGTGCTTGGATCCAATTGACAACAATTCAGAGAGCAAGAAACTGCAAGTTTTCCGAAGTTCTGTTATTCTTTTTCCTAGAAATTCTAATTTATATGCAGGGAATACCGATTGATGTCGCGCAACTCGGCCCCAAAAGACCTGAGCCTCAAATGGCTCGAACTGTTCCAGATCTGCGCCCATAACGGCTCGCTTCAGGCGGCGTCCGAAGAAACCGGATTGACGATCAGCACGGTGTCACATCATCTGCGCAACCTAGAAGATCACCTTGGGGTCGAGCTGTTCAACCATGCGCGCCGACCCATGGTGCTGACCCCAAAAGGACGCGCCTTTCTTCGCAATATCGACGATGCGCTATATGCCATTCGTAAAGCCAAGGCCGAAGCCTCGGCCGGCTCGATTGCCGATGCCAGCTACCTCAGGGTCGGCAGTATCGAGGATTTCGACAGTGACATCATCCCGGAACTGGCGGTGTATCTGTCCAAAAACATGCCCTCTTGTGATTTCATGTACCACACAGATTCCAGTCACGCGATTTTAGAGATGCTGCGTAACCGGCATCTGGATTTGGCCATCACCACGACGCCCGAGAACGCCATGCGCGATCTTATTGACCGACCTCTGTTACGCGATCCATTTGTCATGGTACTGCCCGACATGAACGAACAATCGCTGTCAGATGTTGTTGAAGGACGCAGCAAGCTGCCCTTTCTGCGGTTTTCCAGTTCTCT
Organism: Ruegeria sp. AM4; assembly: GCF_056540665.1. Lineage (NCBI taxonomy): Bacteria > Pseudomonadati > Pseudomonadota > Alphaproteobacteria > Rhodobacterales > Roseobacteraceae > Ruegeria > Ruegeria sp. AM4. The sequence goes on along the minus strand of NZ_JBQFXD010000004.1, from coordinate 42,379 downwards.
GATTATTGCCCGGCAAATTGAGTCGCAGATGCGTCGCCTCGGGCTAACGCCGTCCTCGAATTTCGAATGCAGCAACAATCAGACGCTGATGGCCATGGTCGCCGCCGGTGCCGGGTGGACGATTACCACGCCGCTGCTATTTGCACGGGCAAAGCGGTTTCAACCCAGGCTGCGCATGCATCGCTTTCCCGGCAAGAGCTTTGCGCGCACTTTGGCCATCGTTGCGACGCCGGATTGCTCCAGATCGCTGTTGGATCTGGTCGATGGCAAAATGCGGGCCTTGATCAAAGATCACGCCCTGTCGTCACAACATAAGGCCTATCCGTGGTTGGCAGACAGTTTTCGGCTTGCAGACTGAACCTCGCCGCAGCTTCGGATTAGGGGTGCAGAATGTTGAAACGAGACCGTATCTGTGTTTCCTGTTCGGGGGTCAGATAGGCCGGGTTGTGATTGCGCAGAACCTCGCGGGCCCTCTCTCGGGCACGTGACCAAGCGTCTTTGGCCCCGTTTTCCGCCCATGTGCGCGGTTCATCACGATCCGCAAGGATAGGATAGAAATAGTCCCGTTCCATCGCCGAATAGGTATGTTGCCCGCCCAGGAAATGACCGTCCCCCAAAACCGCATCACAAACGGCCTGAAAGCCCAGGTTTTCCTCGGTCACTTCGATGCCGCGCAAGGCGCGATAGGTGTTGGAATGCATCTCATCATCCAACACGAAGGCTTCGAAACTGGCCCCAAGCAAAGACGCGGTCATGCCCGAGCTTTCGTAGATCAGGTTACCACCCGCCAGCGCCGCGGCCATCGAAGTGATACCCTTTTCCATTCCGTATTGAGCGTCGATTGCTTTGGCATCGGTCATTGAACAGGCCACGCCCGAGGGCAGACCCAGCCAGTTCGACAGCTGTGCCGATGCCGCATTCAATACGGCGGTTTCACCGCTGCCGCCGGAAAATGCACCTGTCCGCAGGTCGATCACCAATGGCCAGTTCGAGAAGACCATGGGAAATCCGGGTTGGATGGCGTGCACCATCAAAAGACTGGCCAGCGTTTCTGCCAGCGATTGCGCCAGAAATCCCGCAAGCGTTGCTGGGGCCGTTGCCCCGGCCTGCGCCGCCGTGATGCACGAAATCGGGATGTTGTATCTAATGCATTCGTAAACCACATCGACCGCATCTTCGCCGTAGCGCATCGGCGATATCATGGGGCTTATATGGGCCTTCATGAATGGACGTTTGGAAAACACGCCCGGACCACCCGCCGCAATGTCCAGCATCTCGACAATCGGAGCGACATGTTCGGCCAGAGTGAACGACGTCGCCGTCGGCTTTGTAGTGTTTTTCAACAGGGCGAAAACCGTGTTCACGTCCAGGTCGAAATTGTCGGGAACGTCCGTGGCGACGCAACAGCGCGTGAACCAACTGACATTGGCCAGCGTATCCTGAAGCCGGGTGAAGTCATGCAGGTCTTGCAAGGTTGACGGTCGATAAAGCGCGCTGTCCATATCCAGCGTCTGCACCGCAGCGCCACCGGTCCCGAAATGCACCGTGTTTCCGCCCACCTCGATTGAGCGTTCCGGATCGCGACCATGCAAAGTGAATGTCTTGGCGGCCTGATCGATGGCCTGCTCCACCAACGCAGGTGGAAACAGCACCCGCCCCTGCCCGTTGTCGGTTGCGCCAATTGCCAGCAAATCTGCAAGCAGCCGATCCGGCACGTCTCCGACCCCAAGTTTTTCAAGCAGATCCAGTGCGGTGTCGTAGATGCGCCTCAGATCATGTTCGCTGAGAGGTGTGTACGCCCCACCAATCTGGCCTGGTGGGCAAGGGTCTATGACCGGCTTCGCCGCGCGCTGTGCCACCCGCTCCTTGCGCCCGCCTCGTTTTCCGCGCTGTCCCGTCATTTTGGCCCTTTAGCAAACTTGATCTGTAGGAAATTCAAGCGGGCCAACCCCTTCAAACGCAAGCATTGCTTCTATATTCTCATTTTCTCGAATATCTATTCATATTTTCTCGGATTATTGCCTGTTCACTTGCGGCGTAACCAAATTTGCGAACCTATCTCGGAAAACGATTTCCAAAGGGCGCTTGTCATGAAAACCCGAACCAAAGTGGTTGTTATCGGCGGCGGCATCGCCGGTTGCTCGACACTCTACCACCTGACCCAGGAAGGCTGGAGCGATGTGGTTCTGGTCGAACGCAATGAGTTGACCAGTGGCACCACATGGCACTCGGCCGCGCAGGTTACGAATTTCGGCATGAACCAAACCATGGTCGGGCTGAAAACCCATTCGATCAACTTGTACAAGACTCTGTCCGAAAACCCGGAATACCCGATAAACTACCACCATGCAGATGGCGGTATTCGCTTGGCCAATACCGAAGGGCAGATGCAAGGCTATCGCCATTTCGCCTCGATGGCGCGCGGTATGGGGGTCAAGTTCGAAGTCATCGACGCCGAGGAATGCGCCCGGCGTCACCCCCTGATTTCGACGACAAACCTGCTTGGCGGGCTATGGGACCCGCTGGACGGCGACATCGACCCGGCGCAGCTTTGTCAGGCGCTGGCCTATCACGCGCGCAAGGCTGGGGCCGAGGTCTATCGGAACACACCTGTCACGGCTTTGACCCAACACAAGGACGATACGTGGACAGTTCACACCGAGCACGGCAATATCGACTGCGACATTGTCGTCAATGCTTGCGGCTACCGGGTGAACGAAGTCGGCGCGATGATGGGTGTCCACCATCCGGTCGCCTCAATGGAGCATCAGTATTTTCTGACCGAGGATATTCCGGGCATTGCCGAGGCCGGTCACCGGATGCCGCTGCTGCGCTGCCCGATCAGTGACTATTACAGTCGACAGGAAAAGGGCGGGTTGTTGGTCGGGTTCTACGAACAAGATTGCAAACCCTGGGGCATGGACGGGATTGACCCGAACTTTGTCAACGCGCTGTGCCCCGACGATCTGGACCGAGTCATGGATGTTTTGGCCGGGGCTTTCGAACGGATGCCTGCACTGGAAGAGACCGGCATCCGGTCCATCGTGAACGGGCCAATCACCTATACGATCGACGGCGCGCCTCTGGTCGGCCCAATCCCGGGCAAGCGCAATGCGTTCTGCATCATCGGCCTGCGCGCGGGACTTGGCGAGGGTGGCGGTCATGGCTGGTTGTTGGCGCAACAAATCGTCCATGGCGAGGCCTGCTATGACACCTGGTGTCTGGACCCGCGCCGGTTCACCGGACACACGAATGTGGAACTGACCTCGCTGAAAGCGATCGAGGACTATCAGAACGAGTTCCGGTTTCACTTTCCCCATGAACACCGACCCGCTGGCCGTCCGGCCAAGACTACACCTTTGACACCAATCCTGGCCGCCGAAGGCGCTGAGTTCACTGTGGTCAATGGATGGGAGCGGATGGATTACATCAAACCCACGCCCGATTTCCATCCAACGCTCAGCTTCAATTTCGACGAGGCGTTCGACGTCATCGCTGCCGATGTGAAAAATGTGCAGGAAAACGTCGGCCTATGCGAAGTCAACGGGTTCAACCGCTTCGAGATCACCGGCACTGACCGCCACAGCTTTCTTGACCGGATGTTCTGCGGCACAGTCACCAAACGCGACGGTCGGGTTGGGTTGGGCTATCTGCTGAACAATCACGGCATGATCAAGGCCGAGGCGACCGTGGCAAACCTGCCCGCTTCGGACCGTGGACCGGACCGCATCTGGTATGGGTCGGCTGCCGCCAGCGATTACCACGACATGGACTGGCTGTCCCTGCATATGCGCGACGATGAGGATGTGCAGATCCGTAGTCTGACCAACGATCAGACCATCCTGGTTCTTGCCGGACCCAAGGCGCGCGCCGTACTGTCGGCGTGCTCGCGCGGCGACTGGTCGAAAGAGGCCTTCCCATGGCTGTCGGTCCGCGAATGCTTTGTCGGCTTTGCCCCCGCGACTGTCATGAGTGTCAGCTTCTCGGGCGAACTGGCCTATGAAATCCACGTACCCAACGCGTCGCTATATGCCGCGTATCTGGCGCTGCGAAAGGCAGGTGAGGTGCACGGGCTGCGTCTGTTCGGTGCCCGCGCCGTCGAGTCGATGCGCATGGAAAAGGGTTTCTTGCACTGGAAGGCGGATATCCTCACCGAATTCGACCCATTTGAAACCGGGCTTGGTCGATTTGTGAACCTCGGCAAAGAAGACTTTGTTGGCAAACAGGCGTTGATAAAGCGTCAGGCTGGCAGTGTGCGAAAACAACTGGTGACGCTCAAGATTGATGCGACTCACGCGCCGGCCCATGGCGGGGCATCGCTGATGAAGGGCGATGCGGTCGTTGGCACCGTGACCTCGGGTGATTGGGGCCATCGCACCGACATGAATTTGGCCTATGCCTTTATCGAACCCAATCTGGCAGCAATCGGAAGCAAAATGCATCTGGATATGTGTGGCGAGCTGGTCGGGGCCGAGGTCATTGCATCCTCACCTTATGACCCGCAACACCAACGCATGCGGAGCTGACGACTGCCGGGTTTTGCCCGAAGTCTGCAAAAACGGGATTGACGGCAAGCGCAGGACGCGGGATTCCGAACGCAGAATGAAGCCCGTTGACCAGATACTCCGCTTTTCCCAGTCGCAATCCCGTGGGTTCCTGCGCGATACGCGTACGCTGCAGATCGGCGCGCCCGCAACCGCCGCTTTGGTCGGCAAATATGACATGCAACGATACGATGACGCGCTGTTCGCCGAACTCGGCATCCACCGGCCCGAACGGCTTGATTCAGCAGTCACAAAAAGACGCGCCGAATATCTGGCGGGGCGGGTGCTGGCGCAGACAGCGCTGTCAGTTCTTGGGCGACAGCCCGAACCGGTTCTGACCGGGCCAAACCGCGAGCCCGTCTGGCCCCAGGGCGTTGTAGGATCAATCACCCATTCCAAGGGCCATTGCGCCGTGGCTCTGTCCGACAACCCGTCGCTGCTGATCGGCATCGACACCGAAGACGTTGCCAGCGGATCAGCACTGGAGTCGATTTTTCATGTCGCTTTGCTGCCGCAAGAGGCTGCATTGGTTCGTAAACAAGAGAGCATGCCACAGGAAACGCTGGCCACGCTGGTGTTTTCAGCCAAAGAAACGCTCTATAAGGCGCTGTTTCCAAACGTTCGCAAGTTCTTTGGCTTTGACCATGCAGAGCTTGCGGCCACGCCGAAAAACAATGTGCTGCGGTTGCGTCTGGTGAAGACTCTGAGTGCCGCATTTCCCGCAGGTGATTGTTTCGACATCGCCTTTGAGCTTGCCGGAGGCACCGTCCTTACATGGCTGGTTTTGCCGGACCCTGTCCGCTAGCGCGGTTTATGCAACTTGGTGCCGTATTGGTCTGACAAGATCCGGCGCTTTTGCGCCATCGATTCACGTCGCCGACGCTCAAGCCCAAGCCTGAAAGATTTTTCGACAAAGTCGATATGATCCGTTGCTGCCTTCTCGGCACGCTCTTCATCGCCTTCGACTACAGCGCGCCCAAGTTCCAGATGTTGCTGCAACAGCGCCTCTCCGGTTCCGTCAATGGTTTTCAGAAAGTCCCGATTGTAGAAAACACCCCTTCGCGTCAGGTCATAGATTGATGCCATGATATGGATCAGCGTGGCGTTCTGGCTGGCGTCAACAATTGCCGAATGCAGCGCAAAATCCGCCTCTTGAGAGGCGGCGACGTCATTCTCTTCCCATGCGCGTTCATTTTCCGACAGGATTTCCGCGATGCGTTCCTTGTCGGCGGTTGTCGCCCGGCGTGCGGCAAGCCGCGCGGCAAAGCCCTCCTGCTCGCGCCGATATTCCAGATAATCGAAAAACGCGGGCTCGTGTCGTTCATAAAGCGCCAGAAGCGCAGGCATCATGGCCTGACCGGTCAGCGCCGCCACAAAAGTGCCTTCGCCATGTTGCGTCGTAACCAACCCGCGTTCTTCCAGAACGGAAAGCGCCTCTCGCAGTTTGGGGCGCGACACGCGCAGCATTTCGGCAAGATCGCGTTCCGAGGGCAGCTTGCGACCCTGTTTCAGAATGCCCGACGCGATCAGATCCTCGATCTGCGCGACCACCGCCTCGGACAGCGATTCGTGTCCAACAGGTTCAAAAATCGCCGTGGTGCTCATGAAGTGCCGCCCTGCCTGATATCGGATTTTCGCAATACTGGTAAATAATAATAACCATTTCTGTGAAAAACTCAAGATGTGGTCTCAGATCGCCAAATATCACTTACAACATTGGTTTTATTCTATTTTACCAAAATCAGTATTGCAGAAGTACGCGCAAAGATCGTAGCTACCGCAGCTATAGATCAAACGCGACACCGGACCAGTGGTAAATAAAGTTGTTGACTGATCCGCGGTGGTAAATTTAGTTTGCCACCAGAATGGCGTTGGATTAGCCCGCGCCGATGTTTGGGCCAAAGCCCGACAAACCCCGGAGGAGAATTGATGAAAAAGACTCTGACCAGTGTTGCCGTAGCAGCGAGCCTTCTGGCCGCACCTGCGGTCGCCGCAGACAAGTTGCTGCTGAAAACCCCAATCGCGTTTTCGACCGAATTGCCAGGCCTGGGCTCACCCATCCCGCGCGTTGCCGAACAGCTTGAGCTGATGTCGGGCGGTACATTGAAAATGAAGGTCTACGAACCAGGCAAATTGGTTCCGCCCTTCGAAATTCTGGATGCTGTATCCACGGGAAAGATCAACTCGGGCTACACCACTGCCGGATACTGGGCGGGCAAGATCCCCGCAGCGCCGCTGTTTTCGGCCGTTCCGTTTGGACCCGAGGCCGGCGAATACATGGCGTGGCTCTATTATGGAAACGGCCTGAGCTTGTATCAGGAAATGTACGATCAGGCCGGGTACAACGTGAAAGTCCTGCCCTGCGCGATTATCGCACCAGAGACATCTGGATGGTTTGCCTCGGAAATCAATTCGCCCGAAGACCTTGACGGCCTGAAGATGCGTTTCTTCGGCTTGGGCGGCAAGGTGATGCAAAAGCTGGGCGTTGCGACGTCGCTGCTGCCGGGTGGCGAAATCTTCCCCGCGCTCGAAAAAGGCGCCATCGACGCGACCGAGTTCTCGATGCCCGCCATCGACTCGCGCCTTGGCTTTCATAAACTGGTCAAGTTCAACTACTTCCCCGGCTGGCACCAGCAGGCGACCGTGTTTGAACTGATGATCAACAAGGATGTCTGGGCAGAAACCAGCGAGCAGCACAAGGCGATCATCGAAAGTGCCTGCAAGGCGTCGATGGCTGACAGCTTTGCTGAAGGCGAGGCCATTCAGCACGCTGCCCTGATCGACAATGTCGAAAACAACGGCGTGACCATCAAACAGTGGACACCCGAGATGCTGGATACCTTCCGCACAACCTGGGAAGAAGTTGCTGCCGAAGAAGCCGCAAATGACGCTTTCTTCGCCAAAGTTCTGTCCGACATGACCGAGTTCCGCGAAGGTTATGACCTGTGGAAGACCAACGCGTTCCTCCCACGTCAGTAACTGAAAGCTGACGTTGCCGGGGCGGCCTAACGTGTCGCCCCTGGCACATCTCTCTGATTACCCAGATTCAACACCTTGATTGCCCGCGCTCCGGGCTGCTGAGCGAGGACTGAACATGGCTACCCAAAAGAAACTCAACGATCCGGTCGAAGCCTATGAGGGCATCCTGGAACATCCCGAAACCGACCGTCAGCAAATCGCCGTAGCAATCGACACGGGCGTCAAAGCAATCGGTCACGTGGTGATGTGGGCAAATGTCCTGCTGATGGCGGCGATCTTCTCGCAGGTTTCGTTGCGCTACCTGTTCAGCCAGAACTATCCCAAGCTGGATGAGATCCAGTGGCATTTCTACGGCATCGTCACGATGATCGGCATTTCCTATGCGCTGATCACCGACAGCCATGTGCGCGTCGATGTTCTGCACATGCAACTTTCACGCCGCGCACAGCGGGTCATCGAGGTAATCGGCATCCTTACCCTGTTGGCCCCGTTCATCTATCTGATGGTCGATCAGGGTTATGATTATTTCTACGAAAGTTTCCGCGTCAACGAACGTTCGGACAGCCCCACCGGCCTGCCTGCGCGTTGGGCCTTCAAAGCCGTCATCCCGATCAGCTTTGTATTGCTTGGGTTGGCCGCATTGGCGCGCCTGATCCACGATGGTCACGCGCTGATGTTTGGCCCAGCCTCCGAGCGTGAAGGCGCCCCTCTACGCCGCATACTGCTGGTCTTGGCGGTCTTTGCGGCGGTTTGTGTTGGTCTGACCTTCCTGGTCGAAACCACCGAAGAAAAACTGGTCATTGCGATGTTCCTGACCTTCATCGCGCTGCTTTTCACCGGCTATCCGGTGGCATGGGTACTGGCTGGTATCGGCGTCGCTTATTGCGGGCTAGCCTATCTGTTCGACAACGACCTGATGTTGTGGACCGGGTTGGAAAGCACCTTTACCGGGCTTGATTATCTGACGTTGGGCGCCGTTGTGAACCGGGTCTACGCCACCATGTCGAACGCGGTTCTGGTTGCCCTACCGATGTTCATCTTCATGGGCCTGATGCTGGACGAATCCGGTGTTGCCGAACGTCTGATGAGCTCAATGCAGCGCTTGTTCGGCACAGTACGCGGAGGTCTGGCGATCACCGTGACCCTGATCGGCATCATCCTCGCCGCCTCTACCGGGATTATCGGAGCCTCGGTCGTATTGCTGGGCGTGCTGTCGCTGCCCTCGATGATGCAACAGAAGTATCAGCCGACGCTGGCCGCTGGAGTCGTTTCGGCCTCGGGCACACTGGGCATCCTGATCCCACCCTCGATCATGCTCGTGATCATGGCCGACCAGATGGCACTGTCTGTCGGTGACCTGTTCATGGCCGCGGTGTTTCCCGGCGTGATCATTGGCGGCCTGTACCTGACCTACATCTTCATCCTTGCGCTGGTGAAACGCGATGCTGCCCCTGTCCCTGAGGGTGCGAAAGCCCCCGACTGGGCCGCCGTCAAGGGCGTGCTGATCGCTGTAATCCCGACGTTGATGCTGATCCTTGCGGTGCTGGGTTCGATCTTTGCGGGTCTGACAACACCTACCGAAGCCTCGGGCATCGGTGCATTGGGGGCAACGCTTCTGGCCCTGGGGTATCGCAAGCTGACCTTCGCGAAATTGTGGAACGTTCTGGTTTCCACCTTCAACACGACCGCCTATATCTTCGCGATCTTCCTGGGTGCAACCGTGTTTTCCTATGTCCTGCGCGAGCTTGGCGGCGATGAACTGATCGAACATGTTGTGCAGTCCACCGGGCTCGGAGCCAACGGGACAGTCCTGTTCATCCTGTTCATCGTCTTCCTGCTGGGTTTCGTGTTGGACTGGATCGAGATCACGCTGATCGTGCTTCCCCTGATGCGCCCCATCGTGAACGGGCTGGGCATCGACATCCCCGGCTTTGGCGTACTGGATGAGCCCGCTCTGGTCTGGTTCGTGATTCTGGTCGCGGTGACGCTGCAAACCAGCTTCCTGACACCGCCGGTGGGCTTCGCCCTGTTCTATCTGAAAGGCGTCTGCCCGCCCGAGATCAAGCTGATGCACATCTACAAGGGCATTATCCCCTTCGTGCTACTGCAACTGACGGGTCTCGCGTTGGTCTTCCTTTGGCCCACCCTCGCCACCTGGCTGCCCTCGGTTGCCTATTAAGGAGGTCTCGCCATGCGTCTGAACCAATGCCATAACTTCCACGACTTTCGCCTGTTGGCAAAACGTCGCCTGCCGGGACCGATCTTCAACTACATCGATGGTGGTGCAGATGACGAAGTGACGTACCGGGAAAATACCCATGCGTTCGACCGCTGCGATCTGTTGCCCTCGGTCTTGCGCGGGGTATCGGATGTGGACATGTCGGTCACCGTCATGGGGCAAAAGCTGGAGATGCCGGTCTATTGCTCGCCAACCGCGCTGCAACGACTGTTTCACCATCAGGGTGAACGCGCCGTCGCGGCGGCGGCGGAAAAATACGGTACCATGTTCGGGGTTTCGTCCCTTGGAACCGTGTCGATCGAGGATTTACGGGCCAAGCACAAGAACCCGCAGGTCTATCAGTTCTACTTTCACAAGGATCGCGGCCTGAACACTGCCATGATGCAGCGCGCCAAAGAGGCCGGGGTCGAGGTGATGATGCTGACTGTCGACAGCATCACCGGCGGCAATCGCGAGCGCGATTTGCGAACCGGGTTCTCGATCCCCTTCCGGCTGACACTGGGCGGGATGATCCAGTTTGCGATCAAACCGATGTGGGGCATCAACTATATCACCCACGAAAAGTTTCGCCTGCCGCAGTTGGAAGACCATGTCGACATGGGTGGCGGCGCAAGTTCGATCGGCGGATATTTTACCGAAATGCTGGATCCTTCCATGAACTGGGATGACGTGGCGCAGATGGTTCGCGATTGGGACGGGCAGTTCTGTCTCAAGGGCATCATGACCGTAGAAGATGCTCGTCGCGCTGCCGAAATCGGATGCTCCGGCATCGTGCTGTCCAACCATGGTGGTCGCCAGCTTGATGGGTCGCGCACGCCGTTTGACCAACTGGCCGAGATCGTCGAAGCGGTCGGTGACCGTGTGGACGTAATGATGGACAGCGGCATTCAACGCGGTACGCATGTCCTCAAGGCGCTGTCGCTGGGCGCAAAGGCGGTGGGTGTCGGCCGGCACTATCTGTATCCGCTGGCCGCAGCCGGTCAGGCAGGCGTCGAACGTGCGCTTGGGCTGATGAGGGCCGAGATCGAGCGGGACATGAAGTTGATGGGCGTCACTCGGGTGGACCAATTGAAACCCGAGAACGTGCGCTTTCGCGATGCGGCATGACAAATGACGCGCTCATATCCACCTTCCGCGCAATAGTCGGATCACGCCACGTACGAACGGGCGCACGTGCAACCGAACGCTTTCGCCGAGGGTTCCGATCTGGTGAAGGAGAGGCACTGTGCGTTGTTCAACCCGGCACATTGCTTGAACAATGGAAGGTGCTGCAAGCCTGCGTCGTGGCGGACAAGATCGTCATCATGCAGGCGGCCAATACCGGCCTGACCGAAGGCTCGACCCCTTCGGGCACCTATGATCGCGACGTTGTGCTGATCAACACGCGCCGGATGGATACCCTGATTTCACTGAATGGCGGCGAACAGATCATCAGCTTTCCCGGGGCGACGCTGTTCGCGCTTGAAAAGCTGCTGGAACCCATTGGGCGCGAGCCCCATTCGGTCATTGGCTCGTCATGCATCGGCGCTTCGATCATTGGCGGGGTCTGCAACAATTCTGGTGGGTCTCTGGTGGAACGCGGCCCGGTTTACACCGAACTTTCGGTCTATGCTCGCATCGGCGAAGATGGCGGGCTTGAGTTGGTCAATCACCTGGGTATTGATCTGGGCGAAACGCCCGAACAGATCCTGGCCAATCTCGACTCGGGGACTTTCGACCGGAACCCAGACCCCACCAACAAGCGGGCGTCGGCCAGCGACTATGCGCAGATCGTGCGCGATGTGGACGCAAAAACACCCGCACGGTTCAACGCTGACAAGGCGAAGCTGTACGAATCCGCGGGATCTGCGGGTAAAATGGCCGTCTTCGCCGTGCGACTGGACACGTTCGCGAAAAACAAGGCCGAGCAGGTCTTTTACATCGGCACCAACAACCCGGATGACCTGACCGATCTGCGCCGACATATCCTATCCCAATTCTCGTCCTTGCCGGTTTCTGCCGAATATATGCAGCGTGAGGTTTTCGACATTACCCGGCTATATGGCAAAGACACTGTCTGGATGATCGACAAGCTGGGCACCGACCGTCTTCCGATGTTCTTTGCGCTGAAAGGCGCGGTGGACGCGCGGCTGCGTCGTATCCCCTTCTTACGCAACTTTACTGACCGTTTCATGCAGATGGCGGTGCGCGTTCTGCCGCAAATCCTACCCAAACGGATGATCGAGTTCCGTGACGCCTATGAACACAACCTGATCCTGAAAATGAAGGATACGGGCATAGAAGAAGTCCGCGATTGGTTGCCCGGATTTCTGAACGGGCGCGACGCGGGATTTTTCGAGTGCACCCCGCGCGAGGCAAAAATTGCGGGGCTGCATCGTTTCGCTGCAGCCGGGGCCGCCGTGCGGTATATGGCGATCCACGCTAACGAGGTCGAGGATATCATCGCGCTGGACGTCGCCCTGCGCCGCAACGACCGAACCTGGCTTGAAACGCTACCGCCCGAGATTGATGACCAACTGGTCCACAAGCTCTATTACGGCCACTTCATGTGCCACGTCATGCATCAGGATTTCGTCGTGCGAAAAGGCGCGGACCCAAAAGCATTGAAAGCCGCGATGCTGCGGCTTTTTGACGAACGCGGCGCGGAATACCCGGCCGAGCACAATGTCGGGCATCTCTACAAGGCGAAACCCGATCTGGCGGCGCATTACCAGTGCTGCGATCCAACCAACAGTTTCAATCCGGGGATCGGGAAAATGTCCCGGCTGCGCAACTATGCTGCGCAGGACGCAAAGAGCGTGAGCAACAACTAGTTAGCATCGTGCCAGATGGACACGCCATGAGGCGCGACCAATTCGTTACCGACCAGGAAACGCTTTGGTCCAGAGCACGGAATTGGCACGGGGCGATCCGCGAAATTGAACGCGAACCTCAAATTTCCTCGCCGGGTCAGGCGCATGTCATGCGGGCAGTCGAGATGGTCAAGCCCCGCCCAACCGAGCGCATCACGCAGGATCTTGCTCAGGGCCTCTCCGGTTGGTGACATCGCAAGGTATGTCGCCTTTTCAGATCGGGTGATCGCAGGACTAACCCGGTGATGCTTCTCTTCGAATGTGGCAAGCACCGCTTCGGTTGTCTCGATATCTTCGCGCCAGCCGATGACCTCGAACGCGGTGCCATCGCTGAACCGGATGGATTGCGGGGCATAATCCGGCAGCGATTCAACGCGCGTAACCTGCACGCCGGACATTCCTGCAAGGGCACCCGGAGCGAGGTTGGACGGGCTGTGCATGTCTGCCGTTCGGCTACCCGCGCGGGCACCGATCAGCAGTTTAGCATCGGCTGCCTCAAGCCTTTGTTCCAATTCACGCGTCACGATCATCGCCTGCGGCAGGACAATCAGCCGATAGCCGTCAAGATCAGACTCCGGACCGATGAAATCTATATCGATCCCCAAGGACCTTAGCCCGGCATACCACTCGCGGATGATCCAGTCGTTTCGATAGTCCTTGTCGTTCGGCAATATCTGCCCCGCCCAGATCGAGGGGTAGTCGAGCAGCATCGCCACCTCGGCCCGCTGACGGGTTGCCGGAAGCAGGGCCTGTCTCTCGCGGGCGATCTCGGCCAATTCGATAGCAGCCTGATCTGGGCTGCCATCGGATCGGAACAGACCGGTGTGGTCCTGTTCCTGTGCTTTGTCCGACTGACGCCAGCGAAAGAACATGACCGCCTGCGCCCCATGGGCATATGCGGCCCAGGTCCACAACCGCACCATCCCATCTGCGGGGGCCGGATTCTTGTCGGCCCAATCCACAGGCCCCGGTTGTTGTTCCAGCACCCACATGCGGCCCCGGCCCTGCGACCGGTAGAGATCGCAGTGAAAACCCTGATAGTCCGGCTCACCCGTACGCAAATAGCGTCGCTTCGCCGCCTCGGACTGAGACGAGCCCAGAAGGTTTCCCAGTGGATAGCTGTCGAAACCCACCACATCCAGATCGCGCGCCACCGCGTGATGGTCAAACTCGAAACTGCCGGCCATAAAGTTATGGGTCACGTCCCGCCCCGGCGAGAATTCGCGTAGAATTTCCACCTGAGCCCGATTGAAAATCTGCACCCGGTCCGAAGAGTAGCGCGCGAAATCAAGGGCCTGCGTCGGGTTTGGCGCAGCGACCAGGCCGGTTGGCAATTCGATCTGATCAAAGTCGGAATAGATCGCGCCCCAGAACGCGGTGCCCCAGATACGGTTCAGCGTTTCGATGTCGCCATAGCGGGCCTGCAACCATTTGCGAAAGCCATCGCGCGCCGCACCGGAATAGCTGAGCACCGTATCATGGTCATTGTATTCGTTGTCGATCTGCCAGGCGTGGACATGCGGGCTCTGTCCGTATCTGCTTGCGTATTCGCGTGCGATCCTGCGCGCCTCGACCAGATAAATCTCGCTGGAAAAGCAATAATGCCGCCGCGAGCCAAAGCCGCGCACCCGCCCATCTGGTCCAACGGGCAGTATCTCAGGATGCGCATCAACAAGCCATTTTGGCGGCGCGGCGGTCGGCGTGCACATCATCACCTTAAGGCCCGCCTGCCCAAGAATGCCAACCACATCGTCTAGCCAGGCCCATTCAAATCGGCCGGGTATAGGTTCCACGATCCCCCAGGTAAATTCCGCGATGCGAACCCAGTCGAGACCCATCTCGACCATCCGGGCGGCATCGTCGCGCCAAAGTTCTGGTTCCCATTGTTCCGGGTAGTAGCAAACCCCAAGTTCCAGCTTGCTCATCTGTTTTCCCTGGCGGTTCGTCTTTCGACCCATTTCAGAAAGCTGGCACAGCACAACGTAATGACCACATAAAGGATCGCGGCGGTGTTGAACGGGGCGAAGGGCAGAAAACTCGCCGCCTGAAACTCGCGCATCCGCTGGGTCATGTCGCGCACCGACAGGATCGACAGTAGCGACGTATCCTTGATCATCGCGATGAATTCGTTGCCCAAAGGCGGTGTCACAATGCGCAAGGCTTGTGGCAGCACGATCAACCGTGCCGTCTGCCAGCGCGACAGGCCAAGCGATCCTCCGGCCTCGATCTGCCCTTTTGGAATGGCCTCGATGCCGGATCGGAAAATCTCGGCCATGTAAGCGGAATAGCCGACTGAGATTGCAATGATACCGCGTGTCATGTTGGTCATATCGATGCCGCCACCCGTGGCGTCTTTGACCGCGCCAGCAAGCGGCAGACCGATATAGAGAATGATCACCAGCATGGGAATGCCGCGGATTGTATCGACAAAGAACTCGGCCCCGACGGCCAGCGGGTGCAGCTTGTGCTGCGCCCCGGCAACCGTCAGCGTCAGTAGAAGAAAGCCGAGGACCGAAAAGGTCAGTGCAGGTGTCCGGTACCGGTTGGGCAGGAAACTGTTCTGCCAGATAACCTTGTAGCCTTGCGTGTTCGCCTCAACCGGAATGTACGCGCCCGAGACGCTGTCGATGCTTTCGATCTGATCCAGCGCCGTGGCGACATCAGGGGCGCTGCGGATTCTGAACCTCTGCCCCTCGCCGCCATCGAACTCACCATATCGGATAATGTCGGCCTGATCCTGCGGCGTTCCTTGCACAATGGCAATGCGTCCCTCGATACCGCCCACAAGTGCATAGTTTTCCTTGGGCTGCATGAAGAAATAGGCCGCGATCGCAATCGCGGTAAGGCTGATGGCCCCGTAAATCGTCGTTGTCATCTGCTTGGGGTTCAGGGACTGAAGGCCGACCCAGACCAATCCCAGAATGGCGGACAGAACGTAGGCGAAAATGGCGGCCCGAAAGGTGATCGCAACGCCGGTTGCGAATTCCCAGTGGGCCACGAACATCAGATAGAACAGAACCGCACCTGTCAGGACCTCGAGCCCGATCAGCAAATAACCTTGGTTCCGCACTTCACGGCGTGAAAGCAACAGCACCAGAACCAGTGCAACGCTGTAGACAACGAGCGAAATTTGCAGGGCCACCTGCACCCGTTCGATCACCCACGGGAACAAAACCCAGTTCTGTGCCGAGCGGTCGATCAAATCCGAGGTGTTTTCACTCAATGCGTTAAAAAACACCGATTGCGCAAACGGCATCAGAAGTTGCGGCGCAACAAAGGCCAACATCGTCACCAAAGCCGCAACCGGTAGAGCCGCATAGGCGCTGATCCGCAGCCAGCCTGGGGCCGTCGACTGGAAACGGGCGTAACGGGCGCTGAGATACCCAAGTGCCGCCACCAGCAGCAGGATCAGAAACCCCTGGAATATCGGCGTCGCGTTCTGGCCGATGCCAAGTATTGCCGTCAGCGAGCGATAGTATTTCGGAGAGCTTGCGAAAAGGTAGATGATGAACGGTGCCGCAGCGAACAGAACCAGATTGCTGGGGCGAATGGACTTCAGATAGGACATCCGGGCCTCTGCTCTTGGAAAAGGGCCCGGCAAGTTGTCTTGCCGGGCCGGATGAGGGTCGGGTTTATTCGGTGCCCCAATATTTGTTGATCAACGCTTCCATCGTGCCGTCTTTTTTGATTGCGGCAAGACCTTCGTTGATGGCGTCAACGGTTCCGTCGCCCTCTTGGAAGACGATACCCAGCGGGTCGGTTTGCAATCCCGTAATGCCAACGGTCAGTTCGCCCGCGAATTCCTGCTCGTATGCGGTGGCCGAAGTTCCATCAATGATAACTCCATCCACATCCGCGTTTTGCAACGCAAGGATCGCCGCCGAGAAGTTGTCATAAAGCTGAGTATTCTCGCGCCCGACAAGGTCTTCGGCCAGTTGTGCGTTCGTCGTCCCGGTCTGCGCCGACAGCTTTTTGCCGCCAGCCTTGAAGTCATCAAGTGTGATGTCGGAATCGTTCACGCGCAGCAGGATGGCCTGGCTGACCACAATATAGGGCTCTGAGAAATCCATGGTTTCCTCGCGCTCATCCGTGATTGAGACACCCGAGATCACCAGATCGAACTCTCCTTGTTGCAACGCGGCGAAAATCCCGTCCCAGGCGGTGTTCACAAAATTCGTGACACAGTTCACCTTTTCACAGATGGCGTTCATGACATCCACGTCGAAGCCAACAATATTGCCGGTTGCCTCGTCGACGGTTTCCATTGGTGGATAGGTTGCGTCGGTCCCGATCTTCAGAACGCGACCCTCCAGATCGGCAGCAGAAAGAGCCGTTGCTGATATCGCAACCGCAGCCGCGGCGAACAAAGATTTTCTGAACATGTTGTTTTCTCCCTTATGTTGGATCAAGTGGCGCCCGCCAAGGTTGGCGGAATGGTGTCAGGTTGCCGCTCGATAAAGGTGGCCCTGATCTTTTTTTGAGTCTCGGCCAAATCGGCCCCTTCCAGACGCTTGAGGATAAATTCGCCCAAAAGCTTGCTGGTTTCTTCGATAGGAACGTAATAGGCGCTGGGTGGAGGCACAAAGTACCGGCTGAGTTGCAGATCATCGGTCGAAATGACGACGAAGTCCTGCCCCACGCACGCACCGGCTTGTGCGGCAGCCGACAGAACGCCCAAAGTCATCGCCTCGTTGGCGCAAATGCAGGCGCTGGGTCTGTTCGGCAGCGACCACATTTTCGCAAACGCATCGGACCCGGTCTTTGCAGTTGTTGGCCCGCTGAAAACCAAGGCCGGGTCAGCTGGCAACCCGGCTTGTTGCAATGCTTGGGTCGACCCCTGCACACGTTGCCTGGCGTAAATCAGCTCTTGCGGGGGGTTCACCAACGCAATGCGCTGGTGGCCAAGATCGATCAGTCGTTTTGTGGCATCAAAAGCCGCCGTCTGACTGTCAAAATCAACATAGGCGTGCGGGCGCGTGCTGTCGCTCATACCATAGGTGACAAAGGGGATATTGTTGTCCTGCAAGAAAGCAATGCGCGGATCGGACAAGCAGGTTCCGGACAGGATGACCCCATCCGCCGCGTTGTCCATTATCATTTGTTGCAGTGCACGCAGGGCATCTGCCATGTCCCGGACGGTCACAACATTCAGCCGATAGGGTGAGCCGTCCAAAGCGGCAGAGATACCGGCAAGAATGCGGGTAAATTCAACGCCTTCCCACTCTTCCGGCTGGTTCGCCGACATATTAACCAACACCGCGATCTGAAACGATTTTCGCGTCTTCAGTTTCAAACCATCCAAATTCACCCGGTACCCAAGCTCGTCCGCGGCGGCCTGAACCTTTTGCCGGGTCTTGGCTTTGACCGACTCTGAACCCCGCAACGCGTTGGACACGGTGCCGACAGATAGGCCGGTACGCTTTGCGATGGATTTGATCGTCGGCCGCGCCATCATGATGCTCCGACGAGGGTGTGGTTGCGCAGGAATCGAAATCCGGTTTCCAACGTCGCGCGCGCGTCTGGCGGATCGTCATGTTCCACAAACAGATCCGAACACGGGCTGGCTTGCAAAACCTCCAGAACAGAGGCCCAATCGACGACCCCCTGCCCCAGATCCCGCCAACGGTCATCACCCTGACCTGCCGCCGGGTCTACGTCCTTGACATGTGCCGAAACGATCTTGCCTTGCCAGCGTTGCAAGGTTTCGACCGGGTTTGGAACAGACGCAACCAGCCAGCCAATATCGGGTTGCCAATGGACTTCGCGCTCCAGGATCAGATCCAACGGAATGCGCCCCTGAACCTCAACCAGATCAAAATCATGGTTGTGATAGGCCAGACGTTTGCCATTCTGATCCAGAACCTGTGCCCATTCGTGCAGACGTTCAGCAACACCAATCCAGCCTGCAAGGTCATTTGGCCGGTCTCTTGGCTCGAGCCAGGGCATGACGGCCACGGGGCACTCCATGGCATTCAACGCTGACAAAATGTCATCAAAGCGCGTCTCGAATTCGTCCCAGTCGAAATGGGCAGATCTGACGCGAAGACCTGCTTGCTTCAGGTCGGCGGCCAGCTCTGCCGGGCCAAGCCCATGGAAGCCGACGGTTTCGACATCGCTGTACCCGCAGGCCGTCACCATCTGCAGAATTTCAGGCAGATGGCTCATATGTCTAGCCGTGTAGAGCTGCGCTGCGACTCGCATCAGACACCATATTGAAACGTTTCAGTTACGGTGACTCAGGGGTGCGGTCCTTGTCAAGCAGGGCGCGGTCAGGCTGAGTTTTGTGCGAACTGCGAGGCTTTTACTTTCAAGCGCGTGAAATGCTCGGGTTCGGCGTTCCCGCCCATTCGAAAACCCAGCCATCACCCTGACGAACGTTCTGGACCATGTGCGGGCGCAATGCGACCAGGCATTGCCCCCCGGGGTGGCGCACAGACGGGTACAGCAATCCGTTTCCACCCGCCGCAAACACATCGCGCGCTAACGCCTGCCCGACTGGGTACGCAACGGTGGGGTCTTGATCCAGAACATCCGCATCCGCTCTGTCGCAAAGATCGTGAAGACGTGTTGTGAAGCCAGCCAATAACTCGCGATAGGCGGTGATGTTCTCGTAGATGCCGGTTGCCTCCAGTTCGCGCGTAAGATGCCAGGCGACTTCTGCCTGCGCCGCGTCCACGGCATTTGCGCCGTGGCAGGCATACCAGGCCCCACGCTCTGCCCCGTTGAAGCGGTTTCCGGTTGTTCTCGTGTAGCAAAACGCGGCGTTGACGTAGGTCCAGCCATACCCTGCCGCCTCGGTTAACAGTTCTGCGGGGTTCAAGCCACCTGGTATCGGAAAGCTGGCCGAACGTCGTGCGGATGTAAGCCCCTCGATCTCTTCAAGAATCGCCAGGTCATCCTCATCATCGGCCAGCGGAGCCATCGCCGGTTCCTCGATGTAAGCCGCCGAGATCAGACGAACTGTCTTGGGGTCTGTAAAGTCTACCTCATCAAGGTCCGATGCGCGGATCACACGCCGCCCCTCAGGGCGTCAATGTGCTGTCGAACTTTCATCATGGCCGGAATCCCGCCATCGCACATGACTTGAACCGGGCTTTTGCCGTAGAACCCGGGACCTGCATTCGCGGCTTTGGGCCAGCCATAGGTCAGCGGACCATTGAAGAGCAGCCGAAGCCCTTTGAAAAGGCCGATCAGCAGGCTCGCACGGGTGACTTTGTCCTGATCCAGAACGCCCTTGTATGTGCCTGCTTTCATCCGACTCCAGGTCGCGCTTGGCACGTCAAACAGAGCGGCCGCTTCGGCGTTTGACAACTGCCAGGCATCCGTGGCCCGAACAACGGCTTTGACAATCGCGGCGATTTTCTCTGCCTCGGCCACAGAATGCACGACTCCGCGTTCAGATGTGAGTTGGGCTGGCTCGAACATAAGGCCCTCCATATGATGTGATTTATTTAATCATATGATATGCTTTTGTCAAGTTGGATAGATGTTCAATGAATTTGCGCTGCGTGCCAGACATTCTTGACCGTCATGTAATTGTCTAACCCTTCGGTGCCGCCCTCGCGCCCGTAACCGCTTGATTTTACGCCACCAAAGGGAGTTTCGGGCATGGATGCCTCCAATGTGTTGATGGACAGGTTGCCGACTTCTACTTCGTCAACCAAACGGTCGACATAATCCGCTCGGTTGGTGAAGGCATAGCCCGCAAGGCCATAGGGCACCGAATTTGCACAGGTGATGGCGTGATCCAGCGATTGCACAGGGTTGATAACGGCAACCGGACCAAAAGGTTCTTCCTGCATGATCCGCGCAGTTTCGGGCACGTTCAAAAGCACGGTTGGTTGGAAAAAGTACCCCCTGTCCCCTGACTGTGCGCCTCCGGTCGCCAGTGTTGCGCCTTTGGCAACCGCATCGTCGACCAGCGCCGTCAACGCGGGTATGCGACGGGCATTGGCGGTCGGCCCCATTTCGACACCTGAATCCATACCATTGCCCACAACCGTTGCCCGCGCCCGATCAACAAACTGGGCCGCATAGTCCGTGAATACACTTTCGTGGACAAAGAACCGCGTTGGTGACGTGCAGACCTGCCCCGCGTTGCGCATTTTGCGCACTGCGCCGGAGACCGCCGCTGCATGCAAGTCGGTGTCTTCGCACACAATGACCGGAGCATGGCCGCCGAGTTCCATCAACACCCGCGTATCGTGCTGCGCCGCAAGCGTGGTCAGCTGCCGCCCGACCGTGGTTGACCCGGTAAAAGCCACGAGCCGCACCTGAGACTGAGGGATCAGATGCCCCGAAATTTCGGCTGGAACGCCAAATACAAGGTTCAGGACTCCTGCGGGCAGGCCCGCATCTTCAAATGCGCGGGCGATGTGGAACGCGCCAGCCGGGGTTTCCTCTGCCGCCTTGAGGATTACCGAGCAGCCCGAGGCCAACGCTCCGGCGATTTTGCGGGCCGGCTGGCTCATCGGAAAATTCCAGGGCGAAAAGGCCGCGACGATGCCAACCGGCTGATGATGAACGGTGAACTTGTGCCCCTGCGCCGCCGGAATGACGCGGCCATAGGTCCGCATCGCTTCGCCTGCGTCCCATTCAAAGAACTCGGCCCCGCGTATGACCTCTAGCCGGGCTTGGGCAAGCGGCTTGCCGTGTTCCAGAGTGATCGCCTGCGCGATCTCGTCCTGTCTTTTGCGCATCAACGCTGCCGCGCGCAGGATGATATCAGCGCGCTCGCGCGGCGCGGTGCGGCTCCAGATACGAAACCCTTGATCTGCCGCCCCCAGCGCGTCATCCAGATCGCGGGCCGTGGCTTTGGGCAACCGACCGATTTCTTCCTCGGTGGCCGGGTTGACCACGGGCATGTCTGCACCGGTCTTACGCCATTGACCCCCGATAAAGAGTTTAAGCTCTGGGTACATGACTTGGACGCCTCCGAATTAATGCCATTTCAGATCAGGCATCCGCCGCCATCACTTCAAGTGAATTGACGGAATACTGATATCAGTTTGGCGAATACCTATCCTGCGCCGCCCGATGCAACGCGCCCTTGAACGCACGACCAGCGGGCGAAAGATCATCATCGGCGCGCAGCGATATCCCGACTGGTCCCGTGCCGAATGGCACCGCCCAATCCAATTTCGACAGATGCCCGTTCCGGATGTCCTGCGAGACGACCTCGGCGGGCATGAGGCCGATCAGGTCGCGCGTTTGCAGCAAGGCGCGGTTGGCCAGGTAGGATACGCTTTCAATTGTCACCGGCGGAACATATTGCTGTTGCCCGACAAAGAAGTGGTCTGCCTGCCTGCGCAGGGTGGTTTCCAATGGCGGCAGAATCCAGCCGAAAGGCTTGGTCTGAGCAAATGAAAGATCCTGCAATCCCGCCAGCGGATGCTGCGCCCCGACGACGGCGACGATCCGGTCTTCAAACAGCTTTTCCTGCCTGATCTTGTCCCGATGCCGGTGCGCAGGAAGCCGCCCGACAACCATGTCGATCTCGCCGGAAAGAAGCCCCGGCATCAAAACTTCGTTGGTACCTTCGGTGATTTTGACCGCCACATTCGGTCGGTCGGCCAGCAGAATCTCGATTGCCGTGGGCAACAGGCTGGTTGAGGCAGCCAGCAGCGTACCGACAACGACCCGGCCCGCGTTGCCCTCGTTCAGATCGTCCAGCTCTTGCGCCGCGTTCGAGACCTGCGTGAAAATCAATTTGCCGTGGCGGATCAGTGTCTCTCCGAACACGGTGGGCACGACGCCGCGATTGGTGCGATTGAACAGCTTGACCTCGAAATCCAGTTCAAGGTCCTGGATCATCTTGGTGGCCGCAGGTTGCGAAATGCCAAGCGCGCGGGCGGCGTTCTGGATGTTACCATGCGCCCCGACCGCCACCAAAAGCCGCAACTGCCGCAGTTTTAGCCGGGTCAGCGCCCGATCGACGATGCGAGAATGCCGACCGGTCACAGCGACACCCGTGCTGCGATCTGGTCCAGCTTTGCAAGAATGCTCATGGCTGCCAGTGCAGACGAGCGTGGATTGTCCGGCAAAGCGTTGCCGCAGATCTGAAAGCGAAACTCACCGAACTCACCCGATGCGGCAACCTCGTGAACGTTCTGCGCGATGGTTGTATCCGCAATCAGCCGGACGCGCGTATCGTCAAAGCCCAGCCCCGCCAAAGCGACCGCAGCCGACACGTTGGCGTTCTTGGGATAGGCAAGCGCCGCCGCCCGCGCAGTACCTTCGAAGTGCGTTTCGGCACCGCCGCTCATATTGTCCAGATCCAGTTTCTGTTCCGCAGGCGACCCCTTCCAGCCCTGCGGCGGTTTGCGCCCGGTATAGGTGACCGAAGTCAATCGTCCCGCCCGCGCGGCTGCCAGGCAGTCCAAAGCGCCGATTGCCCCGCTGGCCAGATGCAGCTTTGACCCGCCCGCCTTGGCGGCATCTTCCAGTGCTTGGGACGTATGCGGATTCGCCAGGGCCCCTATAGAGACCGTAACCATGTCAGTGCCGCGCGCCAGAATGGCAGGGCCGTGATCAGCGAGGGCCTGATGCCCCGCACAGTCGATAACCAGTTCGATGCTCTCTGGCAGGTCTTCGACCGAGTTGACCGCCAACGCACTGGGGGTGGCCCCGCCCGATCTGACCAATACGGCCTCCAGCGCGTATCCGCGCGCAGCAAGGCCCGACGCAACATAGCGCGCGATGGCGCCTTTCCCGATCATTGCAAGTTTCATAAGCTCAAAGCTATGCCAGATCTGCAAGAAACTGAATTGGAAAGCACCTGCTATCAGATTTTCTGATATCCACTTACAGGCTTTCACCTTGGCCATATCACCCGATCTAAGCTTTTCTGGCTGCAACTCAAATGAAAGGCCCCTGTCGGATGGAATATGCAAAGCATGACGCCAAAGCCTATGCCCGCGAGAACATGACGGGCATCTGGGCTGCGGCGTTGAACCCGTTCGATGAAGACCTGTCACTGAACGAAGCCGGGCTGCGCGCCAACATACGACACTGGATTGACGATCTGGGCATTCAGGGCCTGTTCATCGCCGGTAAACAGGGCGAGTTCTGGGCGATGTCGCTTGAGGAACGCAAGCGCAACATGACCATCGCCGTCGAGGAATGCGCTGGCAAGGCCGGGACAATCATGTCGATCTCGGATCAGAATATGGACACCGCACTTGAACTGGGGCGTCATGCGCAGAACTGTGGCGCTGACTATGTGGTGGTGCATGCCCCAATGCTCAGCTTCTGTCAGGACCGGGGCGAACTGCTCTATCAGTATTACAAACGCTTTTGCGATGAGCTTGATATCGGCATCGCCATGTGGAGCCACCCGGACAGCGGTTACCTAATGCAACCCGAGGAATGCGCACGTATCGCAGATCTGCCAAATATCGTAGCGATCAAATATTCGGTCCCGCGCGAAATGTATGTGAAGCTTACGCACATGGTTGGCGACAGGATCCATGTCTCGACCTCGGCCGAGCATGAATGGCTGGACAATATCCTGGAGTTGGACTGGAAACTCTACCTCTGCTCGTCGCCGCCCTACCAATTGCAGACGGCCAAGGATCAACGGATGAACGAATACACCCGTCTGGCTTTTGCCGGAAAGGCGGATGAGGCGCGTCGGGTGTTCGATAGCCTGAACCCCGTGCGTGACGCCATGAAACGGACAAAACCCGCAGGCAAACCGACCGCTTTCGGAAAGTACTGGCAAGAACTGCTGGGCCAGACCGGCGGCCGTGTTCGCGCGCCGATGCTGGAACTGACCCAGCCGGAAAAAGAGATCATTCGCAAGGCTTTTGATGAATGCGGCCTGAAACTCTGAGCCTTGTGATATAACTTATTCCGATATCTACATGCGGACAAATTCTTTGCCGTAATGGGCAATGTCGCCAACAATTTTCTCAGAGGGGAGATGCGCATGTCGAAGCTAAGAGCGTTCAACTTCAAAGCCTGGATTGACGAGCATCGTCATCTGCTGAAGCCTCCGGTGGGAAACAAGATGGTGTTCGAGGACTCGGATCTGATGGTCACCGTTGTCGGCGGGCCGAACAAGCGGACCGACTATCACGACGATCCGGTGGAAGAGTTCTTCTACCAGTTGGAAGGCGACATGCTGCTCAAGCTGTTTGACGGGCAGGAGTTCTACGACGTCCCCATTCGCGAGGGCGAAATCTTTCTGCTGCCGCCGCATGTCCGTCACTCGCCGCAGCGCCCACAAGAGGGTTCTGTCGGCCTCGTGATCGAACCAAAACGACAGGAAGGTCAGCTGGACGCCATCGAATGGTATTGTTTCGAATGCGGAACGCGGGTGCACCGGGCCGAAATGCAGCTCAAGTCCATCGTTGACGACCTGCCCCCGGTGTACGAGAAATTCTATGCCTCGGAAAAAGCCCGCACCTGTCCGAACTGCAACGCTGTTCATCCCGGAAAAGAACCACCCGAGGGTTGGGTTCAACTGTAGGCAAACAAAATAACAACAGGGAAAGCCATGGAACACTTCAAGAAAATGATCGCGACCGCCGCCGTTCTGACGGTGACGGCTGTTGCCGCTCAGGCCGAAGAATTTCGGCTGGGCCTAATCACGCCACCGCCACATATCTGGACAAAAGCTGCCGAAGCCTTTGGGGCTGAACTCTCCGAAGCAAGTGACGGCGCGCACAGCGTGTCGGTTTTTCCTGCACGGCAGTTGGGCAACGAAGCCGAGATGTTGCAGCAATTGCAGACCGGTGCTTTGGACATGGCCTTCATGACCGTCGCCGAAGTCTCGAACCGTGCGCCTGATTTTGGCGCCTTCTATGCACCATTCCTCGCCAATGACATTGGCCACGCAGCGCGCATTATCCAATCCGATTATGCGCGTGAAATGCTGGATCAGCTGCCGGGCAAAGTGGGCGTTGTCGGCCTTGGCTACGGCATGGCGGGCCTGCGGCAGATCGTTGCGCGCGGGGATGTCTCCTCGGCTGACGATCTGGCGGGGAAAAAGCTGCGCATCACCCCGTTTGAACCGATCCTCGACTTCTACTCCGCTCTGGGCGCTGCCCCGACACCCATGCCGCTGCCTGCCGTGTACGAAGCGCTTGCCAATGGACAGGTCGACGCGATTGACATGGACGGAGAGTTGATCTGGGTGCTGAAATACTACGAGCACGCCGACACCATCATCGAATCCAATCACATGATGTTCCCGATGGTGGGATTGGTGTCCGCCAAGGTTTGGGCTGGTCTTTCCGAAGAAGATCGCGCCATGATTTCGGATTTGATGAACAAGCACCTGGGCACGGTAGTCGCATCGTATGTCGAGAAAGAACCAGCATGGATTGATCAGATCAAGGGTACTGGCAAGACGTACATCAAGGTCGACCCCAGCTTCTTTGGGGATGTGGCCGACACCTGGAATGCAAAATGGTCTGACAAGTCTGCCGCGCTCGAAGGCCTTCGTGAGGTTGCAGCCCAGACTGCCCAGTGATCGGACCTAAACCATTGCGGGCAGACCGGAAATGGACTGCCCGTTCTTGCTTTTGCAATGATTCCGAAGGTAACTTTTGCCATGACGGACCGCCCAAGCTCTGACCTCGACCTGTTTTCGGATGAAGCCATCCAAACGCCTTATGCCGTCTGGAAAGAGCTCCGGGACATCGCGCCTGCGGTCTGGATGACCCGTTACGATATGTGGGCCGTAGCGCGGTATGAGGACGTCAGGGCGGTGCTAGGGAATTGGGAAGTCTATACGACCGCACATGGCGTCGCGATGGACGATCAGGTAAACGTCGCCACCTCGGGCCCGGGCCGGGCAAACTCTTTGACAAGCGACCCGCCGCTGCATGACGAAATTCGCAATGTAACGGGCGTTCCCTTGCGGCCACGCGGCTTGCGCGAAATCCAGGACCAAGTTGCCGATGCCGCCCGTGCGCTTGTGGATGACATCTGTGCCCGCAAGGATGTAGATGGCATGGAAGATGTCGCGCAGGTTCTGCCAATGAACCTTGTGAGGGAATTTGTAGGACTGCCTGCTACCGGCAAGGAAAACATGTTGAAATGGGCCGCCGCGACGTTCGACGCAATGGGCCCGATGAACGAACTGGGCAAAGCGGCGATTCCGAACATTCAAGAATTGCACCAGTACTGCATCAATGAAGCCGTGCCACCGAAACTAAAACCGGATGGCTGGGCCGACAGGCTTTATCAGGCAGCGGACGAAGGCAAGGTCGAACGCAGCCAGTGCCCCGGCATGATGCGCGAATACATAGGTCCGGCGCTTGATACGACGATATTTGGTATCGGCCATCTGCTTCGCTACCTGTCGTTGGATCGAAACCAGTGGGACATGCTCAAGGCCGACCGCGCGCTGGTGCCAAATGCGATAAACGAAGCATTGCGCATGGATGCGCCGATCCGATCTTTCACCCGGCTGGTACGCGAAGAGACGATGCTGGGCGATGTGCGATTGAACGCCAATGAACGCTTGATTGTGCTCTATGGGTCCGCCAACCGGGATGAGCGGCATTATGACGACCCGGACCGCTTTGACATTACCCGGAACAACCGCGACCAACTGGCCTTTGGTTACGGCTTGCATACTTGCGGTGGTATGCATCTTGCACGGTTGGAAATGACCGCGTTGCTCGAAGCGATGCTGGACAAGATTGACTACTTTGAAACCGACACGCCTACCGTTACCATAAACAACACCCTCCGGGGTTTTGATACTTTGCCCATGAGGGTGTTCGCCGCGTGATCACACAATGCTAAGACGTCTTTCCGCCCGACTGGCTTGGTTCGAGCTCTGGCTGGCTGCGCTGCTGGCCGTTTGCGTCACATTGCTTATCCTTCTGAACATCGTGACCCGCTATTTTGGCGCTGCGTTGTTCTGGGTCGATGAGCTTGCGATATACACGATGGTCTGGATGACGTTTCTGGGGGCGTCAGCCGCCCTACACCACCGAAGCGCAATATCAATCACGCTCGTGACAGACGCGGTGCCAAAGCAAGTCAGGCGCGTGCTGTTGAAATGCGTTGATGTCATCGTATTTTGCTTTGCGCTGTCGATGGTCTGGTTCTGCTGGCGTTGGTTTCTCCCGCTCGACATCGCGCGAGCGGGCTTTGACGCGCAGGCATTTCAGGGGGCCACGTTCAACTTTATCTACGCGGAACCGACGACCACGTTAGGTGTGCCAAAGTTTCTCTTCTGGGTGGTGTTGTGGCTGTTTTCGTTGGGGGCGACCCTGCATTCCGCAATGCACCTGTTTACGCCGGAGCCTCAGATATGAGCGCGGCCGTCTTTATTGTCACATTGCTGCTGTCGGTGCCTGTGGCCATCGTTCTGGCGGTAACCGCGATCTGGTACATTTGGCAAAGTGGCAATACGGTTTTGTTCGACAGCTTCGCCCAGAAGATGTTTGGCGGGCTTGAGAACTATGGCCTGTTGGCCATCCCGCTATTCATGCTCACCGGTGAATTGATGAACGAAGGCGGAATGACCCGCCGCCTGATCGCGCTTGCGCGGGTATTCGTCGGCGGGTTCCGAGGGGGACTGGCCTATATCAATCTTCTGGCCAACATGTTCATGGCCGCCATTATCGGCTCGGCCACCGCCCAGATAGCGGTCATGTCGCGCGCCATGGTCCCCGCGATGGAGGAGGAAGGATATGAAAAGGGCTTTGCAACGGCCACCACTGCCGCCGGAGGGTTGCTGGCACCGGTAATCCCGCCATCCATGATGTTTGTGATCTTTGGGGTGCTGGCCCAAATCCCGATTGGCGAGATGTTCATCGCTGGCATCTTGCCCGGATTGCTCCTTGCAGCGGGCTTTGCCCTGGTGATTGCAATGATCGGCTGGAAACAGCAATTTCCCAAAGGCAAATGGATGACACGGCAAGAGGCGCTGCGTGCCTTTGCAGCGGCGGTCCCGGCCATGCTCATTCCGGTTGCCATCATCGGCGGTATCCTGTTCGGCATCGCAACACCAACCGAGTCCGCAGCGGTTGCCTCCTTCGTCGCGTTCATCGTGGGTTGGCTGATCTATGGTGAGCTCGACCCGCGCCATTTGGGTCAGATGTTCCGGCGAACAGCTGCAAACGCTTCGATGATCTTGTTCATGATCGCGGCGGCCAGCGTGTTCGGCTGGGTCATTATTTACGAAGAACTGCCACAGAAACTCGCAGGGCTGATTACGACCGTAACGTCAGACCCCTTCCTGTTCCTGCTGATCGTCAATGCGGCGCTGTTGCTGGTCGGCATGATCATCGACGGTATCGCGGCGATCATTTTGATCACGCCAATATTGCTGCCTATTGCCACCGGATCCTACGACATAAGCCCCTATCAGTTCGGGGTTGTGGCCTGCTTGAACCTCGTTCTAGGCCTGCTGACCCCACCGGTCGGGATCGGGCTATACATTGCGTCGTCAATGAGCGGTGCAACCCCTGGATCCATCCTCAGATCACTCTGGCCCTTTCTGATTGCCGTGGCAGCCGTGCTTGTTCTGCTCAGCTATGCACCGATCCTGTCCACTTACCTGATCGAGTAACGCGCCGACGACCTGCCGGGTTGGGCGTCTGGGTGCCGGCTTCCCAGACCTGAAACCAACGGCGCAATTTCCTGGCAATCCTGAACCACCCACTCGCGGAACCAGCGAGAATAATAGGTGCTCA
This sequence comes from Ruegeria sp. AM4, assembly GCF_056540665.1. Taxonomy (NCBI): domain Bacteria; kingdom Pseudomonadati; phylum Pseudomonadota; class Alphaproteobacteria; order Rhodobacterales; family Roseobacteraceae; genus Ruegeria; species Ruegeria sp. AM4. The sequence continues at coordinate 13,104 of NZ_JBQFXD010000004.1, read as the reverse complement.
CCTCGGCGGCGCTGACGCGTTGGTTTTGGGCACCCGCGACAAGGTGTACCGCCATCATTGCCGACATGGCGGCGCGTAAAACGCCTTTTCCTGCCGCTGGATCGAGACGCCCCCCCGCATCGCCAATGCGAAACAGTCGGTGCTGAGCCGGGCTTTCGCTGACCCTCCAGGTTCCATCGGCATACGCCCACCCAGCATCCTGCTGGACCGTTTCGAACCGACGGCCACGTATCAATTCAACCTCGGCAATCCGATCCGGTGTCAACCGGGCCAACCAGCGCCATCCATCTGGCCGCAACGTGATACGAGGCCAATTCTCGCTGACCGACCCATCGCACCGATAGCGATACCTGACGGTCATCTGTGGACCCAATTGCTGCATTCGGCCCGACAATTTGCGATGGCTCAGATTGGCAAAACCGGTGGCGTCGAAACACCAGTCGGCCGTGGCTGACCTTTCGGGCAGGTCGACCGTTACGTGGTCGCTTTGAAAATGGACACCTCGCACCGCGCTACCAAACCGGAACCGAGCGCCCAAAGCCCGAGCGCGTTTGACCATTGCCTGACTCAAACGCTCGCGGCTGATCTGGTAGCCCGTCCAAGGTCCATCTACAGGCCCGCCGAAAGGCAAGCGCGTGACACTCGGCCCCACGACTTCAATACCAAGCGGGCGCGAGGTCGCTATCCCCTCGATATCTGTCAGCAGCCCCAGACTGTCGAAAACGGGACCTGCACCCGGGTGCAGGGTTTCACCGGGGCGGACAGGAGGGGCGGTCTCTCGTTCGATCACCGTGACGCTCAGACCTGCCATCCGGGCGGCTATGGCTGCGGCCAATCCGGCCACGCCCGCACCAATGACAACTATTTCCGCGCGCGCGCTCAAACGCCGCTCGCTGCTTTCCAGGGACCCTGATCGGCCGAGAACGCGATCCGTCCGACCTCATCCACAATCAGGGTCAGCCTGGCCGTTATCTGCTTGCGCCTGAGCCACCGTTCGGGATTTGTCGGATGCCGGGCCAACCGGCGGCTGGCCCCGGTTTCAACCATCACGAACCGGTAAAGGAGCCCCGCAAAACTCAGACCCGTCGCCGCTGCGGCAGCGGTCACATCCGCATCGTTGGCAGCAACCGCGCGAAACGACAGCATGCGGTGTGTCCTCAGACCCTGCGCCCCTCCGCCTTCAACCGTCGCGTTCAACATCCGCCGCACGGCCACGATCCGCGCCTGATACTCCTCTTGATCCACTTTCATGGTTTCGGCCATCGAGAACTGATTGTTCAGCGCTGTATTTATGTAGTCTACGTGCGCAAAGTCGTCATCTTCGATGTGAGGACGACCATTGACGAGAACCTCGCGCGGGCCGGGCACGCCATCCCAAGCAGGCGGACCCTCCAGCCCGACCTCGCTGTCCGTCATCGGGGCCACAAGCCGCCAATTCGTTTGCGGGTGCTGCCCGTACGAGCGCGAGGTGTCCGGCGCAACCGACGGCCAAAAGGCCGAGATCGCAGCGCAGAGTTTGGCGTCCTCGGGAAATGGGCTGCCCAATCCATGCGCCGCTAGGAAATTGACACCGGCGACATCGTCGAAATCAATGCTGGTATCCCATCCCGGCGCGTAGAACCCGGCGGCGTTGTCGGGCAGATAGGAGGTGCAGTTGACCGGTGCGGATGATCCTGTCGCGCTGCTGCCAACCGACCCGGCGGAGCCAACGATGGCTGATACGGTTTCATCTTCGGGCACAAACGGCGCGCCGTGACGACGCAGGTCCAGATTTGGGGCCGTTCGCTGATCACACAATGTCAGCGGCGGAACCCGCCAGATGCCCCTGCCCAGTGAGGATGGCAGATCATTCAACCACCAATCCATCAACGCAGATTGACTGACGTAGGGATAGAAATCCGGAGCTGCCAGAATCGAGTAGGACGGAATGCGCCGACTGATCACGGCAGACAGGCCCGAGACCACGGGCGCCACCCACCCGTCTCCGGTGAAATCGGTATAGTGCAGCGCCTCGTAAGGGCTGACGTTGCCGACCCGCGCTTCGAAGACAATGTCGGCGACATCTTCGAATGTGTTGAGCGACTGCACCTCGTTATCGGGTTTAAGGCGCGATCGTACATGCATCCACTCGGGTGCTCTATGCGCGTTGTTCCGCTGCACGCTGATGTTGAAACTGCCCCAGTTGGAACTTTGGTCCGGCACTTTTGTTCCAATTCGGCGACCGTTGATCGTTGTTGGCTCAATCAGTCTCGGGCGCACCACAGGGCATACAGCACCGGGGCCATGGTCATCTTCGGGCAACATCTCAGCCAGCCCGCTTATGACAGTAAAGGGTGGGCGATCGACCTCGGGCAATCCAAAACCCGAGTCGAACGAGTTTCCGGTCAACAGGTTGGGGCGAACGCCCATATTCGACAAATGAACGCGTCGCAGCTTTTCATTTACGTGCCGAGCGTCGAAATCGACGGAAAGGACCCTGCCCCGAAGGCATTCATCGCCTGAAAACAGCTTGTGGACCGGTACCCAGAAATCCCGATTCTGGTCCAGCCTGTCGGATTGCGGTGTTACATTGAACTGCTGCTGTGCCCGCAGACTGCGGTTGGCGCGGAACGGCCCGAAATCGTTGGTGTTTCCCCGGCGTTGCACAGCAATGTAGACCGCGTATCTGCACGGCATTGCCCGGAACACATGCGGATTATCCTGAGTTCCACGCGGCAGATACGACCGGGACGCGCCATCCCACAAGGCGGCTTCGGTTCCGACCCGCGCCACGCCCGTCCGCGCGTAAACCATATCCGCATGCGCGCCATGCACGGTTCCGCTGGTCTGGCGGTATTCACGAGCAAATACACCAACCGCCATATTCTCGTTCGGGAACTGGGCACGCAGATCGTCCAGAGCCCGCGATGTGCTGGCATAGACAAAATTCTCTACTGCTTCCAGTTCCGCCGGGGTTGGAAAGCGCTGCAGCGCCATACCATCGGGCGCAGCCTGCACGGCGGGCGAGGACAAGGCGTGAAACAGCAGGCTTTGCGCCGGACGACCGGGTTCAATTGGCCGGATCGCCGCGCTGGACACCTCTTCGAACCCTGCAACAGCGCGCAATGCCGAAAGATTGGGGGCCGGGGATGTCAGGGCCGTTTGCAAACCCGAATCTGTCGGGCTCACGCCCATTAGATCGAATAAGGGGGTCCAGCCACCACCGGCCAACCGAACCAAAACGGATTTCAGATCATCAAGAACCGCCACAACAAAACCCTCCAAAAATTGAACAGAAAAATGCTTGTACAATATGCCAGAAAACACTGGATTTGAGAATGCCAAGGCTGTGGGGTTCGTTCCCGATCGAAGCCTTTACAGCTCCAGCGCGTTGGCCGCCTCGGATAACAGCTGCCTGAATCGGGTACTTGATGCCGGTACCAGGGCCAAAACGTGGTCTTTGCCAAGGTTAGGGTTGCGGCGGCGCGCCTCTGCGACCCACCACCGCGCCCGTTCCGGGTTGTCGTTCAGCCATTGGCTCATCCCGGCAAAAAAGGCCATTCCTGCGTGCGACCACGGCGTTTTTGCCGCGATCTCGGCCCATTTCACCGCCGAGGCATAATCCTGACGCGCGATATGAACCCACATTTTGTTACCCGTCATGCCGGGGCGAAACGGGTCGATCGGGCTCAGGTCTATGGCGCGATTTGCATTGTCGAATGCGGTGTCGAAATCACCTGTAAAAACATCCGCCCAACTGGCGCCGTAGTAGCCCCAAGTATAGTTTGGGCAGGCCATCGTCGCCTGAGAGAACCACGGTTTGCTGCCTTCGGGGTCGTGGTCAAGCCAATGGCACCTACCCATCATGAAGTTCGCAAACGGATCGCGTGGCTGCAGCGATAAGCTCTGTTCAGCGAAACGGCGCGCGTGATCTGCTTCGGTCGCAATGTCCGAAGCATACCGCATGAAGGCGTTTTGAAACCGGACAAATGCCATCCCTGCATGCGCGCGGGCCAGTGTGGGGTCCAGGTCTATCGCCCGCTCAAACATCTGCCGGGCATTGTCGTTACCGGCGCGACTGAACTGGCTCATGTGATTGAACCCCAGATGCATGGCAGACCAGGCGTCCAGATTCTCCGCATCAACCGGTCCCAGCGTAGCGCTTTCGTGCTGTGGGATTTCAAGCTCGGCGACCATGATGACGTTGGCGGCAATTTCGGCACGCAAGGCGTGAATGTCGTCAATATTCGCCGTCTTTCGCAAGGCCCAGACAACCTGCGAGCTTCGGGTATCCGACAATTCGGTATCGATGGTCACCCTGTTGCCGGTCAGATCCACAACACCGGTCAGGCAATACCGCGCCTTCAGGATTTGACGGACCTGATTCAGATCGATCTGTTGTCCGCGAAATTTGAACGCCGACCCATGCGAGACCACTCTGATCCACCGCAGACTGGCCAATGTCATGATCAACTCGCGCGGAATCGCCTCTTCCAGCGCTTCGAACTTGTCCATCTCACCGTTTCTTTGAAACGGCAAAACCGCGATCGAAGGCTGCTGGCCAAACGCTTGGGTCAGATCGACGTCCCGCGACGTTTGCAAATTACCACCAGCACCGGCCTGGGCGCGCAGCGTGACCTGCCCCGTGAAACGGAACCCATGACCACGCACTGTATGAACAAGCCCCGCGTCCTGTCCCGACGCCGCCAACACCCGCCTCAGATCCCGAACACGGCTTGAGATCGCGTCCTCGGACACAATCCGCCCCTGCCAGACTTTTTCGACAATCTCGTCGCGGCTGACCACGCGATGCGCATTTTCGACAAGCAGGCACAGCAGATCAAAGACCTGCGGTTGCAAATGCACCGGCTGCCCGTCGCGGCTGAGTTCGCGGCATTCGCCGTCCAGCCGAAAGGGTTCGAACGAATAAATCACCTCGGCAGTCCACTTTCCGAAAACCCTGCATTCAGCATAGTCAGATCGCGTTTCCCCGCAATATCCCGCAAATATCCCAGCAATCTCCCAGCAAGGGCAGCGCCTCTGGACTAGGAAAATTGCATTGAAACACTGAAGGAGGCGGATATGCCCATTTCCGAAACAACCTCGCGCCAACCCGCTCATCCGTTGCCGGGCAATGGCTTTTATCTGACTGATGGCGGCATCGAAACGACGCTGATCTTTCACGATGGGCTCGAACTGCCCCAGTTCGCTGCGTTTGTTCTGCTTGAGACGGAAGAAGGTCGCGCTGCATTGACGCGGTATTTCGAACGTCACATCGCCGTGGCCCGGGCGCATGGCCTTGGTTTCGTGCTGGAAAGCCCGACCTGGAGGTCAAGCCGTGATTGGGGGCACAAACTTGGCTACAGCGACCGCGACCTTAATCGGATCAACGCCGAGGCGATCTATCTGATGCGCACCCTGCGCAATTTGCACAAGGACAGCGTGTCACCATTGATCATCAGTGGCTGTGTCGGTCCCCGCGGTGACGGTTACGTCCCCGGTGAACTCATGACCGCATCTCAGGCCCGGGACTATCACGCGCCGCAGGTCGCCGCGATGACCAAGGCCGGTGCTGACATGGTCACTGCGATCACGATGAACAATTCGCCCGAGGCGTCGGGAATTGCCCTTGCTGCAAAGGCGCAATCCGTCCCGGTGATAATCGCGTTCACCGTCGAAACCGACGGCAAGCTTGCAACCGGACAGGCTCTGTCCGACGCGATCCGCGAGGTCGATGAGATCAGCAACGGCTACCCCAGCTACTACATGATCAACTGCGCGCATCCCGATCACTTTGAACACGTGCTGCGCAAGGACGACAGCTGGATAAGCCGCATTGGCGGCATCCGTGCCAATGCATCGCGCATGTCACATGCGGAACTGGACGAGAGCGAGGTTCTGGATGATGGCAACCCGGCGGAATTGGGCGAAGACTATCGCAGGCTCATGACCCTGTTGCCGAACCTGCGTGTGGTCGGAGGATGCTGCGGCACCGATCACCGCCATATCGATGAAATGGGTCACGCTTGCGCGCATGCGCGCGCCGTCGCCGCACAATAACGAGGCATTTCAGAGCCTTGCGAAAAACCACATGCCACCCTGCCTAGAAATTTGCGGGGTGGCTGACCAGATACAATACTACAGTTAGATTTTACGGAGAGTATTATGACCAACCTTTGCGCCTCATTCTGGCGCCGCCTGATAGCCACAGGACCGCCACTTCGCCTGACGGACGTATCCAAGCTCAGAGACCGAGACAGGCTTGATCTGGGTCTCCCCCCAAAGTCCCGCGCATCCCTGCTTCTGAGCTTGAAGATTTGAAAGGGCTGGCCATCAGGCCAGTTCCTTCCATTCGTTTTTGGCTCGGGCCAGCAGCCCTTCGTCTGGGTGTCCAATCGTCTGGCATTGCTTCATGATTGGGACGGCGAAATTGGCCAGCCTTCTCCCGGCTTCACTGTCCGAGGGGTAGTGCACGCCCAACACTTCGCGATTGCGCGATATTCGTGTCGCCATGTCGTAAAGCGGGTTTCGCACAACTTTCGGATCACCCGCAGCATCGTCGTGCGTGATTTCCATCAGCTTGTTCTCGTCTTGGTCAACGATCACTTCGTTCAGGCAATAAGCGACACACCAGGCCTCGGTCGCATGGGCGCTGGGATACGAAGCGTGCTGGGGCACATCGATCGGCGGTGCCAATCCGGGATGCAACTGCGACGGACGCGGGCGGTCAAAGCCTTTTTTGTATTTGAAGGCCAGAAATTGCGCCACGACGAGCGCCATATGACACAGTTGCACGGTGTAACGGTGCGATAGATAGGTAAACGGCAAGATACCCTGAAAATAACCAATGATCGTGCCGCGCTGCTGAATTGCTTCGCCCATTGCGCCATCGCGGTATTCGATCAGGCCAATCAGTTCCTTCAATTCGTCCTCCAGCTTGAAATCGGCTGCCTCCAACTTCTCCAATCCAGCTGGCGGCAAAATCTCTGGAAACCTCGTACCAGGCACAGTCGAGCTATCAGGGAAGGTCTGGTTAACCGCTGGAACCTGCAGGATAATCTTGGTCCAGTCAGGAATATTGTCTGTACCGCTGGAAAACGCCGCGAATTCTGACAGAAATGCAATCGCGCGATTACCAGGGGACCAGTTCCAAAAGCTGTCTTCTTTGAAGGACCTGTAAATAGCATGCAATGGCACCGGATTGCCCCCGTCGTATCCAACGGGATGGGTTGGCGGCCATTGATTGCCGGGCCACCACTGGTCTTCGACCTCTGATCCGCCCTCCGGCTTGGTGTGCGGCGAAATTCCAAGGCTGAGATAGCTGGGGCTGCCTCCATACCCCGCATCGCCACGCGCGTCGCGGGCATCCCGCGCATCTCTCGCGTCGCGGGCGTCTCGTGCATCGCGGGCGTCAAATGGTCCAAATGATCCTGCTGATCCGGTCATAACAATCTCCTTTCACTCAATATCATTCCGGTGCGCCCGCCTCTGTCAGACGGGCGCGAAAAAGATCGGCGCGCGCTGGGTCGCTGTACAATCGACGGGTGCCTTTGAAGCTCGACATGCGAAAACCGGGCTCGAGCTCCATCAAGCGCGCGACCGCATTGCGGGCCTCGCTGATTTGGCCACGAGCCACATGGGACACTGCAAGCGTCCGTAAGGCCGAAGTGTAGCGTGGGTTTTCCGCCAACCCACGCGACAGCCACATGACAGCGCGGTCAAAATCCCCTGCGTCATAACAGGCGATGCCCAGGAAAACGTAATAGATGAAAAGGCGCTGATCGAGCGGGGACAGACGCAATGCACGTTCGGCAGCCTGTATCGCCTCGTCGGTACGGCCCAGGCTCGACAGGGTCACGCTGGACAAAAGCCACGCAATCGAACTGTTGGGGTTGGTATCGCGCGCCCGGTCAAGATAAATGATCGCGGTTTCGTAATCCCCAAACATATACCCTTGAACATGGCCGTAGGTTGCCAGTGCCAGCGCGTTCTGTTCGTCCAGACCAATCGCCTGTTGGGCAAGGTTCAGCGCTTCGTTGGCGTCGCGTTGCGGATCATCGGACCACCCCTGCCCGACCCGAAGGCTGTGCCAGCGCGCGGCCCACGCGAAAGCGGACGAAAACCCGGGATCGCCCAACATCGCACGCGACAGATGGATACGTGCCTCGTCGAAAGGCTGGCGTTCAAGACTGCCGATCTGATCCAGCGCTTTGAGATAGTCGTCATACGCCGTATAGGATCCCGGCCATTTGCGCAGTGTCCTGCGACGCTCGGCCGAGTGCATCCCGGGCAGAAGATGCACAAGCGTCGATTCCACAATCTCGTCCTGAACGGCAAAAACGTCGACCGAGTCAAAATCCCTGCGCAGGCTGGCCAGTTGCTGCCCCGATGCCGTATCCAGCAGCTCGGTTGAAATGCGAATTCGATCCCCGGATCGGCGCAGTGTACCAGTGATCACATAGCGGACGCCAAGTACCTGACCAACCACGCGCGGGTCGACCGCCTGCCGCGCCAAAGACAGCGTCGATGACCGCGAAATGACCATCAGGTCGCGCTGACCGGAAAGTGAGACCACGATGTCCTCGACAATGCCGGCACACAGGTAACCGTCTTCCTCTTTGCCGCCGATATTGGCCAGCGGGATCACCGCGATGGTCGGTAACGCCTGTTCGATCTTCTGAATGTCCGAAGATGGCCGCCCATCGGTGATCAACTCATGCGCGCCGACGCGGCCCTGCATCTTTCGCAGGTTCAGCATACCAATCGGCCGCGTCGCCAATTCCGGCAGACCCGAGAGTTGTTCGGCCACCGCGTCGGTCAGGATGACACCTCCGACCGGCGCATGTTCCTGCAACCGGGCCGCAACGTTGATGCCGTCACCCAACAGGTCATCCCCGTCGCGCAGGACCGAGCAATAATGCAGCGACACCCTCAACGACAGCCCTTGTCGACGTTGCCGTGCCTTCATCTGTAGCTCGGCGCTCCATTTGACGGCGGAAACGGCGTTGTCGAACGTCGCCATGATCCCGTCACCGGTCAGTTTGACCAATTGGCCGCTGAATTGCTGTAGCAACGGCAGAACCACATCGTCACGCATATCGACCCAGCGGTGAAATGTTCCAACTTCATCCGCACGCATTTGGGCCGAGAAACCAACAACGTCGATGAATGACACGCACAGCATACGCCGTTCAGTCTTGTCGACCTGCGCGCCCTGAACGCCGATGGGTCCACGCGCTCCCGGGGCGGAAATGGATTGTTCAGGTGAGTGAAACAATACAGCACTCAAACCTGTGTCCTGCCCCATCGCCGTGTCGGCCGGGCCGATTGAAATGTCGGCAGTCCCCCAATGACTCATTAAACCAACCACCTCAAAAGGTGCATTATGCGTCGATTCGCGATAAAGTCTAAGCATAAGGTAGGCTGCGTCTGCATTATTTCCAAATACGGGCCAATATTTTCAAACCCGCATCAGACGCAATTTTGGTATTCGAACGGATTGTCAGGGCGCGTGCCCCAGACCCTTCGGACACAAAACGGAGTTTGCGCATGGACCTTGATCTGTTTCTTTTTGCCCCGAACAAGAACGCGCTCGTTCAGCTTCTAATTCGCGCCGAGATCGACCCGCTGCAAATCCTGACTGAACGGGAATTGATTGATCCAGAGCAAAGCAACAACCCCTGGACGCTGGTCGACGAGAACGGCAAGGCATTTCCCGACCCTGATCCGGAAGGGGACAACGGGTACAGCGTTTCTCTACGCGGCCTGGACAAATCTTTGAATCAGGAGGTGTTCGAAAAGCTGCGCGCTCCGGCCCTGATGGCGCCCGAGACCATCGGAATTGAGATATTTCCCAGCAGGCTGGATCTTGCGCTCAGAGGGCAACATTGGTGCGGTGGTACCGGCAAAGGCTATCAGTTCAGCACCAGAGATCAGGCCGAGGCTCTGATCAACCTTTCTGCTCTCAAAGACGCGGGTCTTACTGGGCGCGGGGTCAATATTGTTGTGGTCGATCAGGGAATAAACGAAGATTATGTGACGTCGATTGGCGGTACTTATGGTGGCGGCATGCAAGCCGACGCGGACGGCCAGACCAAACTCCCGGGTGAAGGCAAACACCCTTACGTAAACCTGCGCAAACGGCACGGTTCGATGCTGTTGCGCTCGATCGTCAATGCAGCCCCCGAAGCCAAGGTTTTCGACCTGCCGCTATTGCCCAAGCGCATCGATGATGTGTTGAAGTTTGCCAGCTATGCGTCATCTGCCAAGTTCGCGTTCAAGAACAAATACATAAAGCCGGGCGAGGCCTGGGTGTTTCTTAACGCCTGGGGAATTGTAAACCGGTTTGGCGAGTCGATCCGCGGGGACTATACCAGCAACCCCTCGCATCCGTTGAATAAGATCGTTTCCGATCTGGGGAAAGACGGCGACATCGTATTTGCCGCAGGCAACAACGGGCAGTTCTGCGCAGACCCGCGCGCGCCGGGATATGACCGGATGCCGGGGCAGTCAATTTTCGGGGCCAACTCTTTGCCAGACGTGACCTCGGTCGGGGCGGTACGCCCGGACGGGCAGTGGGTTGGCATGTCCTCACAAGGACCTGGAATCTTCGATTTCGGTGACGCGCGTGACCACAAGCCTGATCTCTGCGCCCCAAGCTGGTTTGCTGAGCCACATGATGCATCGTTGCGCAGCGGCGGCACATCGGCGGCCTCGGCGGTTGTTGCCGGGGCGATCGCGGCATTGCGCCATGGCTGGAAGCCCAACAAGGTCTCGCCCAACGAGATGCGCGTGGCGCTGACGGACAGCGCGCGCAAAGTGGACAAAGGCGCATGGAATGCCAGAACCGGCGCCGGAATCCTTGATCTCGAAGCCGCCATAGAGCTACTGACAGAGCGACACGGCCCGCCCATTCTGACCTGATCTGCATAATCCCCGGCTTGCGTCCAGATAGGCGCGCCTCAGCCGTCGCGTTCCAGAATCCATTCTACCTCGGGCGCCGGAACAAACCGCCATTTTCGCAGCGGACCCGCCATGACATTCAAATAATACATCTCGAACCCATAGGGGGCGCCACAGGGATGGTGCCCGCGCGGGACCAAAACAACATCGCCGTCCGAGACAGCCATGGTTTCGTCCATCTCGCCGTCATCCGTATAGACCCGCTGAATACCGAACCCGTTGGCAGGGTTCAGACGGTGGTAATAGGTTTCTTCCAGATAGGTGATCCGGGGGAAGTCGTCCTCGTCATGACGATGGCTTGGAAAGGATGACCAATGGCCTGCGGGCGTGAAAACCTCGGTGACCAGAAGGCTGTCGCAATAGTCTTCCGCCTCCATCGCGATATTATTGATGTACCGGGTATTTGCACCCTTGCCGCGTTCAGTCAGGGTAATACCTTCAGGCCCAATACGACGCGCCTCGTGGCCGCCTTTGCCCGGCGCGGAACAGATCGCTATCACGCAATCGGTTTCGGCCACAGCAACCCAGTCACTTCCGTCAGGCAGATAGAGGCAATGCGGAGGTGTTTTTTCAAACACGCTCATCCGGTCACCCAGCACGCCCCAATCTTGCCCCGCACCGGTAATCTTTGCCTTGCCTTCAACCATGACCAGGATCACTTCGGTCGTGCCAGTCTCTTCGGCCACCCGTTCACCAGCCCGCAGATGATACAAACCAAACCCGACATACTGCCACCCGGCGCTTTCCGGAGTGATATCATGCACTTTTCCATCTGTGCCGACAGGTTTTCTGAGAAGGTCTGACATATCGCTGCTCCGGGTTTCTGTGCTGTTTTAATCCGATTTCAGGGCTCGCTGCAAATCTCGAAAATCAGGCAATAACACCGCATAAACAACGGGCAAAGTTTATCAGGGCGAGCCGGTGCCGGATCGGGCACGTTTGCGATCAAGTGGCTGTTGCTGATTTGGTCGGCCACAGATCGGCGATGCGTTGAAATTTGACGATCACTTCCGACGCTTTTTAAACAGGTGCCTTTCCAAGAAACCTTTGTTCTCTAACGCGTTCCGGCCGCAAGCCATAGTGTCTCACAAACGCGCGCGACATCGCGGATCGAGACGAAAACCCTGTCGCGGATGCAATTTCAATCAATTGCATGTCCGAATAGGCCAGCAGGCCACCCGCACGCTCCAATCGCAACGACTGATAGGTCGCGAGCAGTTTCGCACCTGTTTTTAGTAGGAACCGTCGTTGAAGCTGACGCACGGACGTGCCAACCAGATCGGACAGCTCGGAAATCCGCAGCGGATCTTCGATGTTCTCCAGCATTTTGTCCATTGTCTGCACAACCAACTTATCCGCGCTGGCGCGGCGGATGAGCTGGTTTGCGACCTGGCTTTCGATCTTTCGATCTGGCTCTGCCAGCCCCACATATCTGCGCAACGTATCGGCGAGATGCTCGCCATGATCCAATGACACCAAGTTCGCCATCAGCCGCAGCGCACTCAGACGCGTGTTGGCACTATGCGTGCGTCCTTCCGCAGAAAAATGGGTCGCGGTCCCGCTATTGGTTATTCCGCTTTCACGCGCCGCAGCGTCAAAACTGGAATGGATCGCAGCGACCATTCGACCCGATCCGCCGATTTGCGCCAACAGCATTACAGCCCCGCCAACAAGAAGCGATCTGGGTGCCAGGTTCAACACCTGCGCCGCCCAGGATCTCTCTGCGCCAACTGGCGCCCAGGCGAACTCAAAATCGCCCCAAAAGAGAGCTGTTCGCCCGGCCCAGTAGAGCGGACCGCCCACGGGCTCCTCGCACAAAACGCGTAAATTGACGACATAGTTGTGGGTTTCGACCAGCGCGTTGAGTGCGCGGTAGAATTCCACAATTGGTTCCGCCGACGCTCTGTCAGCCTCACATCGCAGAATGACATCAATCTGCTGCACGCGCTCCGAAGCAAGGCTTGTGGGTTTGGCGCAATGCGCGTGATCTTTGCTGACGACGTAGTGTTTCATGGCACCTTGGTCGGGCTGGGTTTGATTGACCCCAGAGAGGGGCCGACCGTTTTCAGTTGAACCCCGCCGATTGTATGGCGGGGTTATGTTGGTTGTGTTTTATTCGGCGGCGTCTTCGTATTCTGACATTGGTGGGCATGTGCAGATGAG